>DATNBB010000149.1:0-12654 GCA_035607335.1 Binatia bacterium | reverse complement strand
CGTCAATTCCTGCTCATCCCTGGCGCAAACGGCAACCGTGGCTCCGCGGTCCATAAATTCGCGCGCAAGCAGAAGGCCCAGCCCGCGTGATCCACCGGTGACAAAGACCACCTTGCCGTCCAAACGAAATTGCGGCGACTTTTTCAGCGTAAATAGTGCTGCGGCCGCACACGCGGCGGAGCCGAGCACAGTCCAAGTAATTTTTGCTCCCGTGCTGCGCGCCATAAAGCCTCTCTTTCGGTCCGAAACCGCCGGGTACTACGCGTAATTTGCGATTGATTCTCGCGCGACCGCTGCGCACGTTCGATAAGGCAGATTGTGTATGCAGGATGAAGAAGTCGCATCGTAGAAAACGCTACAGCGTGGCGGAGATTAAGCGCCCCAGGCCGCCGCCGACGCGCAGGCTGTCCGTGCGATTGGCAAAGTACCGCTGGTTGATCTCGTCAACGCCGAGATCTTGGATCAAGGCAAAGCCAAGTTGGTGCAGCTCGTGTGCAAGGTCCGCAGGATCGAAAAAGAGACGGAACGGCTCGCCAGCAGCTTCCACGCGACGCATGAGGCGGTCCAGGGCGATCCTCTGGAACACATTCAACGATTCACGCGCCACTGAGTAGTCAAAAACAACCCCGCTGCCCTTGGGCATGGAGGCGATGAATCTCAAAGTATTCATGGCAGCCTCGCGCGTGAGGTACATAATCACACCAAGCCACGAAAACAAGCTGATCTTGCCCGGATCGAAACCTGCGGCCCGCAAACCTTCCTTAATCGTGCAGTGCTCGAAGTCGGTCGGCGCGAAGGTGAGAGACGATGGAATCGAAATGTTTGCTGCCGCGAGCCTTTCGCGCTTCCAAGCCTGAGTGGCGGGGTGATCGACCTCAAAAACGCGCAGTGCGGATTCGGGATAAGGATTGCGATAACCAAATGTGTCAAGGCCGGCGCCCAGGATCACATATTGCGTGGCGCCGCGTTGCATCGCGCGCGCGAGTTCGTCTTCAGCGAACCGGCTTCTGGCGACCATAAATGCACGCATATATTTCGCGGCAACCGCAGGCATGAACGATGGTTCTTTCGTAAGGTTCGCACGCGATTCGTCGCTGAGGATCGGAATGGCGATAGGGTCATCGAGTACTTTGGGATTGTCGAGTAGTTGATGCGCCGCGCGGCGCATCGCTACACGGTTTGCGGTCTTGCTGGGGCGGGAGAATTCCATCGGCGATTCAGTTTACGTTTGGCGGAGTTGCGGAGGAAGAGGAAACCATGTGGCTTTGAAAATGGACATGAGGCGGAAAGTCGACGCAGATGAAAAGAGAGAGCCTTCGGCTCGCCTGTTCGGGCGAGCCTCAGGATAAGGAAAACCCTAGTTTGACTACTTGATTTCCATCACTTCTTTTTCTTTAGCAGCGGAGAGATCTTCCATTTTCTTGGTTTCGGAATGGGTCAGCTTTTCAAGCTCTTCGAGCGAACGCTTCTTATCGTCTTCGCTGATTTTTTTGTCTTTTTCAAGACGCTCGATCGCTTCTTTCTGATCGCGCCGGATGTTGCGCGCCGCCGTGCGGTGGTTCTCGAGAACCTTGTGGAGGTGCTTTACCAAGTCCTTGCGACGATCTTCCGTCAACGGCGGAATCGGGATACGAACCACCTTGCCGTCATTTGCCGGGTTCAGCCCAAGATCAGACGTGCGAATCGCCTTATCGATGAGAGGCACCGCGCCAGGATCCCATGGCGACACAACGATGGTCATCGGATCGGGAACGTGCACAGTTCCGAGCTGATTCACCGGCATCGGCGTTCCGTGATAATCCACGCGAATCTGATCGAGCAGCGATGCACTGGCGCGGCCGGTTCGAATCGAGCCGAGTTCTTTGCGAAAATCTTCGACGGCTTTTTCCATGCGCGCCTTCGCTTGCGCCAAAGCTTCTTTGCTATTGGTAACAGTCATTGAGCGACCTGCCTCCAATTCGGGCCTATTGTATTCGAAAAGTGCTGCGCAGCAAGCCTGCCACAGAAGCGCAGGCGTATGCCTTACATGCTGACGAAACTATGCGGCTTCGACTACGGAACCTACGCGTTCACCCATCACGACGCGCTTCAAATTTCCGGGCACGTTCATATTGAAGACGACGATCGGCATTTTGTTGTCCATGCAGAGTGAGATTGCCGTGGAATCCATCACGGAAAGTCCCTTTTGCAAGACGTCAAGATAGCTAATGCGCTCAAACATCTTCGCATTGGCCACCTTTTCGGGGTCCGCATCGTAGATACCATCCACCCGCGTGGCTTTCAAAATGACCTGCGCCTTAATCTCCATTGCGCGTAGAGCGGCGGCTGTGTCCGTGGAAAAATATGGATTGCCCGTGCCGCCGGCAAAAATCACCACGCGCTGCTTTTCCAAATGCCGAGTGGCACGGCGGCGAATGAACGGCTCCGCGACCTCGTGCATCTCTATGGCGCTCATTAAACGCGTATGGCATCCAGATTTTTCCAGCGTGTCCTGAAGCGCGAGCCCATTGAGCACTGTTGCGAGCATGCCCATGTAATCGCCTGTGGCACGGTCAATGGAAAGCCCGCCCTGGCGCGCACCACGGAAAATATTTCCGCCGCCTACCATAATGGCCACTTGCACGCCGAGTTCGTTTACTTCTTTTATTTCGCGCGCAATGTCGTGGATCGTCTGCGCATGGATGCCGAATTCATCCGGCCCAGAGAGGGATTCGCCGGAAAGTTTAACGACGATGCGCCGGTAATTCGGCGCGGTGCGGGTTTCGGCGGATCGTACGGGGGCGTCGGAACTCGTCATGGAGAGTGGCGTCTGTGTCCTTGCCCCGTGCTCGCAGGCAGAGGCATTTTAGCAGAGATTCGCGGTTGAGCACGCGCTTTCGGAATACACAAAGTAAAAAAGGGGCGCAATTGGTCTGCTCTCAGCGAGCATCTTTGCGCCCCCAAAATTACGTTTGAGCTAGACTGCGGGAACAGCTTCCGCCTCGGAAGCGGGCGGTTGCGATACGCTATCCATTTCGCCTACTTTGAAGCGTGCGAAGCGGCGGATGGAAATGTTTTCACCGATCTTGGCGATCAACTGGTCCACCATCTCTTTGACTGTGAGGCCTTCGTCCTTGATGAAGTGCTGTTCATAGAGGCAGTTTTCCTCGTAGAACTTCTCCATCTTACCGTTGACGATCTTTTCGATCACCGGATCGGGCTTGCCGGTCGCCTTCGCCTGTTCGCGGAAAATTTCACGTTCGCGATCCAAAATCTCTTGCGTTACCTGCTCGCGGCGCAAAAATCGCGGATCTGTAGCAGCAACGTGCATGGCAAGGTCATGGCACAGGCGCTGGAAATCTTCTGTGCGCGCCACGAAATCGCTCTCGCAGTTTACTTCCACGATCGCACCGATCTTCCCGCCGGCATGAATGTAGGATCCGACGATGCCTTCCGATGTGGCGCGCTGCGCCTTTTTCGCAGCAGCGGCCTGACCTTTCTTCCGCAGAAGATTGATGGCCTGTTCGATGTCGCCGCCGGACTCCGTTAACGCATTTTTGCAGTCGGAAAATCCCGCGCCGGTGCGATCGCGCAACTCCTTCACAAGTTGGGCCGGGATACTCTTCTCAGGTGTAGCCATAAGATGCACTCATTCCTTCTATTTGGGATGCTTCGATATTTCCAGTTATTAGACGCCGCTAAGCGCCGGATTGATGAAGGCAACCAGGAGTTCGTTCCGAAACCCGGCGCCTACCTGCGATGGCCGCTCTCCTCTGACCCGTACTGCACGGAGGCTTCCTCCGGAGGCATAACTTCCGCATCCGCGACAGGCTCGCCCTCGACGAAATCACCTTCCTGCTTCTCGTAAACTTCGTACGCGCTCGTATCGACGTATTCTGGTGATTCCTCGCCAGCCAAATCGCCCGCCGCCTTGTTGTCCGCAATCTGCGTCTGCTCGAAGGACTGGCGCCCAACGATTACCGCGTCAGAAATCTTCGATGTGAACAGGCGAATGGCGCGAAG
This sequence comes from Binatia bacterium, assembly GCA_035607335.1. GTDB lineage: Bacteria > Acidobacteriota > Terriglobia > Acidiferrales > UBA7541 > Palsa-295. The sequence goes on along the minus strand of DATNBB010000149.1, from coordinate 8,652 downwards.
AGCATCATCATTGCCCGGTATGACCCAATCAACGAGGCCGGGATCACAATTCGTGTCCACGATCGCCACGACCGTTACCCCCATGCGGCGCGCTTCGCGCACAGCGATAACCTCGGAGTTCGGGTCGATAACGAACATTACGTCAGGGATCGTCGCCATGCTTTCGACGCCCGCGAAATTTTGCTGGAGGTGCTTCAGCTCGCGTTCAAGGCGCGCCGCTTCTTTTTTCGGAAGCGCAGCCATGCGGCCGTCGTCGATCATGGCTTTCAATAGCTTGAGGCGCTTGATCGATTTCTGTAACGTGACCCAGTTGGTGAGCGTGCCGCCGAGCCAGCGGTGGTTGACGTAATACATTCCGCAGCGTTCGGCTTCTTCCTTGATGGCTTCCTGTGCCTGACGCTTCGTACCGAGGAAAAGAACGCTCTTGCCTTGACCGGCGCGTTCGGAAACAAAGCGGGCCGCGTCGCGGAACATCTTCAAAGTCTTCTGCAGGTCGATGATGTGAATGCCATTGCGTTCGCCGAAGATGTACTCCTTCATCTTCGGATTCCATCTGCGCGTCTGGTGGCCGAAGTGAACACCCGCCTCCAGAAGCTCTTTCATTGTAATTTCGACTGCCAAAGTACCTCCTTTTGTCGAAGGGATGCTTCGATTTCGGACTTGCCGCTGGGCGACTGGCCCGAACAGCATCCTTTTTCGCCGGTTCCTTGCCGGCCGTGAGATTCGTCCGGCCTTACGGCCGGACGTTTACAACAAATTACCGCTTGCTGAACTGGAAGCGACGACGCGCGCCCTTCTGTCCGTACTTCTTCCGTTCCTTCATGCGCGGATCGCGCGTCAGAAAACCATTTTTGCGCAGCGAGGGACGCAGTTCCGGATTGAGCAGCGAAAGCGCGCGAGAGAGCCCCATGCGGACCGCTCCGGCTTGTCCCCCCACGCCGCCGCCCTTTACCTGGGCGCGAACATCGAGCTGATCGAGCATCTGCGTGAACTTCAACGGCTCGACCGCGGCGGTGTGCCACGCCACGTTGCGGAAATAATCTTCCACAGGCCGGCCGTTGACCGTAAACTTCGCCGCGCCAGCCTTAATGTAAACGCGCGCGATCGCCTCGCGCCGGCGGCCCGTGCCATAAAACTGTTTGGCTCCGTTGCTTCCCAGAGAATTCGGCGTAGAACTCAACTTTCCTCCTCAAATGTGCAGCGGACACTAATCCGCGCGAAGACACTAATCGGCTGAGACGCATGGCCGAAAAACTATAGCGAGATAGGCTGGGGTTTCTGTCCGGCGTGCCGAGTGAGAGATTCCTTCCCGGCGTAAACGCGCAACTTCTTCGCACGGCGAGCGCGAAGCTTGTTCTTCGGCAGCATTCCAAGCACTGCTTCCCGCACCACCTCTTCCGGACGCCGCGACAGAAGCGACTTCACGGACTCTTCCTTCAATCCGCCCGGCCATCCGCTGTGCCGGCGATACACCTTCTGATCGATCTTGTTACCAGTGAGCTTCACGCGCTCCGCGTTGATCACCACAACATGATCGCCGCAGTCCAAATGCGGCGTGTATTCCGGTTTATCCTTGCCGATCAAAAGACGCGCCACGCGCGTAGCGACACGGCCCAAAACCTGGTCCTCCGCATCGATCACAAACCAATTCTTGCCAACCATCAAAGCTTCGGCCTCGCGGCCCTTGGGAACATACGTCTGCATCGATCCAGTTACACCTTTCGGGTAGAGACAAACCCTAAGTGTAGGCTATGGAACAAGGCAAGTCAAACGAAGAGTGTTGGATGAAAGAGCCTGTCATATGGCGCCGCCGCGAAGTTGGCGTGTGTGAGCGAGAGCCGAGGGAATACAGGTGCAGAACGGAAAGGGCAAACAAATGCCCTTACGATCATTTATTGGAATTACGGCGGCCGCCGGGAGACTTGGGACGTTCGCCTGAATGATCGCTATTCCTTGTCGCTATCAGATCAATCAGGGGAATTCCGCGCCGACAAATAGTGACCGTTCGTCCGCTCTCTGCAATTCGCAATAGCTCGCAAAATCTTTTACGCGCTTCGCCTAAATTTACTCGCATGACGGATCGTCTCCAAATGCGAATTCCCGGCTTCAAGATAACGGCAAGTATGGTTACAATTATAGGGTCTTGCTCTCCGTTAATAACATCACGATGCGCTACGGCGCCCGAATACTGTTCGAAGACGTCAACTGCACGTTTTTCGCCGGGCGCAGGTATGCGATTACGGGTCCAAACGGCGCGGGGAAATCCACGCTGATGAAGATCCTGACCGGCGAACTCGATCCAACGAAGGGCGATGTAACTCGCCCGAAAAAGCTGGGCATCCTCCGTCAGGATCAATTTGCGTTCGATAAATATCGCGTCATCGACGCGGTAATCATGGGCAATGCGGCACTCTGGAGCGCCTTACAGGAACGCGAAGCCCTTTACGCGAAGCCGCACGAGGAATTAACCGACAAGGACGGCATGCGTCTGGGCGAACTCGAGGGCATCATCGGCGATGAAGGCGGCTACACTGCCGAGGCGGACGCAGGGCTGCTGCTTGACGGCCTGGACATCGATCATTCGCTTTACGAACGCAAGATGAGCGAATTGCAGGGCGGCCAGAAAGTCCGCGTGCTGCTGGCTCAGGCACTTTTTGGAAGTCCGCCCTGTCTCCTGCTCGACGAACCCACGAACCACCTCGACCTCGATTCGGTCCACTGGCTTCAGGATTACTTGTGCGAATACGAAGGCGTGCTCATTGTGATTTCGCACGACCGGCATTTTCTCAATAGCGTTTGTACCCACTGCGCGGACATCGACTACCAGACCGTGATCATGTACAACGGCGGCTACGACGATATGGTGATAGCGAAGACCGCGGTTCGCGCACGCGTCGAGACGGAAAATGCCCAGCGCGAGAAGAAAATCGCCCAGCTTCAGGAATTCATCGCCCGTTTTTCGGCCGGCACTCGTTCCGCTCAGGCGACATCGCGCAAGAAGGAAGTGGAGCGCCTGCAAACCGCCGAACTCGCTAAATCCAACATCGCGCGACCATTCATTCGCTTCCAGGTGGATCAAGCATCGGGCAGGCATCCTTTGGAAATTAAGAGCGTTGCGAAATCCTACGATGGCGCGAGAGTTTGGAAGCCGTTTTCGGCCGGCGTCGAACGAGGCGAGAAAATCGCATTGATGGGCCGCAACGGAACGGGCAAGACCACGTTGCTTCGGTCGCTGGTGCGTAGCGCGCCGGGACAAATTGACGACGCAGATAGGAACTTCCCTATCGACGGCGGCCAAGTGATCTGGGGCCACAATGCGGCAGTGGGATATTATGCGCAGGATCGATCACATACGATCGATAAGAAGACGACGACGATGCAGTGGCTCGCCGATTTTGATCCGCGCGCCACGCAAGAGCAGCTTCGTGGCCTGCTCGGCCAGATGCTCTTCAGCGGCGATGACGCGATGAAACCAACCAAGGCGCTTTCCGGAGGCGAGTCTGTCCGCCTGATCCTTTGCCGCCTGATGCTCGCCAAGCCGAATATTCTGGTGCTCGATGAACCAACGAACGATCTCGACCTGGAATCGATCAACGCTTTGAATGTCGCGCTGCAGAAATACGACGGCACGATTTTAATGGTTACGCACGATCATGACGTGATCGACGAAGTCGCCACGCGCATATGGCATTTCAAAGATGGCCGAATCGAAGACTTCAAGGGCCCGTACGCGGACTATCTTGCCTACGCCAAAGAAAAGGCCTCTTAGTTGCACCGCGCTACGCTGTTTTTTGCCGGAAGAATCGATTGTAGAATCCGATCGCTATTTTGAGTGACGCGCTCGCCGCCTCCGAGAGGCGCTTGTCCGACACGCTATCCGCTGAAATTCCGTAGCCACCGTAAAGCTTTTTGAATCCCTGTTCCAGCAGGACGAAACATATTTTCTCTTTTAGCCTCCACTTCTTCAGCCATGCGCGCTTTATCGTCTCAAAGATTGAATAGAACTGTTTCCAGCTTGTGCCGATTTCAGAAAGAATCTGCTCCTTTGTCATATTTGGGTGCTTCGTCACTACCCGCGGGAGACTCTCATCGAGCCAAAATCTATAGCCGGGTTTTCCAATGATTTGAATGGAATGCTTCGGCCTGCGCGTATCGTCGCCGTTCTGTGCCGCTGCCCTTATTTCACGATCCCGCAGCATCTCCGTCGTATCGACTGTCCCAAGAAAAGGGCTATAAAGCGTAAATTGCGCGGCTGTCGCTCCGGATCTTGCCACAAAATCCCGCATCGTTCGCGCGGTATTCGGAGTATCGCTTGGGAGTCCGAAAATGATGGATGCGAGCACGGATATTCCGGCCCCCTCGATCGTCCGAATGACCTCGAGCATCTCCTCGCCTTTTTTATTCCAGGCCTTGCGAACATCTTTTAATCCCTCATCGGTGAACGACTCGACACCAATCAACGCGGCGCGGACGCCGGCCTCGTCGTGCGCAGCCTTCAGATATTCGGCATCGCTCGCGATCTCCGACGTCATCTGTGTAAAGGCAAACGGCTTATCCGGCACGCGTTTGTCATATTCCTCGAAAAAGCGGAGCCGCTCTTCGCGGTTTCGCTCGAGCATACGCCTCACGGACGGACTCGATTCGCGTTCGATCCGCGCTTTCGTGCCAGGATTAAAATTGTCGTCGGCAAAAATGACCACGCGAAATCCCATCCTCCGCATTTCGTTCACTTCGGATACGATCTGCTCCGTCGGCCGTTGTCGCGGCACGCGGCCCTCTGTCACCCATACGCTGCAAAAACTACAGTTTTCCGGGCACCCGGCGGTGGTTTGCACTGATGGGCACATGTATCGGCTCGTGTCGAGGAGATCCCAGCGCCCTGGGAGCAATCGCTCTCCGGGAACTCTGCCGCCGTCATACCGCTTCTGAAGTTTGCCGGCGAACGCATCCTCAAGTACGTCACGCCAGACGATATCGCCACCTCCCGTCACTACTGCGTCCGCTCCCATTTCCAATGCCTCGTTGGGAAGGATCGTGGCATGGATTCCTCCTACCACGACTTTCGCGCCCCGGATTTTTGCTTCTCGAAGCGCTTTGTAACCAGCGAGGCAGTTGAGCGTTCCGATCCCAATTCCAACGATGTCTCCGGCCCTAATGAGTGCGGGATCGAATGCCTCGATCGTCTCGTCGATTAAAATTGGATCGCCGAACTTCCGCGGCGTAGCTTGAGCTATTACTACCAGCCACCTCGGCACGATGAAACTGAACCCGACGTTCTTTTTTCGCGCGGGATTTATGAGGATTACTCGAGGCTCCATTGCGTTTTCTCCGTCGGGTGATAGTTACGTGAGGTTCGCCGCGAAACGGGCGTATAGGGACATGCGTTAAGGTTGCGGCCCGTATTGTTTCGGAAGATGGACGAATGGTACGGACGTCGCTGGGACCACAATTTTCGCAGGTGCGGCTCGAACTTAGCTATACAGTCTAGGGTCTAAGTTAGAAGGCGGAAGACATTACAGTTCGAGTGCTCCCGCGCCTCCAGCCTAACGCCTGCACATCGATAGGTCGTATACGGAGAAAATGAAAGACCTTCCCTGAAGTTTTGGAAGAGCCTGCACAATCGCTACAGCACGAAGCGGGCTGACGCAACGCTTTGAGCGAGTGATGCTACAATCGAGCCGATCATGCCACGATCACCATTCACACTCGGGATTGTGCAAGATAACGCTACGCCGGATATTGCCGCAAACGTGGTGCGAGCGGAGAAGCACATTCGCAACGCCGCGAGCCGCGGCGCACAGATCATCTGCCTGAAAGAGCTTTTTAACGCGCCATACTTCTGCAAAGCCGAGCAGCATGATCGATTTGATCTCGCGGAGCCGATTCCCGGCCCCACCACGCAGCGGATGCAGGCGCTCGCAAAGGAACTGGCGATTGTCCTAATCGTGCCACTTTTCGAACGCGAGGCACCCGGCATTTACCGCAACTCGGCCGCCGTAATCGACGCCGACGGCGCGCTCATGGGCGCTTATCGTAAACTCCACATTCCCGACGATCCACTGTATTACGAGAAATTCTATTTCACTCCGGGCGACGTCTCGAGCGGGACGCCATCGCACGATGCCGCTGGCTTTAAAGTCTGGAGGACGCGGTACGCAACGATTGGTGTGCTGATCTGCTGGGATCAGTGGTTCCCCGAGGCGGCGCGCATCATGGCTCTACTCGGGGCTGAAGTTCTTTTCTATCCCACGGCAATCGGCTGGCATCCTTCGGAGAAAAAGGAGTGGGGCGCGACGCAGGTAGATAGCTGGCGCACGATGCAGCGCGCGCATGCCATCGCTAATGGAATCTTCGTAGCCTCTCCAAATCGCATCGGGCACGAAGACGAAGCCGGCACTGAGGGCATCACCTTTTTTGGCAATTCCTTCATCGCCGATCCTTCCGGCCGCCTTATTGCCTCTGCCGGTGAAGAAGAGGCCGTGCTCGTCGCAAAGTGCGATCCGGCAGAGATTGAGTCAACGCGCCGCAACTGGCCTTTTTTGCGTGATCGTCGGGTCGATGCTTATGGCCCGATTTTGCAGCGGTACATTGCCGAATGAACCGCTCAGCACCGAAACTGCGGATGCCCGCAGAGTGGGAACCCCATCGCGCCACATGGATAGCCTGGCCCCATCACGAACCCGATTGGCCCACGAAGTTTGAAGCGATCCCGTGGGTATACGCCGAAATCGCGCGCGTTCTCGCAGAACATGAGCCTGTCGAAATTCTCTGCCAATCGGCAGAGGCTGCCGAGAGCGCCCGCACCGTGCTCAATGCTCACGCCGTCCAAATGAATCGCGTCAGGCTTCACGTTATCCCCACAGATCGCGTCTGGCTGCGCGACAGCGCTCCGACGGGCGTGATCAATCAGGATGGACACGTAATTCTTTTGAATTGGGCGTTCAACGGCTGGGCAAAATATGACAACTGGAAACGCGACGCAAAGGTTGGAGCAGCCATCGCGGAAATTAGCGGCCTTCCGAAGCTGGAGCCACTTCGGCCCGGCACTCGGGAACGAATGGTGTTAGAAGGTGGTGGCATCGAAACGAACGGCCAAGGGCTTTTGCTGGTTACCGAAGAGTGGCTGCTAAGCAACGTCCAAGTACGCAATTTCGGTTTCGATCGCGAGCAATACGAACGTGTCTTTGCGGAGTGGCTCGGCACACGTAAATCGATCTGGTTGGGCGCAAGTTGCGTCGGCGACGATACGCATGGCCATATCGATGACGTTGCTCGATTCGTTTCGCCCGATACCGTAGTGCTCGCCGTTGAGCCTGACCCTTCCGACGAGAATCATCCTCTTTCGATGGATAATCTTCGGCGTCTCGAACTTGCGTCGCGCGATCCGGCGGTCGGGCCATTGCGGATTGTTCAAATACCTTTCCCTGAACCCGTAATGATGCTCGGCGAACGTCTACCCGCAAGTTATGCGAATTTTTATATTGCGAATGGCCTGGTCATCGTGCCCACATTTAATGACGCGAACGATAGGATCGCACTTCGAACGCTAGATGAACTCTTCCCGGAACGGCAAGTGATCGGCATCCACGCACGGGATCTGGTGTGGGGCTTAGGGACGCTGCACTGCCTCACTCAACAGGAGCCGCAAGGCGCAATCGCGTCACGTACTGCGTAGTTCCCGCGGCCGAACGCAGCTGGCGTATACTCGGGCGTTCCTTCTTAAGGAGGCTGTGTAATGAAGCTTCGCATGATGGTAAGAGTGTCTGTGCTCGGTGCCGCTCTTGTGAGCGCATTTCTGCTGGGCACGTGGGCTCAAACGCAAACGCAGAGCCCAATCTTGAAATGGCCTTTGGCTCTGGAGGCCGTTCATGCTGCTCCCAGTATCCATCACATACTCTTTGAAAATGATTCCGTGCGTCTGCTCGAGGTAACCGTTCAGCCAGGCCAGACCGAGCCTCTGCACTGGCACATGTATCCATCGGTATTTGCCATCAATGGCGTGCAAGCGGCTCTCACGGACCATTCAGCGAACTCAACGAACCCGCGACCCCGGCAATACGAGGATGCCGATTGGTCACAGCCGCAATGCCGCACCATGCCCGTTCAAGCGCCGCATCGCGTGACGGACACGGATTCGTTCCCCGTTCACTTCTACCGGCTGGAATTCAAGAAAATGGATGGCAAAGGTATAGAAACGAATTGGGCGCAGTATAAGCATTAGCCTGCTGCCCCTGAAATTAGCTACTGGCGAGCGGTCGCAGGTGTGCAGAACTTATCGAACGCCTGCTTTAATTTCTGCGAGATTGTAACCGGATCGCTCGTCTCAATATCGCGGCGCTCCAGCATGAATGCAAGTTTACCGTCGCGCATCAGGGCGATCGATGGCGACGACGGCGCATAACCCGTGAAATAGCTGCGCGCTCTCGCTGTGGCCTCCTGATCCTGACCCGCGAAAACAGTCGTAAGCACTTCCGGCCGCGCGCTATTGTTAAGCGCGTTGGCGATAGCGGGCCGTGCCTTCCCGGCTGCGCATCCGCAGATCGAATTCACCACCACGAGCACGGTTCCGCTTTGTTCTTTGAGCGCCGAGTCGACTTCTTGCGCGGTCCGCAGCTCGCGAAATCCAACTCGCGTCAATTCTTCTCGCATGGG
>DATNBB010000139.1:0-4509 GCA_035607335.1 Binatia bacterium | reverse complement strand
GCTCCATTGGGCATAGGTTACTGAAAATTAAACCTTTCTTCCTAGTACTTCAGTGCCAACAAGATGTTGACAGGCTGGACGCAAAAACCGTAGCCTAAGATTTCAGGCACAAATGAACCCTACCGATCACCCTGAATTTTCGCCTTATTCGATAGCCAGAATGGTCTGGAAGCAGAAATGGCTGATTCTGATTATTTTTGCCGTTCTGACCGCGACGAGTATCGTGATCGTTCAGAGACTGCCTCCGGTTTACGAGGCGGCGGCCGTAATTCTGGTGGACTCGCAGAAGATTCCATCCAGCATGGTGCCCTCCACGGTCACCGCCGGTCTGCAGGACCGGCTTGCCAATCTGGCGCAGCAGATTTTCAGCAGTACCCGCTTGCAAACTCTGATCGAGCAGGACGGACTTTATCGCGACGAGCGTAAGTCCCACAGCATGGAAGATCTAGTGGAAGAGATGCGCGAAAATCTCGGCATTCACCTGATCCATGGTATTGTGACCGGCGCCAACACGGCCAGAGGTACCGGATCGTCGGGCGGCGGCCGGGGAAACCCCGACGCTTTTAGCGTGTTTTTCCGCGACTCGAATCCGGCCACGGCCGCGCTGGTGGCCAATCAACTGGCGAATCTCTTTATCGAGGAGAATCTGCGCGCGCGGGAGCGCTATGCGTCGGATACCAGCTCGTTTATCGATCAACAACTTGACGACGCGAAGAAGAGCCTCGACCAGCAGGAAGCCAAGGTCAGCCAGTTTAAGCTCCAACATTCAGGCGAGCTGCCGGAGCAGGAAAACGCTCTGATTGCAGTGGAAGGAAGGCTGCAGGCTGAGCTGCAATCCTCGCAGGACGCCATTGATCGGGCGCAACAGAATAAAGTTCTGTATCAGAATTCGCTTTCCATGACGGAGGCTTCTCTGGCCTCACTCGAGCGTGCGGCCAGGCAAGCGGCGGCGGAAGACGCGGCGTCCGGGTCCGGCGGCACAGGTGGTTCCACAGCCGCGCCGGCCCCGAAGGCTTCCGACGTTCTGAAAGGGCAGTTGCAGGCGTTGCGGCTGCATTACACCGATGATTTTCCGGAAGTGAAGCGCGTGAAGCGCGAGCTTGCCGAAGTGGAGGCGCTCGAAAAGAAGCAAGCGGCGGCCAATCCCCCCGTGCAGAGCGCGAATTCTCCCGTGCCGGGCGGAAGCAGGCCAGATCTGAACGAAGCGGGTTTAATCGGCAGCACGCCGACTCCATTGACGCCCGAAATCCTCAAAGAAAGGGACCAAGTCGGTTCTCTCAAGAACCAGTTGACCGCGCTCGATATGGAGATCCAGCGCCGGACAGCGGAACAGGATAGCGTTCGGAAACAGATGGCCAAGTATCAAAGCCATCTCGATCAATTACCGGTCAGCCAGCAGGATCTGGCTAAACTGACTCGCGATTATGAGATCTCGCGGCAGAATTACCAATCGCTGCTCAACCACAAATTTACGGCCGATATGTCCACCGATATGGAGATGCGCCAGCAATCCGAACGATTTACGCTGATCGAAGCCGCGACCGCGCCGGAACTGCCGGCGGCGCCCAACCGCCCCCTGTACGATGGCGCGTCCGCCATCATCGCGTTCGGTCTCGCTTTGGCGGTCGGCTTCGTGCTCGAGTTCCGCAAAAACCTGTTCCTTGGCGAATGGGAACTGCCGAACGGGATGCCGATCCTGGGCCGGGTACCCGCGATCACGTTGCCGCTTGCTCTTAATGGGCCCAGCGAATATTCCCAGGGCGAAAATACGCCTGGACCACAGCCATTGCGGATTACTTAGTGTGATTTGCGGGCGGCCTAAACCGTGTACGAAAACTTCTTTCAGTTAAAAAAAAACCCGTTCCGGATGACTCCGGATCCTGAGTTGCTCTTCTTTACTGGAGCGCATCGCGAGGCATTTGCGGGCCTGACCTATGCGATTCTCAGCCGCAAGGGATTCACGGTACTGACTGGCGACGCGGGCACTGGGAAAACCACCCTGCTGACTGCGATTCTGAAATCCATTCCGGCCACGCGCGCGCATATGTGCGTGTTGCTCAATCCGACGCTAACCGCTTCCGAGTTCCTCGAACTAATTCTTTTGCAGTTCGGTCTGCCCGATGTAGGGCCGAGTAAAGCGCAGCGGCTGATTTCACTGCAGCGTTTCCTCGTTGAGAGCGATCACGCCGGCCGTATCCCGGTGCTGATTGTGGATGAAGCGCACATGCTTTCTCCCGAAGTGCTCGAAGAGATTCGTCTGCTTACTAACTTTGAATCGCCGGAAGGGAAGCTGCTTCAGATCGTGTTGGCCGGCCAGAGCGAGTTGAATGGAACGCTGAATCGTAACGAGCTGCGGCAGTTGAAGCAGCGCATCGCGGTCCGGCTGAATATCAAGGCATTGAATGAATCCGAAGTGAAGCAATATGTGAAGTTTCGCTGGGCAAAATCGGGAGCGGCGCGCGAGCTGCCGTTCGACGATGGCACGCTCTCCAAAATTGCGCTGGCTTCCCGAGGCATCCCGCGTGTGATTAACGCAATCTGCGACAACGCTCTGCTGCTTGCTTACAGCAACGAGAGCTATCAGGTGCGTCCCGAGCATCTGTATGAAGTGATCCGCGATCTCGACCTTGACAACGGCCAGCGTCCAGCACCCGCGATTCTTCGCGAGCCGCCGCGCCCGAGGGCTTCAGCCCCGGCATACGAGAAGTTGCCGCCTCCGAGATTGCAGACGGCAACACCTGTTTCACAAGGGGCCGCCGACATGCGGACCCTGAACCGCTATGCGCCTCCAGAGCCGAAGCCGTCGTTCTTCGCGCGCTGGGCGGTCCGCGGCAAGCCTGCCGGGAAGCGCTGAACGTATATTCGGACTGCAAATGAGCAAAATTTTTGAAGCCTTGAAAAAATCCGACGGCGAAATATCCGGGATCAGTCTCCCGTTGATCGACGGCGCTGGGAACGCAGCTCCCTCGAATGGGGATGAGCCCTCTGAGGCGGCTGTCTCGCTGCCGGAAACCGCCATCACGCCTGCCAACGCCGCCGCTCTCGAGGAAATTCCACAAGCGGAAGGAATCCGCGTTGTGACGATCCGGCCGGTGGCGACCGCGCCGATTCTTCCGTTCGACGGTTCTCATCCGGGCGCGAGCGAACAGTATCGTATTCTGCGCACCCGCTTGAGCCAGCATCCGGCCCAACCGCGTATGATCGTCATTTCTAGCGCATCTCCCGGGGAAGGAAAAACCACCAGCTCGATCAATATCGCCGGCGCGCTCGCTCTGAAAAACGATGTCAGCGTTCTGTTGGTGGATGGCGACTTACGCCGCTCGAGCATCTCTGGATTGATGGGTATCGACGTGTCGCCGGGAGTGGCCGAAGTGGTTTCCGGCGCCGTTCCGCTCGAACAAGCGATCGTGCGCACCAGCCAAATCCCAAATCTTTACGTGCTGCCGGCCGGACGGCCTCAGAGAAACCCGGCGGAGGTCCTCGATTCGCCGCGCTGGAAATCGCTGTGCCTCGATCTTCGCGCGAATTTCCAGTATGTGGTCATCGATGCTCCACCGGTTTCGGGCGTGGCGGATTACGATCTGATCCAGGCCTCCTGCGACGGAGTGATCATGGTGATGCGCCCCGATCTGACGAACCGGAAGGCTTACAAGCACGCGTTGCAGACCATTCCGCGCGAGTTGTTTCTGGGCGTGGTGGTTAATTGCGTCAAAGAATGGTTCCTCTGGAAGAATTCTGATTACTCGAATTACTATTATTCGGGGAAACCGAAGTAAGGCACGAACCCATGTATGCGAATCTGAAATTGCAACTCTGGCGAACGGGCATCAAGCAGAATCGTCTCGCCAAGATGCTGGGCATGGATGAAACGATCTTAAGTAAAATCGTGAACGGTTATCGCGAGCCCAGCCCCGAAACCCGCGAAAAAATCGCGGCTTTGTTGAACAGCGATGTGGGATGGCTGTTTGAAGAGATCAACGCGGCTGAATCGAGCCATAAGGCCAGCGCCTCGTAGGCGGCTACGCGAATGTGCGGCATTGCCGGCTTTCTTACCCGCTCCCCGGAATTACCAGACCGCGCGAATATCGCCCGTATGTGCGACCAGCTCGCGCACCGGGGGCCGGATTCGGATGGCTTTTTTCTCGACGCCGGCGTGGCGCTCGGACATCGGCGCCTAAGTATCATCGATCTGAGCACGGGCGACCAGCCGATGGGCAACGAAGACGGCTCTCTCGAGGTCGTTTTTAACGGCGAGATTTATAACTATCTCGACTTGCGCCGCGACCTCATCGCGCGAGGACACGTTTTCTCGACGTGCAGCGACACCGAAGTGTTGCTCCACCTCTATGAAGAAGAGGGCGAGCGGATGCCGGAGTTCCTCAACGGCATGTTTGCCTTCGCCGTCTGGGACCGCCGGAAACGCGAGCTGTTTTTGGCGCGCGACCGTTTTGGAGAAAAGCCGCTGTACTATTCGTTTGAAGCGCCGGGTCTGCGCTTCTGCTTCGCCTC
>DATNBB010000135.1:0-5028 GCA_035607335.1 Binatia bacterium | reverse complement strand
AGGTGCGCTGGGCAGTCTCGAACGCAACAGCCGAACGATGCAACGGCGAGGCGAAGACGTGCTTAGGCGAAACCGATCTGGCCGCAGTCCTCAGGACTTGGCCGCAGCGGCCGGAAGCGCTTGCAATTCCTTGCCGGGTTTAAAACGGACGGCCTTGCCGGGAGGGATGCTCACCTGTTGCCCAGTGCGAGGATTGCGGCCGATACCGGTTTTCCGGGGCTTCACGTTAAACACCCCAAACCGGCGCAATTCGATGCGCTCGCCGCGCCCCAGGGCGTTTTTCATGGCTTCAAACACGGTTTCGAGCGCCTGCTCGGCTTTGGTCCGGGATACATTGGGGTTCTTTGCTAGGATGGCGTTCACGATGTCGAGCTTGATCACAGATCCTCCCGTACCTTCATTTTGGCCGGAAACCTATGCTAGACAAGGGGTTTGCGGGTTGTCAAGCCGTCCTGTGATACACTGTCGCGCTCGCCCAATCAGAAAAATGGCGGAATCGAAATTCCGGGGGTAGGAATGTCCGTAAAGTCAGATAAGTGGATTCGCAGAATGGCGCTCGAGCACAAGATGATCGAGCCTTTTGAAGACCGCCAGGTCCGCGACGGCGTAATCAGCTTTGGCGTCTCGTCTTACGGCTACGACATGCGCGTAGCCGACGAATTCCGGATCTTCACGAACGTCAATTCGACCATTGTCGATCCCAAGAGCTTTGACGCGAAGTCTTTTGTGGAGTTCAAGGGGCCGGTTTGCATCGTGCCGCCCAACTCGTTTGCCCTGGCGCGCTCGGTCGAATTTTTCAGGATTCCGCGCAACGTGCTGACAATATGCGTTGGCAAGTCCACCTATGCGCGCTGCGGCATCATCGTGAACGTGACGCCGTTCGAGCCGGAATGGGAAGGCTTCGTGACGCTCGAAATCAGCAATACGACGCCACTCCCAGCCAAGATTTACGCTAACGAGGGCCTCTGCCAAGTCGTCTTCTTCGAATCGGACGAGTCCTGCGAAATCTCATATAAGGACAAGAAGGGGAAATACCAGTCGCAGACCGGCATCGTCCTGCCAAAAATTTGAGCGCCACCCGCCGTGCGTTTTGCACGTATTTGCGGCAGAACGAACGCCGTTAGACGACGGAGTGAGTTTCTCTTTTCGTGATATTTTTCACGAAGGGAGAAATCAATGGCCGACGCATCGCATCCTGCGCAAGCTAACACGCAGCAAACGCCTTCGCACCATCATAAGAAGCAGAGTTTCTGGCATCGCCATTCTCTGAGCATCGTCGCTTCCGTCATCGTAATTGCATGGCTCGTTGCGTATAGCTTCTCCAATCCTGAGACGCATCTCGGCTCGTTTTTTGGGAACGCAATCGCGGATTGGACCGGAGTGGTCGTTACGGTCCTGGCTACGAAATGGCTTTACGAGAAGAACTCCCGCGAGAGCCGCAGACCGCCAAAGCCACACGGCAGCCAACTGGCCTGCACGCTGCGCGAGCATTCGCTCAGCCTGTTCCTGCTTATCACGGGAATCGGCTGGGTAATTCTATTTGCGCACATGAACGCGAATGGAAAGTGGGGCGACGTCGTCGGCAATATTGTTTCCGAATGGACGCAAATCTTCGGAATGGTTGTCTTGACAAAGCGCCTCATTGAATGGAAATCGAAAGAGTAGATTTCAGACAAAGGCATTGCATTCGGACATGACCGGCCGAAGCCGGTCACGTCCGAGACAGCCGTCACGCGAGGTCGAAAAGCAGAACTTCCGATGGTTTGGCCGCTTCAACGCGAAGTGCGGTTTCGTTTGAGATTGCGGCTCCGTCGCCTGCCGCGAGTTGCTTCCCATTCACAACAACCGCGCCTTTTGCCACTTGAACCCAGGCGTGGCGCTCGGGTCCGAGGTTGTGCGTTGCCTTGACGCCTTCGTCGAGCCGCGCGATATAAAGATTCGCGTTCTGGTGAATCGTAACGGGCGCTTTCGGACCAGCGACCAGCGCGAATTGATTGCGCAAGTCGGCGTCTGAAAATGCCAATTGCTCGTAGCTCGGCTTCAAACCGCGGCGTTCCGGAAGAATCCAAATTTGAAGCAGGTGAACAGGATCCTTCGCGGACGCGTTGAACTCGCTGTGCATCACACCCGTGCCGGCGCTCATGTGCTGAAGCTCGCCGGGGCGAATCACGCCGGAATTGCCCATGTTGTCGCGATGCTGCAGCGCACCATCGAGAACCCAGGTAAGAATTTCCATGTCGCGGTGCGGATGCATGCCGAAGCCCTGACCGGGCGCGACGATATCTTCGTTGAGCACGCGCAGCGAACGAAACTGGACGTGCGCTGGGTCGTAGTATTGGTCGAAAGAAAATGTGAAGCGCGTATTCAGCCAGGAGATTTCGTTGTGGCCGCGCTCTTCACTCGGACGAATTTGCAGCATTGGCTTGCCTCCTTAATTTCCGGACGAACCGAAAGATTTCTTTTGCCGGAGTGCTACTTTTGAACCGGCGCAGCGTTTTTTACCGATGCACCCGCCGAGAAGCCGCCACTTGCCACGCCACCAAGCTTTCGACACAACGCTCGCAGCATTTCCTGCTCGCCGGGTGACAAACGACTCATTTCTGCTGTGATTGCCGCAGCATGCCTCGGAAAAATGCGGGCGATCAGGCGTCGACCGGCTGATGTGAGGCTAACAACGACCATTCGCCGGTCTTGCTTCTGGCGCTCGCGCCGCACCCAGCCGCGCTTTTCCAGATTGTCGATTACAACGGTCACATTGCCGCCGCTGCGCAGGAGCTTGCGGGCCAAATCGCGCTGATTCAACGGGCCGAGATGAAGCAGCGCCTCCAGAACGGCAAACTGCCCATGCGTTAGTCCTCCCATCTCAATTTGTGCGTCCAGCCGGGCAACTACCGAATCGGCTGCGCGCATAAAATTTATGAAGGCGCTCAGGCCCCGTTCTTCCTCGGCTGTTCCCCTGTAGTGAGTCGGCATCGTCCTTCACAGGTCGTTTGAATTCAAATGATTCGATGCGGCTCAAGACATAAGGATTCAAACGGTAGGCGGGAGGCAAAACGCCGACTAAACGGGGAGTCTAAAGCCGACCCACAAGGTTCTGAGTCGCGCCGGCGTCAGGGCTTTTGTGTGGGCCTGAGGTCTATTTCGCTGATGAAGCTTTGGGGCGCCTGCGTGACAAGGGTTTCGAGGGCGTGAGCGACGTCTTCCGGTTGAAGCATTTTGGCGGGATCCTTCTTGCCATGAGGCGAAAAATCGGTAGCAACGCTGCCCGGACAGATCGCACTCACGCGGATGCCATGGGCACGCAGATCTTCGGCGGCAGATCGCGTGAGCCCGAGCAAGCCCCATTTGGACGCGCAATAGATAGCCCCGCCGGGGATTGCGTTCTTCCCAGCCAGGGAAGCGATGTTGACAATATGGCCGCTCCTGCGTCGAATCATTCCAGGCGCGACGGCCTTCATCAGCAGGAACACGGCTTTCAAGTTGGTGTCTAACATCGTGTCCCAGTCTGACTCGGATGCGTCCTGAATCGGACTGAAGGTGCCGACTCCCGCATTGTTGACGAGGATGTCTACGGGACCAAGTGCCTGCTCGGTCTTGGAGACGAGCGCTGCAACCTCGTCCGTGCGGGTGAGATCTGCGGGAATAGCGGCCACTTTCGTGCTGGATTGCAACTCGCGTGCTACAGCCTCCAGCCGATTGCGATCCCTGGCTGAGATGCTCAGACTTGCGCCGAGGGCGCCGAGACGGTGCGCGATGGCCAAGCCGATACCGCGATTCGCACCGGTGATGAGAGCAACTTTTCCGTCGAGAGGCTTTTGTGGCTGCATGGGCAAACTCCGTGAGGCGACGTTTTACGAACATTCACCATCCCATAATCAGACCACGAGCGTTACAAAAGTGCAAAGAGAAGAGAGTATGTGCGGGGCGGCGCCGATTTTGCCTTGCACGCGCCGAAGGCTTTACCTATAATCCCGACGATTTATTGTCTTCAGACGATTTCACTTGGTTGTAGGCGAAAAGGTTCAAATCCCGAGAATGCGCGGCCAGGAGGCAGGCGAGTGAAGATGCGAAAATACACACAAACAATTCTGATTGCGCTTGGCGGTTTCGCGATGATGGCGCTGTCTGCCGCGCCTGCGAACGCCCAGGCGCCCGCAGCGGCGCCGCAAGGCGGCCAGCAAGCAAAGCCGGCTTACACGATGCCGGAATACAATGCGTTCACGGCATGCCGGAACGAAAAAGATCCGAACCAGCAGGTGAAGTGTTTCGACGACTTCGTGTCACGCTTTCCTCAGTCGACCCTGATGGAATACGTCTATCAGCTCGAAATCCCCGCGTACAAAAACCTGAAAAATTGGCAGAAAGTGGTGGAAGTGGCCGACAAACTAATCGCGATGGACAGCGTCGCGATTGGCACTCGCGCTTCGGCCGCGCTCGACCGCATCCAGGCCTTCGCGCAATACTACAAACCGACGGACCCCAATGCGACCGACGAACTTACGAAGGACCGCGACCTGGCGCTGAAGATTCCAGCGATGCTCTCGCAGATTCCGCCGCCGGCCGGGACGACGCCGGAACAGATGCAGGAAAAATTGAAGCCGGCACTTAATCTCGTTTACGATCAGGCTGGCTGGGCAAGCCTTCAGCTCAAGGATTATCCGGGCGCCGTAAGCGCCTATAAAAACGCGCTCCAAGCCAAGCCGGATGACGCGGCTGCAAGCTACGAATTGGGCACAGCGTACTTGGCCTTGAATCCGCCGCAAACACTGGACGGATTCTGGGCAATTGCGCGCGCGATCGACTTGAAAGTCCCACAGACCGATCAAGTGCAGCAATATTTGCGGTCGAGGATTCTGGCTTACGAGCAGCCGGGCTGCGATAGCCAAGTGGATGAGCAGGTCAAAAATATGCTGCAATTGGCCCAAAATTCGCCCGACCGCCCCGCAACCTTCACAATTCCCAGCGCGGCTGACCTAAGCCAAATCCGCAGCAACAGCACAATCCTGACGATCATCGGCGATCTTTCGG
>DATNBB010000123.1:0-10463 GCA_035607335.1 Binatia bacterium | reverse complement strand
GCGCCGGTGAACCAGAAAATTACGGCGCCACCTGTAATCAGGCCGAGAACGAAAGGAGCGTGCAACAGAGAGAGCTTATCGACGTTGGTCGTGAGTCCCTCGGTGAGCGCCATGATGATCGAGAAAATCATCGTGGTCGCGCCGACGACGGCTGTCCCAATCAGCACTGGCTTTGCCGTCGCCTTAAACGTGTTGCCCGCGCCGTCGTTCGCTTCGAGCAGTTCTTTGGCTCGGTCAAAACGCGCGTCAATGTTGTAGTCCTTCTTCAACTCCTGTGTGACGTTCGGGATGGTTTCGATAAGCGAAAGCTCATAGATGGACTGCGCGTTGTCGGTCACCGGGCCATACGAATCGACGGCGATCGTCACAGGGCCCATGCCGAGGAATCCAAACGCCACGAGCCCGAAAGCGAACACTGGCGCAGCGATCATCAAATTCGAAAGACCCGCGAGGCTCACCAAATAACCAGTGGCCATCAATGCAACCATCACCAGACCGAGATAGAACGCCGAGAAGTTGCCGGAGACGAACCCGGAAAGAATGCCGAGTGACGCGCCGCCTTCCTGGGCAGACGCCACTACTTCCTTCACGTGCCGCGATTCGGTGGACGTGAAAACTTTCACCAACTCCGGAATCACCGCGCCAGCCAGTGTGCCGCAGGAGATGATTGTCGCCAGTTTCCACCACTGTGTTGTATCGCCATCGAGATCGGGAATGATGTAATACGAAATGAGGTAGGTAAGCGCGATGGAAACGAATGACGTCAGCCACACGAGCCATGTAAGCGGAATTTCAAAATTCATTTCGTCCGCTTTGGCATACCGGCTGCTTTGAATACCATTGTTAATGAAGTATGCCGCCGCGCTTGCCACGAGCATTGCAACGCGCATCACGAAAATCCATACGAGTAGTTGAACTTGCACAGCAGGTTTCGTCACACCAAGCAGGATGAACGCGATCAACGCGACGCCCGTGACGCCGTAAGTTTCAAACCCGTCTGCGCTGGGGCCGACTGAGTCTCCGGCATTGTCGCCAGTGCAATCGGCGATCACGCCGGGGTTGCGGGCATCGTCTTCCTTAATCTTGAAGACGATTTTCATCAGGTCCGAGCCGATGTCCGCGATCTTGGTGAAAATGCCGCCCGCGATACGCAACACCGCCGCGCCAAGCGATTCGCCGATGGCGAAACCGATGAAGCAGGGTCCTGCGTAGGCGCCGGGAACAAAGAGCAGAATGATGAGCATCATGAGTAATTCCACGCTGATGAGCATCATGCCGATGCTCATACCGGCGCGGAGCGGAATCATGTAAATCGGGTAAGGTTTGCCGGCGAGACCGGCGAACGCGGTGCGCGAGTTGGCAAAAGTATTCACCCGGATGCCGAACCACGCGACGCAATAGCTGCCCGCCATACCGAGCAGGCTGAAAAGCAGAATGATTGGGAGCGTAACGCCGATGGGCTTGCCCGGAACCGGCGCCAGGACGCCGAAATAGATCACGATGACAACGGCGATAAACAGCCAGAGCAGCATGAGAAACTTCCCCTGCGTGAAGAGGTACGTCTTGCAGGTCTCATAGATCAGTTCGGACATTTCCCGCATCGAGCTGTGCGTGGGGAGATTCTTCAGCCGCACGAAAATCGTCAGGCCGAATGCCAAGCCGAAAAAGCAGAAAAGTATTCCCCACACAAGCAGGTTATGTCCATTGACGCCGAGGAAATTGACCTGTGAAAGGTCAGGCACCTTCAGGCTTGCTTCGCCGCCCGCTTCCTGCGACCAAGCGCTGCCCGCGCCGGCAAGAGTCAGAAGACCCGCCAGCGAGCCTATCTTCAAGAAGCGATTGCGCAGCGACGCGCCGCTCGCAAACAGTTTGCACATTCCAATTCCTCCATTAGGCATTAGCGATGTGATCTTTTCCGAGAATCAAGCAAGGCTTCCAAGCAGGGTTCTGTTGCGGCATCCGCTGAAATCCGATACATAAACGGGAACGATACTCTGGCAGCGAATCTCCGCTCAACGGTTTCACGCCGATACGCCGTCGGCAGCAGGTTGGACATCCCCCCTCACAAAATAGCGAGCACCACTCGTATGACGTCGGCACCCTGGGCGACGTTCATTCCAACTCGTACCCCGTGAGCGAACTGCCAAAACTGGTGCTCCTCTTCTATCAGGAAGCCCGATTTCCGTCAAGAATTGGCACGCGATTACGAATTGTTTAACCGTAAACGAGCATTGACACTCGGGACGGTGGCCGTTAGGCTAAGCCACCAGACTGGCGCGAATTGCCGCCAGATTGGCGGTGCTTATGAAACGCGAACAGATTATCCGAATGCTGGAAGACGTCGGCGCGATGCGCACCGGCCATTTCGAGCTTTCCAGTGGCCGTCACAGCGCCAACTACATCCAATGTGCGCTCGTCCTGCAGTATCCGAAGCACGCCGAGACCTTGGGCCGCGCACTCGCCGATCTTTTTAAGGATATAAGCGTCACGGCCGTGGTTGCGCCTGCAATGGGTGGCATCATTATTGGCCATGAAGTGGCACGGGCCCTCAATGCGCGTTCTCTTTTCGTCGAACGGGACGCTTCCGGACATATGGCCCTGCGCCGCGGATTCGAACTGAAGCCCGGTGAGCATGTGCTCGTGATTGAGGACGTTTGGACGACGGGTGGATCGACCCGCGAGACAATCGGCGTCGTCGAAGAAGAAGGCGGGCTTGCCGTTGCGGCAGGAGCTTTGATCGACCGCACAAGCGGAAAGATCGATTGGAATTTGCCGGCACGGGCTCTCTTGGAATTGGAAGTGCCCAGCTACGAGGCCGATGATTGTCCTCTATGCCGTGCCGGCGGGGCCCCCAGCCGGCCAGGATCGCGCTATTCCCGCGCGCGGATATAACCGCGAAATTTCATCGTTGCCACAAATCCCAGGCGAGCGCTCCACGGACGCCAAGTTGTCTTTCAGTTGCCGCGTGCGATAATTGCGGCAACGATGCGGAACATAAAGCTCATCATCGCTTACGACGGCGCAAGTTTCCACGGTTGGCAGGTGCAGCCGGGCGTGCCCACGATTCAAGGCGCCCTCAACGAAGCTGCGAGCCAAATCACACAGGAAAAAATTACGTTGCACGGCGCGAGCCGCACGGACACGGGTGTTCACGCGCTCGGTCAGGTGGCCCATTTCCGCACACATTCCAGATTGTCCGCCGCCGAATTTCAACGCGCCCTAAACGGTCTTTTACCGCCGACGATTCGCGTCGTCGCCTCCGAAGAAGTCGGCCCCGATTTTCACTCGCGGTGGCAATCCCAAGCCAAGACGTATCGCTATCGGATTTACCGCGGCAAAGTGCTGTCGCCGTTTGACTATCTGCGCGTGCTGCATTATCCGTGGCCGCTCGACGAAGACGCAATGGCGTCGGCTGCAAGGCTCTTTGAGGGAGAGCACGATTTCACCTCATTTGCAGCGGCTTCCGGAATTGAGGATGATGATCGCGATATGACCCGAGTGATCTTTTCATCCCGAATTGTGCGCGAGCCCGAGCACGACGAGATCGCTTACGTGGTGCGCGGGCGTTCCTTCTTGCGTTACATGGTGCGAAAGATCGTGGGTACGCTCATCGAAGTAGGAAAGGGAAGGTTGACGCTCGCGGACGTTCAGCGAATATTTGACGCGCGCGACCGAAATGCCTCCGGTCCTACTGCTTCACCGGAAGGACTCTACTTGGTGTCGCTCGAGTATCCCGATCCGGCCGACTCGCTCGCGGCAACCTCCGTGCGAAGCCGGCACTCCAAACGTGGAAGCGAATAGATTTTATAAAGAGAGGATGCAATGACGTCAACATCTCCCATGCACGAGCAGATCGGAATTCGGCACCTGCAGGAGCCCCATCTGGCCGAAGCCGATCGCGTCTTCCGGTTGGCTTTCGGAACATTTATAGGAATTCCTGACCCTTCACGGTTTGGAGGCGACGCCGATTACGTGCGCTCGCGCTGGATAGCGGACCCTTCCGCCGCGCTGGCTGCCTTCGAAGGAGAGAAGCTGATCGGATCGAATTTTGCGGAGAACTGGGGCAGCTTCGGTTATTTCGGGCCGCTGACTGTCGATCCCGCGTATTGGGATAAGAAAGTCGCGCAGCAGCTTCTGGGCCCGACCATGGATATTTTTCGGCGCTGGCGCAATACACATCTCGGACTCTTCACGTTTCCGCACAGCCCCAAGCATATGGCGCTCTATCAAAAATTCGGATTTTGGCCTCGTGATCTCGTGGCTCTGATGAACAGGGAAATCTCCGGTTGGCAGGATGACGTTGGCGCCGACGTGGCGAGATTCTCGGCAACGCCGCCGGAAAACAAACCGGCTTTCCTCGCGGATTGTCGCGGCATCAGCGAAAGGAATTTTTCCGGCCTCGATTTGTCGCATCAGATTGACGCTGTCGATCGGCAAAAATTGGGCGACACAATAATGATTTCGCGCGGATCGCAGGCCTCGGCCTTTGCGGTTTGCCACGCAGGTCCCGGCAGCGAGGCTGGGAGCGGCGTCTGTTACGTGAAATTTGCCGCGGTTCGGCCGGATGTACACGCCGATGACGCGCTTAGCGCACTCGTCCGTGCGGTCCGTGACTTTGCGGCTTCGTGCGGGGCTACGAAAGTCACAGCCGGCGTAAATCTGGCGCGACGTGAAGCGTTCTGGTGCATGGTGAATCTCGGTTTTCGCACCGCGATGCAGGGTGTGGCCATGGAAAGCGGTGACTCATTCGCAGGTTACAATCGTGCCGGCGTGTATATTCTCGACGATTGGCGATAAGGCTCGCAAAAGCTGTGAAATTCGCGCTCATCTGCTGTATCTTGGTTTTTATGGCGACATTCCCCGCCAGTGCTACTGACCCGTCGATCGTGCGCCTGGCGCAGGATCCTGCGTGCGTACAGGCGCTCAATTGGATCGATGGCAGCAGCGCGTGGGTCACCGAACAGCAGATTCGCATCACCGAAACTCCTGCGCCTGAATACGGCGAAAAGCGCCGCGCCGAACTCCTGCAATCGATTCTTGCCGATATGGGCTATAAAGCTCGCATCGACGAGACGGGCAACGTAGTCGTCGAGCGGATCGGCATGCAGGCCGATCGCGTGGTGCTCGTCGCCGCTCATTTGGATACGGTATTTATGGCTGGAACGGACGTGCAGGTTCGCCGTGATGGCAAACGCTTGCTTGCCCCAGGCATTTCGGATAACGGCGCGGGGCTTGCTGCCCTCGTTGCCGTTGCCCGCGCCTATGTGGAATCAAGTCTCCGCACCGACGCGACGATTGTCTTCGCGGCGGACGTTGGCGAAGAAGGCGAAGGCAATCTCCGCGGAATCCGCGCCCTTGTCGATGCGTATGGTTCACGCCTCGCGGCGGTGATTGCCATCGACGGTCCTTCCACGGCGCACATCACCACGCAGGGAATTGCCTCGCGTCGATTTGAATTCACCGTCTCGGGGCCGGGCGGGCATAGTTGGTCCGATTTCGGCATGCCGAATCCCATTACTGCGTTATCCCGCGGGATCGTGCAGTTTTCCGCGATTCGCCTGCCGGATTCGCCACGCAGCACATTTAACTTTGGCGTGATCGAAGGCGGCAACTCCGTCAATTCAATTCCCGGCGATGCTTCCGTGAAGGTCGATCTGCGTTCGGAGAATGAAGCCGAACTTGGCCGTTTGGAAACCTCTTTGCGCGACGCCATGCAGTCGGGGTTCGCAGCGGAGATTGCGGCGCGTCGTTCGGCTGCTGGCACGTTGCAGATGAAGGTCCAATCGCTCGGCTCCCGGCCCGCTGGCAAATTGCCGGACAATTCGCCGCTTTTGCAGACAGTCCGTGACGTGGACCGTTTTTTGCAGAATTCGGCGCGCATCGAGAGCAGTTCCACGGACGCAAATCTGCCGCTTTCCATGAAGATTCCGGCTGTCTCGCTGGGCGGTGGCGGAAAAGGCGGCGGCGCACATACTCTTGCCGAGTGGTATGACGCTACGGGCCGCGAGCTTGGGATTAAGCGCCTGTTCCTCGTTACGGCATCGCTTGCAGGACTTCAGCAGTAACTTAACTTCCTGACTTTGACCGTGCAAAGCTAAGCGAGTAGGCGAGCAGTCGTTCGCTCCATTCACGCGGCTCACCCGAATACCGTGGCGACGATCTCCGAGATTTGCCCCACGGCATCGTCCAGTTCAAATGTAAAAAGCTCCAGATCGACGTCCGCCAGTTCCTTGTGTTCCTGGCAAAGAATATCCCACGCGGGATCCGTCAGTAGATCCACGCTCTGAGTCTCGTAATATCCGTAATCCAAGCCTCGCATGCGGCACATCAGATCGCTCAGGTGCACGAGAGCCACCAGGGGACGCGGCTCCGGGCATTCCTCCACGGAATGATGAAAAGCGATCACGTTTGCAATCTCAGGCGCGAGCGACCATTGCTGTGCGAGGGCTTGTCCCGTTTCGCAATGCGTGAATCCCATCATCTCGAGTTCGGCAAGGTGCAGAGGAATTTGCTCCCTGGCTGCTTTTGCCGTCGCCGCCGCGAATTCGTTTGGAATCACGAGCGAGTTGACCAGGAATCCGATGTCGTGGAGCAGCCCGGCGACGTATGCCTTTTCGCGGTCGGCGCGCGCGAGCTTTTCGCTCAATTTGCGGCACACCATTGCGCAGCCCAGAGAATGCTTCCAGAAAACAGTAGGATCCAATCCCGATTTTCTCCCCGGAAACGCTTGCCCCATACAGCAGGTCAGAAGAATCGATTCAACGCGGCGTAATCCAAGAATCACCACCGCTGCTGCGATCGATCTTGGCGGCTGCGCAAGGCCGAAGAGCGGCGAGCTCGCTACACGCAGACATTGTGCCGCGATTGTGTTGTCATACGAAATAAGTCGGACGATTTCGTTCACATCCACATCCTCCGCGGGCGTCGCCAGCATCTTGAGCAGGGGCTGGAGAACCATGGGAATCGCAGGTGTGGTTTGAATCCGCGCTACGCGTTCGCGAATGCCGGGGATGAGCGTGACGGGCATAGTCAGGGGCCGCATGCGAATGAACGCACCAGCCCACATACGCTATATCGTCAGAACGACAAAATTCGTTAGCCGAACGGGTCAGGTCGCCGGGCGGAGCGATCACTGCAGGAGCAAATCATCTCGCGGTGGACGTATGCCGCCGCGGACTCTACAATCTCATCGTGTCCGTGCCAAACGATGTTTTCGCCGCATTGCAGCGCCACTGGGGCTATCGGGAATTCCGCCCGCTACAGGAGAAGATTGTCCGCAGCTTGCTGGACCGTCACGACACGTGCGTCGTGATGCCTACCGGCGGAGGAAAATCCCTCTGCTACCAATTGCCGGCCGCACTCTCGAACGAAACCGCCGTCGTGATTTCGCCTCTGATCGCGCTGATGCAGGACCAGGTAGCGCAACTCTCTCAGATGGGAATTCCGGCCGCTTTTTTAAACAGCTCCATCGATGAGCGGGAACAATCGCGCATTATTCAGGGCGCGCAAAGCGGGAAGTATCGCCTGCTTTATCTTTCGCCGGAGCGCCTCGTTCGCGACCACACGATCGAGTGGCTCAAGACTTCTCCTGTTTCGTTCTTCGTAATTGACGAGGCGCACTGCATCTCGGAATGGGGGCACGACTTCCGGCCCGAGTACCGGCAACTGAAAAACCTCCGAAGTAAATTCCCGGAAATTCCGATAGCGGCGTTCACCGCGAGCGCGACGCGCCATGTGCGGCACGACATCGTCGATCAACTCCGCTTGCGTAATGCTCACAAATACATCGCAAGCTTCAATCGCCCAAATTTGCGCTACATCGTGCGCGAGACTAACTCCCGGACGCAAGGCGAATTGCTGTTGCGCGCGCTGCGCCGTCATGAAGGCGCCAGCGTGATCGTCTATTCGCCGACAATCAAGCGGGTGGGCGAAACAGTTTCCTTCCTAAGTGAACAGGGAATCGCGGCGATTCCTTACCACGGAAAAATGGACGCAGCGTCACGCCAGGCGAATCAAGCCCGCTGGACAAACGGCGAAGCGCGCGTCCTTGTCGGAACAATCGCCTTCGGCCTCGGCATCAACAAGGCCGACGTGCGCGCGGTAATCCATCTTTCATTGCCGAAATCGATCGAGCAGTACTATCAGGAAGCCGGACGCGCAGGGCGCGACGGTTTGCCCGCCGATTGCATTCTCCTGTGGCAGAAGCGCGACACCGCTTTGCTCGCGCATTTCATCGGAGAAATCGGCGATCCGGATGAAAGAGATCGCGCATGGCAGCGTTATCACACCATCCGCGCATTTGTGGACGCGAAATCGTGCCGTCATCTCGAAGTCTGCAAGTACTTCGGCGAAATCCCCAAATGGAAATCCTGTAACGCGTGCGATGCGTGCGGATGCGAAACCGATTGGCTTGACAAAGCCGCGCGCGCAAAGCGCAAGGACGAAAAGGCGTCGCGAAAGCGTAGGGATCACGCAGAACTCGCAAACGACGAGGCCGCAACGGTTCTGGCAAATTGCCTGCGCGAATGGCGGAAGCTCGAAGCGGACCGGCAGGGACTTCCGGCATTCGTGATTTTTCCCGATTCGACTTTGAGAAATATTTGCGCCGCGCGGCCGGAATCGATGTCCGCATTGCTGCGCGTCTCCGGAATCGGGGAAGAAAAAGCGGCGCGATACGGCGAGCGGATTCTTGAGATCGTGCGCAATTTGCAGCCGCCTGCCGCTGGATCGACGGCGCCGCGAATGCTCACTGAGCCGGAACGCGAGACAATGCGCCTGCTCGATGCGGGCCATACCATCGAAGAAATTGCAGAGATTCGTGGGCGGAAGGTGCAGACAATATCGGCGACCATTGCCGAGCTTATCGAAGAAGGCCGAGTCTCGTTTCGTGAAGAATGGGTGGACACCGAGAAGAGAAAGTTAATTGCGGAGCAATGCGCAAAACTCGGCATGGACCGCTTAAAGCCGCTCAAAGACGCTTTGCCGGACAACATCACCTACGACCAAATCCGTCTGATCGCTGCCGAATGTCGACGGAGGCAAATTTAAAAAGACAGGGAAGATACACCGCTGGCGCAAGGCGCGTCCGCCTGAGCTACAGCATTTTCTGCCGCAGCATGCCTCCCACGTCGTCCAATTTGTCGTCCAGCAGGTTCAGTTTTGCAGCCAGGGCCTTGATTTCCGATTCGGCGCGCCGATTCACTTCAAAGTCGAGCTCACTTCGGACGCGGTCTTTCTTATCCTGGCGATTCTGGCTCATCATGATCACCGGGGCCTGAATTGCCGCGAGCATCGAAAGAAACAGGTTGAGCAGAATAAAAGGGTATGGGTCCCACGCTCTGCGCCCGAGAAAGATATTGATCAGCGCGTAAGTTGTCATCGCAACGGCGAAAATGGTGATGAATGTCCACGAGCCTCCGAACCCTGCTACAGCGTCCGCGACTCGCTCGCCCAGCGTTTCCTTTTCCTCAATCACTTCATTTGGATTGCGGTTTGCACGCACTCGCACCAGTCCCTGCGACGCGTGAAATTGGCGGCCCAATACGGTAAGCAGATCCATACCCGCGTGTGGCTTCCGCATCAAGAGAGCCTGAATGTCGTCCCGCGTTACCTCCAGGCAAGTAGTCTCATCCAGCGCAATCGCGCTCGTCTGGTGCGGAGTCTGCTCGATCATTGACGCGAATCCGAAGAATTCGCCGTTGCCGGCCTCGTCAATAATCACCTCCTGATGGTCCTCATCCACCGTGGTGACGCGGACCTTGCCGTCGCGAACTACATACGCGGGACCGCTCGGGTCGCCCATTTTGTAGATCCGCTCGCGCGGCGCGAATGTCTTAATGTCCACCTGCGCGGCAAGAACAGCGCGCTCATCGTCATCAAGCAGGGCAAACAGGGGAACGCTTCTAAGCATTTCCGGATCGCAAGGCATTGGGCTCTCCTTTACGCAGCCAGCAATGATATTCAATACTTCGCGGATTCCAAGACTTCACTCGGTTGTTCGGCTAAAGTGCTTGCACCTGTCGGCATCTCCACTTACGCAAAACGGAGGAGAAATGGAACTCTCGAATACCACCAAAGTGATTTCGGGCATCATTCTCATCACCGTCCCAACCATCGAATTCGGCGGGACGTTCCTGCTTAGCATGCTGAAATCCTCTGGGCCAGGCTACGTGGATAGTCCGTTGCGCCAAAACCTGTTCCGCGCCGGTCATGCGCATGCGGGCGTTTTGTCGATTCTATCGCTCGTTATGCAATTGTTTGTGGATTCGCTGAATTTGCCGGCTGCCATCGATTTAATAGCACGGCTCGGCGCTCCCTGCGCCGCAATTCTGATGCCGTTGGGCTTCTTTCTGTCCGTCACTGCTCCCAGAGCGCTGAAGCCAAACGGGCTTATATCGGCTCGTATACATTGGTGCGCTCACCCCGGGGATAAGCACGCTCCTCCTCGGAATCTTGCTCGTAAG
>DATNBB010000117.1:0-41322 GCA_035607335.1 Binatia bacterium | reverse complement strand
GGACGCCATCGAGGAGATTTACGAACCCTATCTGATGCAACTTGGCCTGATTGATCGGACGCCGCGCGGGCGCGTCGCTACGGCGCTTGCGTACAAGCATTTCGGTTTGGAAGAGCCGCGGCGACAGGCGGGTCTTTTCTAAGTCAATTTGTCCAAGCCCAAGTCCACGGGATGCGGAGGCCGCTCAGGTGTGTCCGTCCGCATCCCGGTTGTATTCGGCAGTCCTGAAAATGCCTACTGTTTAGCGTTAGCGGAAGCAGCCGTGCGGGCCTGGCGTTCGCGCGTGAGATGCGGCACGATGCCGACGATTCTTTCAACGAGCATGAGCTGACCTCGGTGGTGCATCTCGTGTTCTTTGACGCTGAGCAGCATATCAAAACGAGTGCGCGAGGCGGGGCTGCCTCCGGGCGGCATGGAAACGTTTTCGGCTAAGAAATCATCGCCAAGGCCCTCGAGCCATGCGGCCCACGCCTCACCATTGCGGCGCAATAGCTCGATGATTTGCGCTTTGGTGCGTGGCTCTTGCTCTGCCGCGGCCATTCGCTGCATTAGCGCCGGAAAATCGAAACCGGCGAGCGTTGAACGCTTCTCTTTGCGATGAACCTCTTCCTGAAAGGACTGGGAGATTGCGATGTGAGTCAGCAATTCAGCGACGCTGCGGGTTCCTGGGGCTGCGCGAAAGTTGTATTTGTCTTCCGGGATGTCTTCGGCGATTTGTAACGTATTCTTCCGAACTGTGCGGGAGCTTGCTGCTAGCTGTTTTCCTCCGTAATGGTTCACGAAACGTCTCCTTAAGTTGGATATGCGCAGGCCACTGTCTTATCGAGACTTAGGCTCGGGTCGATCAGATGATTCGAACAGGGAGTTGGACGCAGAATCCTGCAGTGACGAGTGATCGTTGTTTTGCGGATTATATACATGGCCCAGGCTTCGGCCGAGCCATGCTTCTGAAAAAGTGATCCAACCCATTCATGGACGTGATGGGTTCGTGTATCATTTTGTGGCATTCTATTGGACGTCCCCTATCGAGTTAGTCGTATTGACCTCGGGGTCATCCGCTTACAGAGCGAAGTCCTAGGATTGTAGTTTCCTTCGGAAGCTCAGCGTGTTGGCGCGAATTGCACATGAGAGACGAAACAAAGCGTAATCCTATCCATCCATCGCGAGGGCTGCCACCTCCCCAGGGGCTATACGATCCCCGGCACGAGCACGATGCTTGTGGTGTGGGGTTTGTGGCGAATATTGAAGGCGAGAAGTCCCACGATATCGTTCAAAAAGGCATTCAGGTCCTTATCAATCTTACTCATCGGGGCGCGTGCGGCTGCGATCCGGCGACAGGCGATGGCGCGGGCATCCTGATTCAGATACCGCACACGTTTTTTGCAAGTGAATGCTCGCAGGCAGGCTTTGAGCTTCCGAATGCAGGTGAGTACGGCGTTGGAATGGTGTTTCTGCCGGTTGATCCGCAGGAAAGGATTATCTGCGAAGGGATTTTGGAAAAGGCCGCGCGTCAGGAAGGGCTAAAGGTCCTGGGTTGGCGCGACACGCCGATCAACGGCAACTCCATTGGACGCATAGCCCGCAGTTCACAGCCATATATCGAGCAGATCTTTATCCGCCGCGGCAAGGACATGGATCAGGATGCGCTGGAGCGCAAACTCTACGTGGTCCGCAAGCAGGCGGAAAATGCGGTGGAGAGTTCGAAGCTCAAGGAAAAGGACTTTTTCTATATCCCGTCCCTTTCCTCGCGGACAATTGTTTATAAGGGACTGCTTCTCGCGCCGCAAATCGCACATTTTTATACGGAATTGGCCAATCCTGAAGTGAAGAGCGCGATCTGCCTGGTCCATCAGCGCTTTTCGACGAATACGTTTCCGAGCTGGAAGCTCGCGCATCCATATCGCTACATCTGCCACAACGGCGAGATCAATACGCTGCGTGGAAACCACAACTGGATGTATGCCCGGCAATCGGTGCTCTTCTCACCACTTTTCGGGAAAGACATGAAAAAGCTGCTGCCGATTATCACTCCGGGCGGAAGCGATTCGGCGATGCTGGACAATGCGGTGGAGCTGCTGACGCTGGCAGGGCGAAGTTTGCCGCATGTGATGTCCATGCTGATACCGGAGGCATGGGACGGCGATAGCGCCATGCCGGAGAACGTGAAGGCGTTCTACGAATACCACGCGTCATTAATGGAGCCGTGGGATGGCCCTGCGGCAGTTGTGTTCACCGACGGGCGTGTGGTGGGAGCGAAACTCGACCGCAACGGTTTGCGCCCGGGGCGCTTTGTAGTGACGTCAGATGGCTTGGCTGTAATGGCGTCCGAGGCGGGCGTACTGCCCATCAAGCCTGAAGATATTTGCATGAAGGGGCGGTTAGCGCCGGGCCGCATGCTTCTGATCGATACCGAACAGAAACGCGTGATTTCGGATGAAGAAATCAAGGCGCAGCTTGCCGAGCGGCGTCCTTACGCGGAGTGGGTGAAGGAAAACCAGATCACGCTGGATCATCTGCCGGCTCCGGCGAACGTGCTGCCGACAAACCACGAAACGATCCTAATGCGCCAGCGCGCTTTTGGGTACACGGACGAGGATCTGAAAACGATCCTGCGCCCGGCCGCGCTGGATGCGCAGGAGCCTGTCGGTTCGATGGGCGTCGATACGCCGCTGGCGTGTTTGTCCGATAAGCCGCAACTGCTCTTTAACTATTTCAAGCAGTCGTTCGCGCAGGTGACGAATCCGGCTATCGATCCGATTCGCGAAGACCTCGTGATGTCATTGAATTCGTATATCGGATCCGAAGGGAACATCCTCGACGAGACGCCGAAGAATTGCCATACGCTGAAACTGCGGCATCCGATTATTTCCAACTGGCGTTTGGAAAAGCTGCGCAGCGTGAAGTGGGGAGATTTCCTCGCGACGACGCTATCGACGCATTTTGCTGTGAGCGACGGCGAACAAGGGCTCGAAAAGGCGGTTGAAGATTTGTGTAGGCGGGCGTCCGCTGCGATTAAGGACGGCTACACGATATTGATTCTCTCCGATCGCTTCATAACACGCGAAAAGGCGCCGATCCCAAGCCTGCTTGCGCTCTCCGCCGTTCACAATCATCTGATTCGCGAAAAGACGCGGAATCAGGTGGCGCTAATCGTCGAATCGGGCGAGCCGCGCGAGATCATGCATTTCGCGCTGCTATTGGGCTATGGCGCGAGCGCGGTGAATCCTTTCCTTGCGATCGAAACACTCGAGGATCTTTGGCGAGACGGGCATTTCCCGGCGGAATATTCGTGGGACAAGGTCTTCAAGAGCTATATGAAGGCTACCGACAAAGGCCTTCTGAAGACGTTCTCGAAGATGGGGATCTCCACGCTGCAGAGTTATCAGGGTGCGCAGATTTTCGAAGCGATTGGCTTGAACAAGTCGCTTGTGGACCATTACTTCACCGGGACCTCTTCGCGCATTGAAGGCGTGGGAATGGAAGTGCTTGCGCGCGAAGCCTTGATGAAGCATGAATTTGCGATGCGACCCGCGACTGAATCGGAAACCGAATTGCGCGTCGGCGGCGAGTATCAATACCGCGTGGGTGGAGAACGCCACCTGCTGAATCCTTTGACCGTCAGCAAGTTGCAGCATGCGGTGCGGGAATCGAAATTCGCGACGTACGAGGAATTTGCAAAGATCGTCGACGGCCAGAATCGCGACTTTCTGATGCTGCGCGGTATGTTTGATTTCAAGCCCACAGAATCGCCGATTCCATTGGAGGAAGTGGAGCCCGCTTCGGAAATTGTGAAGCGGTTTGCGACTGGGGCAATGTCTTTCGGTTCGATCAGCAAGGAAGCACACGAGACGCTGGCGATCGCGATGAATCGCATCGGCGGGAAATCGAACACCGGAGAGGGTGGAGAAGATGAGACGCGGTTCCGCCCGGATCCGAATGGCGATTTGCGGAGGAGCTCGATCAAGCAGGTGGCGTCCGCGCGCTTTGGCGTGACGATCAATTATCTGGTGAACTCGGACGATCTGCAGATCAAGATTTCGCAAGGCGCAAAACCGGGCGAAGGCGGGCAGCTTCCGGGACACAAAGTGGATCGCGAAATCGCGAGAGTTCGCCATTCGATACCCGGCGTTGGTCTTGTCTCACCGCCGCCGCATCATGACATTTACTCGATTGAGGACCTGGCACAGCTCATTCATGACCTGAAGAATGCGAATCCGAAAGCGCGGATTTCCGTCAAGCTGGTGGCAGAGGCAGGAGTCGGAACGGTTGCGGCTGGCGTTGCGAAGGCACACGCCGACGTGATTTTGATTAGCGGATACGACGGAGGAACGGGCGCATCGCCGATCAGCTCGATTCGGCATGCGGGCGTTCCATGGGAACTCGGGCTTTCGGAGACGCAGCAGGTATTAGTACTGAACGATCTGCGCAGCCGCGTGAAGTTGCAGGTTGACGGCAAATTGCAGACAGGCCGGGATGTGGCCGTGGCTGCATTGCTCGGCGCGGAGGAGTTTGGCTTCTCCACTTCGGCGCTGATTTCGATGGGCTGCATCATGATGCGGAAATGCCACTTGAATACTTGTCCGGTCGGCATCGCGACACAAGACCCTGAGCTGCGCAAGAAATTCGAAGGGCAGCCGGAACACGTGATCAATTTCTTTTTCTTTGTTGCCGAGGATCTCCGCAGGATTATGGCGGAGCTTGGCTTCCGTACCGTCGACGAAATGGTGGGGCGCGTAGATTGCCTGGCGCAGCGAACGGACGTGGAGCACTGGAAGGCAAAGGGTATCGATCTTTCGGCAGTGCTGTACGATCCGCCGGTGCCGAGCCATGTTGTTCGCCGGAATACCATCGCGCAGGATCATGGGCTCGAAAATGCGCTCGATAAGAAGCTGATTGTAATGGCGCAAGAGGCGATTGAAAGCGGACGGCCTATCGCTCTGGAAATGCCGATCAGAAACGTGCACCGTACCGTCGGTACGATGTTGAGCGGAGAAATCGCGCGGCGACACGGCTCCGCGGGCTTGCCCGACGATACGATCCAGATCCATTTTAACGGCTGCGCGGGGCAGAGCTTCGGCGCGTTTCTGGCGAAGGGCGTAACGTTGACATTGGAAGGGGACGCGAACGATTACGTCGGCAAAGGTTTGTCCGGCGGGAGACTCGTGATCTATCATCCGCCGAAATCGACCTTCGCGCCGGAAGATAACATTTTGATAGGGAACGTATGCCTGTATGGCGCAACCAGCGGCGAAGCATTCTTTGGAGGCATGGCCGGCGAACGCTTTGCGGTGCGCAATTCCGGGGCGACGGCGGTCGTGGAGGGTGTGGGCGACCACGGCTGCGAATATATGACGAATGGCCTTGTGGTCGTTTTGGGTAAAACGGGCCGGAACTTTGCGGCAGGAATGACAGGCGGGATCGCTTACGTTTTTGATCAGACGAGCGATTTCGCGCAGCGTTGCAATCGAGTGGAAGTGGATCTGGAGCCGGTCGCAAGCGAAAACGATGTGGAGACGCTTTTCCGGCTGATTTCGCGCCATTGCGAACTGACAGGCAGTCCGCAGGCCAAATGGATTCTCGAAAATTGGGACACGACCTTGCCGAGGTTTGTCAAAGTGTTCCCGTACGAATACAAGCGCGTCCTTGGATTACCCCGAACGGCTCCGGCCGCGGCACACGCGGGAGGGCATGCAGTTCATGGGTAAGATCACGGGGTTTAAGGAGTACGCCAGAGAAACTCCTGCGCGGCGGCCGGTCGACCAACGCGTTAAAGATTATTTTGAGGTCTACCAGCCGTTTGGCGAAGACCGGGTGCGTACACAGGCGGCGCGCTGCATGGATTGCGGGATCCCGTTTTGCCACACCGGTTGTCCGGTAAACAATATCATTCCCGACTGGAACGATTTGACGTATCGCGACGAATGGAAAGAAGCCATTCGCGTGTTGCATTCCACGAATAATTTTCCTGAGTTCACTGGGCGCATTTGCCCGGCGCCATGCGAAGCGGCGTGCGTTTTGGGCATCAATGAGCCTCCGGTTGCAATCAAACTGATTGAAAAATCGATTGTCGAGCACGCGTGGAAAGAAGGCTGGATCAAACCTGAGCCGCCGAAGACGCGAAGCGGCAAGCGCGTGGCCGTTGTAGGGTCTGGTCCTGCGGGATTAGCCGCGGCGCAGCAACTGAATCGAGTGGGACACTTGGTTACCGTGTTTGAGAAGGCCGACCGGATTGGCGGGTTGCTGCGCTATGGCATCCCTGATTTCAAGATGGAAAAGCAGGTGCTCGACCGGCGACTCGATCAAATGATAGCGGAAGGCGTTGTGTTTCAGGCGAACGCGCACGTTGGCCAGAATGTTCCTGTCGAGGACCTTCGTAAAAATTTTGACGCGATTCTGCTTGCAGGCGGCGCCGAAAGCCCGCGGGATTTGAAGGTGCCCGGCCGCGAGTTGAAGGGCATTCATTTCGCAATGGATTATCTGCCTCAGCAGAACAAGAAGATCGCGGGAGACGAAGTGGCGCACCAGATTCTTGCGACGGGCAAACGAGTGGTGATTATCGGCGGCGGCGATACGGGAGCGGATTGCCTCGGGACGTGCCATCGCCAGGGCGCGACTTCAGTATTGCAGTTTGAAATTATGCCGATGCCGCCACAAGAGCGCCACCCCAGCACGCCGTGGCCCTTGTGGCCGTTGCAACTGCGGACGGAAAGTGCGCACGAAGAAGGCGGTACGCGCGATTGGGCCGCAGCGACAACGAAATTCACGGGCGATGAAAACGGCAATGTGAAGGAACTTCACGGCGTGCGGGTTGGGCCGCCGCCCAAGTTTGAGGCTGTGTCGGGAACCGAATTCGCGATCGAGGTGGACCTTGTGCTGCTCGCGATGGGATTTACGGGTCCGGTGAAATACGGCATGATCGAGCATCTTGGACTAGAGTTGGATGCTCGCGGCAACATCGCTACCAAAGGAAACTACGCCAGCTCTGTGCCGGGCATTTTCTCGGCTGGCGATATGCGACGTGGACAGTCGCTGGTAGTGTGGGCGATTGCTGAAGGTCGCGGAGCAGCCAAAGCGATCGACGAATACCTGGGATCAGTTCAGTAGCGCTTTGCTCTTAGGTTGCCGCAGCACACGTTACGCGCGCAACCTATTTTTCTCCTCGCATTCAGAGAAGCAGCTTCAGGCGTTCTAGGGTATTTACGTTGAAGAAAGCTTCTTTCCGGCTTCGTTGTTATCTCGTCTGACCTCAACGCGTTCTCCCACATGATAGACAGCCGCGCGGCGTACTAGGTGTTCCTCTGGATTGCTTGCAATCGCGTCCACCCGGAAGCTAGTTGCCAGCCCACGCCATTCCAATCGGAGCGCTTCGTGCAACAGAAAATACGCGTGTTCATGCACTGCTGCAACCGTTTACTGAGCGAATCGGTTGCGCATATCCTTACAAAAAGGCCGGAATTTCGCGTTGCGGCCACACCTCCTCCTTTTGACAACTCTGTCGACGAAGTTTCCCAGGCGGGTAGCGTTGTCGTCTTGGACTCACTGCAACTCTTGAGTGTCTACAAACAGCAGTGCGCGCGAACGATGTATGCGAACGGCACAATGCGCAGCGTTCTCATCGCTATGCAAGACAATCGAGAGCAGTTTCTACGCGCAATTCGGTGCGGGGCATCCGGTTATGTTCTGCAGGACGCGTCCGCCATGGACGTGATCTCAGCGATACGGACTGTGGCGCAAGGCGATGCCGTTTGCCCAGCGCGGATGACAAAGGCATTGTTTGACTATGTGGCGAGACACGCTACACGCGCCCGGAACTCGGCGGCATCTGCCGAGCAATCGCTTACGCGAAGAGAGCAGGAGCTTGTGCCGCTGATCGGCAATGGACTGACGAACAAAGAGATTGCGGCGCGATTGAATCTTTCGGAAGAAACCATCAAGAGCCACGTTCATCGTATTTTGCGGAAGGTTGGCGCGGAAGACCGGCGCGGCGTCTTTGAAGCGTGCCAAACGACCGAACTCGAAATGTGAAGGCGGCGCTGCCTGTAGCGTGCAGGAAATCCCTTATCCGGCGGGTTAATTGCGGTTCACCCGCCCGCTTCACCCTATTCCGTCACACCCCGTTTGATGCGGTCCCTCTTGTTTCCATCTGTTTGCTATCTGCCTTCATTGGCCGGATTCGCGGAGACTCTCGATAGTGAGGTGCGTCATGAATCCCGTCCGGGTTCTCATCGCGAATCGTCCACGACTGATGCGCGAACTAATGATCGAAACGATTTCCGATGAGCCGGATATCCACATCGTAGGCGAAGTGACCGACGAATCGGATCTCGCGCGGGCAATTGAGCGGACGCAGCCGGATTTCGTGATTGTGGCGCTCGAAAAGCACAATCGTTTGCCCGCCGCATGCCAGTCGATACTTCGAGCGTACCCCAGGCTGAAGGTGATCGCGATTGCGCCGGATCGAAACAGCTCGATGTTCTATTGGGCGTCGTTGCGTGTGCAGTCCAACAGGATCGAGGCTTCCGAAAGCGGCGTTCTCGATGCGCTCCGCGGCAAGAGCCAGTCTTCTACGAGAGTGCAATGACCAGAGAAATCCATCTTAGGCAAGGACTGCGCCGTGCATTTTGTATTGCGATCGTAGCCGTTGCAGCGTCGTGTTTAGGCGGCTCCGCTCGCGCTCAGACATCACCGAGACAAGTTGAAAGTAATGCGGACCTCGCGAATCAAAACCTGAATCAGGTTGCCGCCTCCGCGATGCAGATCAAGGCAATCCTCCTGCAAGACCCCGGCTTGATGGTGTCGCTGAAGCGGTGGGTCGCACAGGATGCTACCGATCATGGCCAGGTGCTGGACGAAAACGATCTAACGGATGCGGCGATTTACACCAGGTTGGAAACCGACGTCGCTTTCCGGTCGGTGGCGACGCGCCTCGTGCAGCAATACGGCTTTCTGAGGCCCGAAGTGAATCCCGAATCACAGATGGGGCAGCAGCAGCTGATGGTCATGCAGGAGCGGGCAAAGCTCGTTGCCCGGCAGGAGCAAGAAGCAGCTAGTCAACAGCATCCGAGCAACCTTGCCGCTTCAGCGAATTCCTGTTCGCAGGCAGCGCCGGGCTGCACGCCTGCCGCGCAGGAGCCCGCGTCGCTCCGAACACTTCCGCCGTCGAGTGGCACTTCGACAATTCCGGCTCCCACACCACAGGTTCCCGCCGCTCCGCCGAGCGGCACTCAGGGTTCAATACAACGCGCAGACTACACGCCGAACCAATCCGGCAGCGAACTGGCGATGCTGGGATTGGATGGCGGCTCAGGCGGAGGCAATCCGTTTGCAGCATCGGAGGCGCTTGATCCTTCGCCTGGCGCGCTGGGCGCCTCTCCCTCATTGTTCGCAGGATCACTTGGCGGTGCGCCGAGTCCGGAGCTACAGACGAGTTCTCCGGCTCATCCCAGCGCGTCGCCCGTCGTTTCAAATGGCGAGTATGAATTGAAGGGGGAACCAGCTTCTTCTCCCGAGCCGTCCCTCGTGCGCACGGCCGATCCTTACGCGGACATTCCTTCACTCTATGACATGTATTTGCAAGCTATGCCGCGGCCTTCGACGCCAGCGAGATTCGGCTTCGCGATTTTCCAAAATGGCGTTCGCGACCCGCAAACGATTCCCATGGATTTGCCGGTGGGTCCCGACTACGTGGTGGGTCCCGGCGATGGGCTTGCGATTGATCTTTGGGGTGGCGTCTCGCAGCGGCTCTACAGCACGGTCGATCGCCAGGGGAGGATTACTCTGCCGGAGGTCGGTCCGGTGTTGGTGGCGGGAAAGAGCCTGGCGGACGTGCAGCAGAGTCTTCAGCAAAATCTGCGAACGCAGTTCCGCGATATTTCGGTCGACGTGTCGCTTTCGCGCCTACGCACGATTCGCGTGTACGAAGTAGGCGACGTAGCAAAGCCGGGTGCTTACGACATCAGTTCACTATCGACGCCGCTGAATGCGCTGTTCGTCGCGGGCGGTCCTACCGCGCAGGGCTCTATGCGGGTTGTGAAGCACTACCGCGGCAATCGACTGATCGAGGAAGTCGATCTGTATGACTTGCTGCTGAACGGCGTTAAGACGGGAATGGCGCACCTTGAAAATGGCGACACGATTCTCGTCCCGCCGCTCGGCCCGGAAGTGACGGTGGAAGGAATGGTGCGGCGGCCAGCGATTTATGAGTTGAAGGATGAGAAAACGCTCGCTGATGTGATTGCACTTGCCGGCGGAATGCTTCCGACGGCTACGCTGCGGCACATCGAAGTGCAGCGGCTTGTCGCGCACAGCAAACAGACGATGCTCAGCCTGGATATTCCGGAAACGGATGGCGACGCTGCGATCACCCAGAAGCTTGAGTCATTTCATGTGCAGGATGGCGATCGAATCCGAATTTATCCGATCGCTCCGTACAACCAGGACGCCGTTTATCTTGAGGGGCACGTTTTGCGCCCTGGGCGTTATTCGTATCACGCGGATATGCGTGTAGGCGATCTGATCGGATCGTACAAAGACCTTCTTCCCGAGCCGGCCACGACGTACGCGGAAATCATCCGTTTGAACGCGCCCGATTTTCATCCCACCGTGGAGAGCTTCGATCTCGGCGCGGCGTTGGATAGTCCGTCCACTTCGCCTGTACTCAAGCCAATGGATACCGTTCGGATTTTCAGCAAGTTCGATTTCGAAAATGCGCCGACAGTTTCGGTCCGCGGCGATGTGCGGTCTCCGGGAACATATAAGACCTCCGGGGAAATCCGGCTTGTCGACGCAGTGCACTTGGCTGGAGGGCTTATGCCCGATGCGCAGACGAACGATGCGCAGATTTTCCGCACGCTGCCCGACGGCGAATCAAAAATCTTTAGCGTGCGCTTGAGCCAGGCGCTCGCGGGCGATCCCACACAGAATATCGAGCTCCAACCGCGGGACCGCGTATTGATCCATAGCAATCCTGATGCGCTCCACCCCGCGACTGTCTACATCGAGGGTGAAGTGGCAAGACCGGGCCGGTATCCGCTTACAAGCAACATGACTATTGCGAACCTGATCATGGTGGGCGGCGGATTGAAGGCGAGTGCGGACAAGAACACTGCTGAAATCACCAGTTATGATATGGCGGACGCGAAGCCCGGAGATCCACAGATCACGGCGCAGCATCAAGAGGTTTCGATTTCTGCGGCGCTCGCAGGAAAACCTTCGTCAAATCTCCTTCTGCACAATGGCGATGTCGTGACGATTCGGCAGGTTCCGGGTTGGACCGATCTCGGCGCGTCTATCAGCGTGAAAGGCGAAGTGGCGCATCCAGGCACCTATGGCATTCGCCCCGGCGAGCGTCTGAGCTCAATTCTGGAGCGTGCGGGCGGGTTTCAGAAAGACGCCTACGCATATGGAGCTGTGCTTGAAAGAGTGGAGGTGCGCGAACTGGAAAGCCAACAACAGGCTCAGCTGGTTGTGCGCCTGAAGACCGAGGGCGCTGCGTTACAGAATTTGCCGGATGCGAGTCTGCAGCAGAAGGCCTCGAAATACCAAACGCTTCAGCAGTATCAGCAGGTGCTTACGGAATTGAGCGCGAGCAGTCCCGTAGGCCGTGTTGCGATTCGGATCTCCTCCTCAATTAAGGATTGGAAAAACACGCCGGCCGACATCGTGGTGCGCGCCGGAGACGTGCTCGTGGTTCCCAGGCGGCCGGGCTTTGTAATGGTGACCGGCCAAGTATTCAATCCGACGGCTGTGTCCTATCGCCCTGGAAAAAGCGCGAAATGGTATCTCGGCCAATCGGGCGGTGCTACGAACCTTGCGAATAAGAAAGCAATTTTCGTGATGCGCGCAGATGGTTCTGTCATCGGCTCGAAGGGCGGGCTATTCAGCGGGAACCGGCTGGATGCCACGCTTCAGCCAGGCGACACGATCATCGTTCCAGAAAAAGCGATAAGCGGCGGCTTCCAGTGGGCAAACCTGTTTACGTCCGCTCAGGTCGCTTCGTCCATCGTCAGCACCGTATTCATCGCTCTTCACTATTAGTGAGGCGAAATCGATGATCCGGCGAAAGGTTGGGCTTGCCTTGTTTTGGTGCTTGCTAA
This sequence comes from Binatia bacterium, assembly GCA_035607335.1. Lineage (GTDB taxonomy): Bacteria > Acidobacteriota > Terriglobia > Acidiferrales > UBA7541 > Palsa-295. Next base: position 29,227 of record DATNBB010000117.1, on the reverse strand, counting down.
CAGTGGTTCTTCGACCCGCGCAATGTTGCGCGCAGCAAACCGGTGAACCGCGACCTGTAAATACCGCACAAGGAAAAGACGACTCTGGCACAGCTCTGCCGTTGACAGATGAAGACACAAACACTGGAACGGGCATGAGCGCCGATCAACCCTCGGTGAGCAACTACGAGAATTCGATCGGAATCAAGTTCGTTAAACATCTCGCATCCGATCAGGTCGCGATTTGGACCAGTCCAGCCCACCTGCGCTTTTCCGACCTCGATTGGATTCTGCCTCTGGGAACGGCCACTGGACTTCTGATTGCCACGGACAGCGATGTTTCACGCCATCTTTCGAATTCGTCGAGCCGCCTGAAGCACAGTAGCGATTTCTCAAATGCCGGTCTGGGTGCGTTGGTTGCCGCAGGCGGAGGAATGTATCTTTGGGGCCATTTCACTCACGAAGAGCACAAGCGCGAAACGGGCCTGTTGGCAGGCGAAGCAGCGATCGACGTGTTAGCTGTGACGTACGCAACGAAATATGCGTTCGGGCGTGAGCGCCCACTTGAAGATAACTATCGCGGCAAGTTCTTTTCAGGCGGCGGCTCGTTTCCATCTGAGCATTCCGCGGCTGCGTGGGCGATTGCCGGCATTGTCGCGCATGAATATCCCGGTCCGATTTCAACAGCATTGTCCTACGGATTGGCAACAGCGATTAGCGCGTCCCGCGTCAGTGCGAAACAGCATTTCCCATCGGACGTTGTGATTGGCGCGGCGATCGGTTGGTTCACCGCACAGGAAGTGTACCGCCATCATCATGATTTCGATCTTGGCGGACGCGACTGGCCAACTTACCGGGAAGCGACGGACGAAGGCCCGGGGCGTAGATCAAGCAGCGTGGGATCGCCCTATGTGGAGCTCGACAGCTGGATTTATCCGGCAATTGAGCGGCTTGCCGCAATGGGTTACATCCGCACGGACTATCTTGGCATTCGTCCCTGGACACGGATCGAGTGCGCGGAACTGGTAGGCGAGGCTGGCGACCAGATTCGCGCGCAAGAGCCAGTTCCCGGCGCAGGAAACGAAATTTACGAATCTCTCCTGCGCGAATTCCAAAGCGATCTCGCTGACGCAGGCGAAGGAGGTGCCGCACGAGCCACGGTCGAATCGCTGTATTCGTCCGTCACCGGGATTCATGGCAGACCCTTGGCAGATAGCGATCATTTTGGGCAAACAATTTTCGATAACTTCGGCCGACCTTATCAGGAAGGCATCAGCACCTATAACGGCTTTTCGGCTTACGCCACAATCGGCAGATTCGCGGCCTATGTTCGTGGGGAGTATCAAGCCGCACCATCGGCGCCCGCATACTCGCTCGCAGTGCGAAATGCGATTGCGACGATGGATGCGAATCCGATGCAACCGGCCACGCCAATCGCAAGCACAGGTCAATTCCATCTTCTGGACGCATACTTCACGGCCGACTATGCCGGGTGGAATTTTTCGTTCGGGAAGCAAAGCCTCTGGTGGGGACCGGGCAGAGAAGACGCTCTGATCCTCAGCGATAACGCGGAGCCGATGTACATGTTCCGCATGACGCCTGAAAAGGCATTCGAGGTGCCTCTGCTATCGCGGTTTCTGGGACCTTTCAAGACGGATTTCTTTTTTGGGAAGCTCAGCGGCAATGAATTTCCGGCAAGGCCGGCGATTCACGGCGAGAACATCCGCTTTAAGCCGACTCGGAATTTGGAAATTGGCTTCAGTCGTCTGGTGGAACTAGGTGGCGTTGGCCGGCCTCTAACGGCGGGCGCGATTTGGAACAGCTACGTCAGCGTGAAGTCGTCCGTAAATTATAGCGCGTCCAGGAACCCGGGCAAACGCACGAGCGGCTTTGACTTCGCGTATCGCGTGCCATTCGTTCACAGCGGGCTCATGGTTTACGGCGAGTCTCTGGCGCCAGACGACGTAACGCCGCTCGCTGCTCCGCCTCGTGCGGCCTGGAATTCGGGAATCTACATGCCGCGGTTTGCCGGCATTTCAAGGCTCGATTTTCGAGTCGAAGGCGGATACACAGATCCAGTCACGCCCCGGAGCAACGATGGGGAATACGTTTACTGGGACCTCTTCTATCACGATCTTTCCACGAACCAAAAAAACCTCATCGGGAGTTGGCTCGGCAGGGAAGGCAAAGGCGTCCGGGCGATCAGCACGTACTCATTCAGCGCGCGGAATAACATCCAATTCGCGTACCGGCAGGCAAAAGTCTCCAAAGACTTCGTTCCTCGCGGCGAAACGATTAACGACGGCTCTCTCGCGGTGAACTGGTGGCCTAGCCGCTTCATCAGTCTTCATGCCAGCGTTCAATACGAGAAATGGACGGCTCCAATTCTGGCGCCCGGCCCGCAAACGAATTGGACCTCATCCTTCGAAATAGCGTTTTGGCCGCGTGAGTGGCACGCAGATTTCTCTCATTCGGCTAACGCGGTGGAAAACGTCGCTGAGCGGATTTTCGATGGCAAATAGGCACAGCAAGTCCGATCAAGCGCTGCTCGATCAATTCGCGGGACAGCAAACCTACGCCGCACCCGAGGATGAGCGGGCAAGCCGGGAAAAAAACTACGCTCGAATGCAGTTGCTGTGGAATCGACGGCGCTTGCTTGGAAAGGCGTTGCTGTACGGACTCGCTATATCGCTGGCGATCGCATTTCTGATTCCCACCGAATATGAATCCACAACGGAACTGATGCCGCCCGACCAGCAAGGATCGGCACTCGAGACTTTGGCATCGATGGCTGGACAGGGAGGCGCTTCGCGCGCTTTGGCGGGGCTCGGCGGCCTGCTGGGAATGAAGACGACTGGAGATTTATTTGTCGGAGTAATGAGCAGCGAGACCGTGCAGGACGATCTGATTTCGAAGTTTGATCTTCGAAAGGTCTACGGGAAAAAACGTTGGAAAGATGCGCGCAAGAAACTCGCGAGCCGTACCGATCTTTCCGTCGACAAGAAGAGCGAAATCATAAAGATCGGCGTTACCGACAAAAGCCCTCAGCGTGCGGCGGCGATGGCTCGGGAGTATGTAGATGAACTCAACCGCCTAATGGCGACGCTCAATACGTCCGCTTCTCACCGCGAGCGGGTCTTTCTTGAAAGCCAGCTGACGCAGGTCAAACAGAACCTTGAAGCCTCCGAGAAACAGTTCAGCCAGTTTGCGAGCGCCAACGAGGCCCTCGATGTGCCCGAGCAAGGGCGCGCAATGCTCAACGCTTCATCGCAATTGCAGGGACAGTTGATCGCGGCGCAGACAGAGCTGCAAGGGTTGAGGCAAATCTACACAGATAACAATGTTCGTGTCCGGGAGACTCAGGCACGCATCAACGAACTCCAGCGCCAACTCGGAAAACTGCGCGGCGATGCAGGCGACAGTGCGGGGGGTGATCCGTCCGATGCGTTGGCGTATCCCTCAATTCGAAAGCTGCCCCAGCTGGGCGTTAGTTACGCGGATTTAATGCGCGAGACGAAGGTGAACGAAGCGGTCTTCGAAGCTCTCACGCAACAGTATGAAGCTGCGAAAGTGGCCGAGGCGAAGGACCTGCCCACCGTAAAGGTCTTGGACCCGCCGCTTGTGCCGGAACAGAAGTCCTTTCCACCGCGCACGATTATCACGATTGCAGGTGGACTGCTTGCGCTTGGACTGGCGATCGGTTGGATCCTTGTTTGCGAGCGCTGGAAGCAAGTCGATCCTCATGACCCAGGCAAATCATTCGCGTTGAGAGTTGCCGCCGACCTTAACGGCGACTTCCCTTGGATTTCAAAGCATCGCGGTTCAAGACCTGCGTGGAACGCATGGGACGCGCAGGCGAGCGCCGGGACGCCCGACGGCAACGGAACGGCTCGGCATAGCTCCAACGGAAACACCGGTTCATGAGCTCTGTAGATCAATCCGGCCGCATTTGGACGCGACCACGCAAATCTGCGGGTTCTGTCAGTCGTGTGCAACTGGACGAATCTCAGGCTGGAGTCGCTGTACCGACTTTTGAAAGGTTTGGACCGCGCACACGAAGTGCACGGCCGGACCAACCTTTCCTGCGCGGGCGCTGGATTCAGGTTGTGTACGCGACAATCGATGTTTGCTTGATCCTCGCCGATTGTGTCATCGCATTTGCGGCGCGTTTTCATGCCGTTAGCTTCACAGGCTTACTTGGTCTTGTTCACTATGCGGAAATATACCAACACTACGGCGGCTTCCTGCTTCTCAATGTGTGCCTCACGCTGATGTACTGCCACAGCGAAGAGCTGTACCGGACACCCCTGGAGCGTTCTGCCGTCGACGAAACTGCCTCAGTGGCAAAAGCTGTTGCCTTTGCCACTCTGCTTGTGACGGCGTTCATGTATTTGTCGAAGGTGACAATCGTCTCCCGCATCGTGGTACTCAGCAGCGCCGGCCTCAACATCCTCACTCTTTCCGCCTGGCGTTATATCAAACGGTGCGTCGTGCTCCGCCGTGCGGAGAGTGGGATCGGCGCGCGCAACGCGCTAATCATCGGAGCGGGCAGGATTGGGCAGGCATTGGCAGCGCAGTTCGAATCCAACAAACTGCTCGGCTATCGCTTCGTCGGTTTTCTCGACGGGAATCATTCGACCGATCGGCGCAGGCTTGGAGATGTAGAAGAACTTCTACGTGTCGCTCGAACTGAATTCGTCGACGAGATTTTTATCACGATTCCGTCTGAACGCGAACTCGTGAAGCATGTGGTGCATGAAGCGCGGCAGCACAGGCTTTCCGTCAACGTCATTCCCGATCTCTACGATGGCATCGCCTGGGACGCTCCATTGCACCGCATCGGCGATTTTCCCGTGATGGATTTGCATTTGCAGGCAATTCCCGCATTCGGACTCGTGGTGAAGCGCGCTATCGACATTGTCTTATCGGCTGCCGGACTCATTGTATGTGCCCCAATCTTCGCCGTTGTTGCGGCCGCGATTGTTTGTGACTCGCCCGGTCCGATTCTTTATGTGGCTCCTCGTGCAGGCCGCAAGGGAAGGCCATTCCGCTGCTGCAAGTTTCGGACAATGGTTGCGAATGCAGACGTCCTGAAGGACTCGCTGCGAAAACGCAACGAACGAAGAGGTCCGCTCTTCAAGATCAGCAACGACCCGCGCATAACGAGGGTCGGGAGATTATTGCGCAAGTACAGTCTTGATGAGTTGCCGCAGTTGTGGAATGTACTCCTCGGCGATATGAGTCTTGTAGGTCCGCGTCCGCATCCTCTTGACGACTACGGCAAATACGATATCGATCACCGGCGCCGCTTGGAAGTGAAACCGGGCGTCACAGGTCTGTGGCAAGTGACGGCGCGACGTGATCCCTCCTTCGAGACAAACATGCGGCTCGATCTTCAGTACATCGATAACTGGGACTTGTGGCTCGACATTGAAATACTGTTCCGCACGTTTGGCGCCGTAGCGCGCGCGGAGGGGTGTTGAGATTCGTGAGCCGCGCCAACGAACGTGCGATTGAACTGAGCGAGGCGCCGAATGCGCGTAGCGAGCCACTATGCGCAACAACTACGCGCGGCAGAATCCGTGCTTGGGGCGTCAAGTCTGCGATGTCACTCACGGACCAGGGGCTTACGTCCGCCGCCGGCTTTGGCGTAAACATACTGCTCGCGCGATGGATGATTGCGAATCTGTATGGAGCATTCGCGCTCGCCTTCGCAGGGTATTTGTTTCTTACCGGCTTTCACAACGTGCTTCTGCTCGAACCTCTAAGCGTTATCGGTCCCGCGAGGCACGCCGACAACTTGAAGAATTATTTCCACGCGCAAATCGCCGTTCACGGAGTTCTCGTGTTGCCGTTGGCGGCTCTTGCGCTGCTCTTGGCTGTAATTCTTTGGCGCGTCACTCCGGGCAGTCCTCTCAGCGGTGCGCTCGCCGGAGCCGGTGCGGCGCTCCCGTTTCTGCTGTTTCTCTGGCTCGCGAGGCGCATGTGCTACGTTCTGCTGCGTCCCGCGCTTGCTGTGTGGGGCAGCGGATTCTATTTCGTCGCCGCGGTGATCGCGCTGATAGGACTGAGGTACTTTCATCAGGTCACTCCATTCAATGCGTTTCTCTCGATGGGCTTCGCGAGTCTTTTAGGTGCGATCCTTATCATGCGCCGCATCGGTTTGAGGTCTTTGGATGTTGTCGGCGGGTCGACTATCTCGCGGCGCAAAGTTCTTCTCGAGAATTGGATTTACGGCCGGTGGCTCGTGGGAAGCGCAATTCTCTATGCACTCTCCACGTACAGTCAGATGTTTTTTGTTGCCGGCATTCTTGGACTCAGCGCGGCGGGAATTCTGCGCGCGATGCAGATTCCATCGCTGGCCATGACGCAGGTGATTACTGCGATCGGGCTGCTTGTGCTTCCGTCATTTTCCTTCGACTTCGGTCGTGGCCGCAGCGCGTCCCTTCGACACAAATCGATGATCGTCAGCGCGGCCGCGGGGTTGGCGGCTGCCGGTTTTGCGGTTTTATTGCTGATCGCACGCACGCCAATCGAACATCTGGTCTTCGGCGGAAGGTACGCCAAGGACGCATGGCTCATTCCTGTGCTGGCTCTGGTTCCGTTGCTGAATGGCGCAACGATGGGCTGCTCGATGGCGTTGCGTGCTTCTCAACGTTCGTATTTCGATCTTATTTCAAACGTATGTGCCGCGCCTGTCGCCGTCGTATCGAGCGTACTCTTCACGCGTTGGTGGGGAATCGGCGGAGCGGCCGCAAGCATCGTGCTTAGCTTTGCGGTCTTCAGCGTTGTGACGCTGGTCTTCTTTGGGCGTTTGCTGCGAGATCAAAATCTGCAATTGCAAAGCGCCGATGCCGGCTGCGAAATGGTGAATTTCAAATGACCCGCCAATTCTTCGATACGCTCCGCCAGATCGTTCAATCGGATAGCGTTGGGCCGATTCGCGGATTCGGCCGGCATTTTCGATGGCAGATGAAAAAGATGCTTCATCAATTTCCCTGCGAGCTGCCGATTGGGGAGTCGTCGCGACTGTTTATCGATCACGCGAATGGAGTGGCTGCCCTTGTCAACGCGATGGGTTCCTATGATTTCAACAATATGAGCCTGCTCCGTACACTGCTTCGCAGGTTCGGCGGCGTATTTGTGGACGTGGGAGCCAACATTGGTTCCTACACGTTGATCGCTTCGGAAGACTCTTCGTGCCGCGTTGTGAGCATTGAACCGCACCCTAGGTCCCTAGCGCTGCTCCGGGAAAATGTGAGGCGCAATCATCGGCCGAACGTGCTTTGCGTTGGCGTTGCGCTTTCGGATGCGGAGGGTTGGTGTTCTTTTACCGATGAAGCGGAACTGTCGATAAACCGTATTGATTCGCCTGGTGGCTCTGGGAACGTGCTTCGAGTTCGCATCCGCACCTTTCGGTCCGTCTGTGATGAACTCGCGCTCATTCCCGATTTCGTAAAGATTGACGTGGAGGGCCATGAAACGCGGGTTCTCGACGGTTTCGGAGAGCTGGCGTCGATCTCGAAGGTGATGTGGATTGAAGGAGGCGAGCGGGCCTCTATCCGGCAGCGAATGCATGAAAACGGCTATTTAGGTCCGTATTACAGCCACTATGGCGCTCACCATCTCAGCCCAGTACCAAGAAAACGGAAGGAAGACCCGGTATATGTTTTGCGTGACTTCATTCCATCGCTTGCCGCCATAGGCTTCGAAATTCGGCCGGTGCGTCAATCAACCGAAGCGCCGCGAGAACCGGCTACGGCGGGAACCTGAACTCCTTCGCATTGGTGCCGTCAAATGGAGCAACTACAAGAAAACGAACTTCACACTCGAGAGGGCGAACTGGCGGCTCCTACACGGCTCTCATTGCGTGTCGCTCTGCTCACGAACATCATCCCCCCGTACTTGCTGCCCGTCTTCACGCAGCTCTCTCAGCACCTGGGTGGCTTCCGCATCTTCTTGAGTGTGCCAATGGAGAGCAATCGAGCGTGGCCTGCGCAATGGGGCAGTCTCGACGTAACTTTGCAGAAATCATTCCGCCGCGTCGTGCGGCAGACGCATCCGCAGGGCTTTACCGCTCGAGTTGAGCAGCACTTTCCGTACGATACGCTGCGCCTTTTGATGGCCGACCCCCCAAGCGTTGTAATTTCGGCCCAGCTTGGCTTTCGCACGATTCAATCGGCTCTCTATCGCGCGATTTGCAAACGCTCACGTCTCGTGATCTGGGTGGACGCGTCGGAACACACAGAAAGGCGAGTCGGACGACTACAGACAGCCTTGCGACGAATCCTACTGCGCCGCGCAGATGCAATCCTCGCAGTTGGGCAAAGCGGCAGACGGTATGTGGAAAAGCTCCAGATTCCTTGCGCGCGCGTCGTCGAGATTCCCTTCGTCACAGACGTCGCAGCCTTTCAAGCCTGCTCGCTCGAGAGAGACGCCAAAGCGGAGCACAGACTCATCTATGTAGGACAACTGATAGAACGCAAAGGTCTCATTCCCTTCGTTCGTGGCCTCGCATCCTGGGCCCGGGCGCACTCCGGGCGGAACTGCGAGTGTTGGTTTGTAGGCGACGGACCGCTGCGCGGCTCTTTGGAGAAAGCCGAGCGTCCTCGGAATCTCGTTCTGAGGTTCCTTGGAAATGTACCCTACACATGTTTGCCGAATCTTTACGCGCAGGCCGGCATATGCGTTCTACCTACGCTTGCGGATACGTGGGCGTTGGTCGTGAATGAGGCCCTTGCCGCAGGCGCGCCTGTCCTTGGGAGCCTTTATAGTCAGGCAGTTGAACAACTCGTTCGTGACGGCGAAAACGGTTGGACATATTATCCGGATAAGCCTAATGAAATTGAACGCGCTCTCGATCGTGTGTTCGGTGCGAGCGGCAGAGAGCTCGCTCGCATGCGACAAGCGGCGCGTGCTTCGGTCGAACACCTAACCCCCGAATTTGCCGTCGAGTGCTTGCTGCAAGTTATAGAGCTCGCTCAGTCAGATTTGAGGTCCTCCGCGTCGAATTCTCCAATATCCCCGAGGGAGAAGCGATGAATCCCGCGGACATGATCGCCGCCACGCTATTGTTTTGGGTTCTCGCCGTGTTGGCGTTGGGTCTGCCGCCTCGATACGGAATCATCGCTTACATTCTTCTTGTCCAATTCGATCTCACGGGTGTCGCGTTCTACTCGGATTCGTCTTTCGGTTGGGAAAACGCGATAAAGACGGTTCTCATACCGACGATTCTTTTAATTCGGATACGGCCTCTCGATCTCTTACCGTCGGGATTCACGGTGACTCGCAACATTTGGGTGTTTTTCGTCGGCTATGCGGGTCTATCCATCGCATGGAGTCCGTATCTGTTGTCCGGCATGAAAATGATGGGCTACTTCTACTCGTATTCAGTAATGTTTTTGATTTTCGTGCACGCATGGAGACGCGAGTGGATTACGCGAAAGTCGCTCAGCCTCATCGTCTTGCTTTCGCTGCTTTTTGCTGTGACGCAGACGTATGCGTTAGGCAATGGGTATGGCGATCCGCTCTGGGACAACCGATTCACGACGTTTTCCGACGCACAGAGCTTCGCGCCATTTCTGATTGCGATGATCATTCTCCTGCTGCTGTGCGTGAAGCGAACCCTGTCTGGGTGGCTGGTTGCAGGAGCCGCGCTAATCGGCTTTCTGCTTACGGGCAGCCGGTCGTACCTTGTCGGGTTCGGTTGGGTTGCTCTGATAGTCGGTCTGGTTCTCGCAAAACGCTTCCGAAATAGGCTGAGTTTTTGGCTGATTGTGAAGACCGCTGCATCCGGCGGGTTGGTCCTGGCTCTTCTCGCAGTATTCATCGTCAACAGCATGCCGCACAGCCGGCTGAATGAGTTGTTGGACGTCGTCACCAGTCAAAACGATTCCTTGGAAGACGTACAGACATTCGCGTGGCGCCTCACGATTTGGGCGAAGACCGCTCAGGAAATTGCGAATCGCGACGTTCGCGGATTGTTGGTAGGTTCAGGCACGAGTAGCGCGGCCACCGTGGCAATGGAGACGGGCTATTTTCAAGAGTCGAACGTAGATCCTAATCGCTGTATTCACGATGAATTTTTGCGCTCGCTCTATGAATGGGGCGCAATCGGCCTGTTAGGTTTCGTGAGCTTCCTTTTCGTCCTGATTCATCTCTCGTTCAAGCTCGCTCGTCTCACGAAATCTCCGCAGGCTTGGGCGGCGGTGGCGATTTCGGGTCCGCTGCTGATTGGCTTGTTTATCGAAAATATTATGGCGGATGGTTCTTCACCGGGCGGCATCGGCTACTGTCTCGTATTCGCGTCAATGGTGGCACAGCTTCGGCCGGCACTTGCACCCGCAAAGGCTCCGATCCCCGCCATGATTCCGTCAACCGGCCGCGTGGGCCTATCGGCATCCGAGACATGAAAATACTAATCGCGCATAACACCTATCAGCAGGGAGGAGGCGAAGATGTTGTGGCCGCCACGGAGGCGCGCCTGCTGAGTGAACGCGGACACCAAGTCGTGTGGTATCACCGCGGCAACGAAGAGTTGCGAACGCAAGGGCGCTTTCAGACACTCGCGACCGGCCTGAAGAGCGTGTGGGCATCCGATTCTTATCGCGAGTTGGCTGCGCTTTTGCGCGGCGAATCGCCGGACGTGGCGCATTTCCATAACACCTTCCCGCTTATTTCACCGGCAGCCTACTATGCATGCACCCAGGCCGGCGTGCCGGTTGTGCAGACGCTCCACAATTATCGGTTGCTGTGTCCAGGGGCGACTTTCTTTCGCGAGGGCCGCGTTTGCGAGCAGTGTTTGGGGCGGCGAACTCCGTGGCCTGGGATTGTTCATCGTTGCTACCGCAAAAGCGCTTTTGCCAGTGCCGCCGCAGCTGGGATGCTGACTGCGCACCGCTGGCTCGGTTCATGGAGAACCAAAGTCGAGATTTACATTGCCGCTTCTGAGTTTGCGCGAGGAAAATTTATCCGCGGCGGTCTTCCGGCAAGCCGTATACGGGTAAAGCCAAACTTTGTGCATCCAGATCCCGGCGCAAGATGCGGAGCGGGGAAGTATGCGCTATTTGTGGGGCGGCTCTGTGAGGAAAAAGGCGCACGTGTTTTACTGAATGCGTGGCGGCAGCTTGCGAGCCCGGTTCCTCTGATTGTTGCCGGTGACGGCCCGGTACGAGAAGATTTTCTGCCGTCTGATCGCGAGCTCCAGGGAAACATCAGTGTGCTGTCCACCGTGAGTCATGATGAGGTTCTGGCACTGATGCGTGGGGCTCGTTTTCTCGTATTCCCCAGCCTTGTCTATGAAGGAGCGTTTCCCTTGGCGATTATTGAGGCCTTCGCTTGTGGGCTTCCCGTCGTGGCGTCACGACTTGGCTCCATCGAGGAGGGGACAACGCATGGCCGCAACAGTCTTCATTTCTCGGCAGGCAACTGCGAAGAGCTTGCGAAGACCGTAGTCTGGGCATGGCAGCATCCCCAAAAAATGGAGGAATTCGGCCGCGCAGCCCGGCTAGAATACGAGGCCAGATATACGGCTGACCTCAACTATGAAATTCTGATGGAAATCTATAGCTCAGCACGACGGACATTTAAGAATGGCCGACGCTCTGATTTCAGCACTGATGAACAAGAGCGGCCCCAGACACCTCTTCACGAAACCAGAGAATGGCAGTGAATTCTCAATCCACACCCGAAGATTTTCGCAGCGACTCTATTACTGCGGGTGCTGACCACGATCTGTGCTTCGGCGATGAGCTTGCTTCGGGGCGTTTTAAGATTTTGGGCGTAGGAGTCTCGCCGGTCCAGATCCCGCAAGTCGTTGCGCAAATGGAGTCGTGGATTCAAAAGCGTGACCGCTGCCGCTATATCGCCGTCACGGGAATGCATGGCATCACAGAAGCGCAATACGATCCGCAATTCAGGCACGTTCTCAACTCGGCGGATTTGGTTGTTCCCGATGGCATGCCGCTCGTCTGGTTGGGACGGCGGCGCGGTCTGCCGCTACGCCGCCGAGTGTATGGACCGGAGCTAATGACTGCGGTTTGTGCTCGCGGTCTCACGCATGGTTTCAGGCACTTTCTTTACGGGGGCGGTGCTGGCACCGCAAATCGTGTGGCGGTTGCATTGCGTGAACGCTTTTCCGGCATCCAGATAGTCGGAACGCTTTCTCCGCCATTTCGACCACTTACAACGGAGGAAGATGCCGCACACATTTCCATAATCAATGAGTCCCGGGCAGATGTAGTTTGGGTGAGCTTGAGCGAAATAAAACAGGACACATGGATGTTTGGGCACCGCGATCGGCTGAACGTTCCCGTTCTAGTCGGCATTGGTGCGGCATTCGATTTCTTTGCAGGTTTGAAGAGGCAAGCGCCGGAGTGGATGCGGGACAGCGGCTTCGAGTGGCTCTTTCGACTCTTGCAGGAGCCGCGTCGCCTGTGGCGGAGGTATCTCGTTTACGGCAGCCGTTTCGTTTATCTTGTCGCTTTGGAAGAGCTCGGCGTGCGGAAGTGGGAGTGAGAGATTTCCGATATTAAGGCGCAAACGGATCGATCGGCACCGCAGGCTCAGTCGGTTCGATGACGCTCGCCTTTAGTGGGTCGAACACAAAATATTCTTCGGACGCGTTCTCCGAATTCAGCTCTTTAATTCGTTTTTGCGCTTCTTCAATTCCTTTCACTGCTTCGACGAGCACCGTAGTATTGTCGGCCTGCTTTTTAAAAATCTCGTAACTTAGTTCGGTGTCCACGTAATGGCCTCCCTCAATTCAATTCGACTCGTCATCGGCTCCGCCGGCTTCGCACCACTTTTGCTCCTTGCTTTCCCAGCGCCGTTCGCGTCGATTTCGGCAGATGGGCGATGGTGCGTTTCCGCTTGGCGGCATTTGCCGCCTTTTTGACATTTTTCCTTGCCGCCGCCTTCTGCTTTGCGCTTGCCATGCTCACCTCACGCCGCTAATCGTCTCGTAAACGAACCGCCGGCAGCAATCCGGTCATCCACGTAGACTCCCACGGTTCCCATTCACCGTGACGCTTTTTCGAATCGCATCGACGGCTTCGCGTGCGCCGTCTATATCCAAAACGCGAAACGCTTTACCCTGCAACTTGTTGTATTACACAAAAAAGCGCAAATCGCCTCCTCAAGCATTGCATCGAACTGCACTGCCGGTTGCATCGGCTTTCGTGATTTTGCGTCAAGCGGCAGCACGACGATTCGATCGTTCCGCTTGGAGCGGCCGTTTTCCGTCTGTTTGCATTTGAGGATTCGAAGCACGCGGGCTAAAACGACGATTGTCGGCGGCAGCCCCATTTCGCTCAAGATGATCGCGTCGACCGGATCGCCATCGGGCGCGAGGGTCGAAGGTATGAAGCCGAAATCGAACGGAAACACCAGGCCGACGGGCAAAACCTTCTCGGCGCGGAATACTCCGGTCGTCTCGTCATATTTGAGTTTTATCCTCGATCCCTTAGAAGCTTCAACGACGACATTCACAACGGAGCCGCCGTCGAATGCGGACAACGCCGAGATTCCGTTTGTCTCTGGCATTGCAGAGACCTAAGCAGCGCGCGTTGAGCTGGCCGGACGAAGTTCAACTTTCATCCAGCCGGGCTGCCGCAAATCGAAAGCTTTATAGGCATCCAGCGCCCCGGTGAGTGGCTCGGTTTTTGTCAAGACGATTGCCGGGTCGATGAAACCAGCGCGGACCATATCCACCAGCTTGGGAACATATTTCCGATGATTGCAATTTCCCATTTTGATGCTCAGGTTCTTGTTCATAGCCTTGCCTATCGGGAATGCGTTCATCGTCAGCGGATATACGCCAATGATGCTTAATGTACCGGCCTTTGCCAGCGCTTCAATCGCCCACTCGAGAACCTCTGAAGGGCCGCTTCCCGGTTTCCAGTTCTCGCCGTTCGGATTCTGTTTGGGCGCAATCTTGTGTTGCTGCTCCGTGAATTCCTTGTCCTTTTTGCTGTCATGCGCCGGACCCTTGAAGGGGTGCTCCGCGTCGATTCCCACGGCATCGATTGCGCGATCGACGCCGATCGCGCCAGTCATCTCCTTTATGGTTGCGACCGGATCTTCTTTCTCAAAATTCACGACTTCGGCGCCTTGTTCCTTGGCCATTTCCAATCGTGACTCGATCCGATCGATGGCAATCACTCGCCCGGCTCCCATCAATTTCGCGCTCGCAATTGCAAACTGTCCCACAGGCCCGCAGCCGAAGACTGCGACCGCGGCGCCCTCATGAATATCGGCTATGTCTGCGCCAAAGTAGCCGGTCGGAAAAATATCGGAGATCAGAATGGCTTGGTCGTCAGTCACTTGCCGGGGCAGTTTGACTAAACCGACGTGGGCGAAAGGCACGCGCGCGTATTCCGCCTGCAATCCGTGAAATGGTCCGGTATCCTTTGGCCCACCGAAAAATGCAGTTCCGGCATCCTTGCCGTTAGGGTTGGCTCCATCACACTGCGCGAAGTATCCCGCGCGGCAATACGAACATGAACCGCAAGCAATTGTGGATGGGATCACGACGCGGTCACCCTTTTTGAAATTCCGCACTTGTTTACCGACTTCCTCGACAATTCCAACGCCCTCGTGCCCGAGAATGGTCCCAGGCGCCATATTTCCCATCGTGCCCCGGATCATGTGGAGATCCGTGCCGCAAATTGCGCTCGCCGTGAGCCTCACGATGGCGTCAGTCTTTTCTTCAATACGTGGCTCGGGCGCGTTCTCCAGCCGAATGTCTCCGATCCCGTGAAATACAACAGCCTTCATGGCAATCCTCCTGGAATCCACAGGCTGAGCTGCGTGATTACTGAAGACTGTAGGTCTTTGCGGGAGTCCGCGGCATTGGCTGATTGCTGTACTTTCCAGTAGAACTCGCTTGAATGCAATTTGATGCCAGGTATTTGTCTACCAGCTTATTCGCTTCATTGTCCGTGGTTAAACCGATTTCGGGTGCTGTGCTGTGATCGGAAGATTCTAGAGGGCTTGTCGTACTCTCGTGTCGGGTGAGGACAGCCGCTTGCAGAATGGGCACAACTCTCCGTTGTTACTTATAGCCATCAGTTGGCTCTCGCAGTGGGTGCTCTGGCTGGCATATGTAAACAACGTCGGTATACGCGAAATTATTGTTGGAGCAATTGTGTCTACAGCCGCTACTTGGGCCACCGCAGTTTTTCGACGCCGTGCGGGCTACCACCATAGACTCCGAGCCACCTATATTTGGCAGGCCGTGCATGTTCCTCGAGCCTTGTTGGCGGACACGTGGATTCTTTGCCGCGCCGTCTTTATGAGCATGGGCACAAAACGCATTCCCTCCGGAATCATTTCCATGCCGTTTCAGGTGGGCGGCAATGGCCCCTCTTCGTGCGGCCGCCGCGCTCTGGCAATCACCTATCTGACGTTTACTCCCAATAGCCTCGTAATGGGTTTTCTGCGCGAAGAGCAACTTCTGTTTTTTCATTCGCTTATTCCTCAAGCCCCGCCGTCATTCATGCGCAAAATGGGCGCAAAGCTCGAAAGAGGCAAGCGCAAAACCAAATGAACTACTGGCTCTGGTCCACTGTCGCTTTAATGTTCGCTCTTCTGCCTTGCCTGTACATTTGCGCTTTCAAACCGCTGCCCGACCGCCTTGTCGCCCTCGAATTTGCCAGTTGCATCATTACCCTGCAGATGGTGTGCCTTGCGGAAGGATTTCACCGGCCGTCTTTTTACGACCTTCCGCTCACACTGGCGCTGCTCTCGTTTGGAGGCGGCATGGTGTTCGCCAGATTTCTCCAACGGTGGCTGTGATGCACGCCCATATTGCAGCTATTTTAGTAGGCGTTGCTACAGGTCTCGCGATTTTCTGCTCCGTTGGACTGGCGATCATGCAAAAAGCGCTGGAGCGTCTCCACTTTTCCGCAGCGGTGACTTCTCTGGGTTCCGGTCTCATGGTCCTCGCCGTGTGGATCGCCGATCCGAATTGGCAATCTAGGATAAAGGTCTCTCTTGTCGCAATCGTGCTCTTTCTAATGAACTCGGTTTTGAGCCACTCGACGGCGCGGGCCATCCGTATTCACGACAAGGGGCAATTTGAGCCGCGGCCATCTGAGCATCTGGCGCAAATGACCGAAGAGAATCCGACAGGAGCTAAGCCTTGACGTTCCTGCAAATCGGCGTCCTCGTTCTGGTGGCTCTTGGTGGCACAATCCTGGTGTTCACAAGAGACGCCGGCGCGCAGCCCATCGTCCTGAGCCTTTTCGGCCTAATCCTGGCGCTAATGTTCATGATCTTTCAGGCGCCGGACGTTGCATTGTCGCAGATTGTGGTAGGCGCTGTTGGCCTTCCTCTGATGGTCCTGCTTGCTATTGCGAAGTTACGCCGCGATGAACAGTTCTTGAAGCGGGAGAAGGATCGCGAACGGAAGGCGCAGTCATGACGCCGAAGTGGCGCCTGATCGTTTTCTTCATCGGAGCTGCGGGAATCGTGTGCCTTTTCGCGCTCGCGAGGGCGCCTGTCCTGCGATTGAACGAATTTCGGAACCGTTATGCGCAGCAAATCAATACGCGGACCTTTGCAGAAAGAAACGTCACGGACGCCGTCAGCGCAGTGAATTTCGATTACCGCGGCTTCGACACGATTGGCGAGGAGTTCATTCTGTTTGTCTCCGTCCTCGGCTCCCTTGTCTTGCTTCGAATGGCCGAAGAGAGAAAAGACGAGATCTTGCTGGACGCGCTCGACCGGAAACGCGATGTCGGGCCCAGCGATGCAACACGCTTGTGGATACTGGCCATGATTGCGCCGAAACTCGTTTTTGGCGTTTATATCGTTACTCACGGCCAGCTTACACCCGGCGGTGGTTTTCAGGGGGGCGTGATTCTCGCTACCGCCGCTCTGATCCTTTATCTCGGTGAAGGTTTTGCCGTATTTCGTGACGTACTGTCGCATACAGCAATTGAAGTCGGCGAAGCGGCAGGCGCAGGGGCATTTGTACTGATCGGCATGCTTGCCTGGTTCTGGCGAAAACCGTTTCTCACTAATATTCTGCCCCTTGGTAAGTCACACGAACTTACCAGCGGGGGAACGATGGCCCTGATAAGCATCGCGACGGGCCTTGAAGTGGCTGCAGGATTCATCCTCCTGCTCTATGCCTTCCTCCAAGAAAATCTCACGATCGAAGGCGAAGAGTGAAATGGGTCACGCCTTTAGCTATGCGGGTTACGTGACGGCCATATGGCTCTTCCTGATTGGTCTTTATGGCGTCGTCACGAGCCGTCATCTTGTGCACCTTTGTCTCTCTCTTACGGTCTTGCAGGCATCCACATACGTTTTGTTTACGATTATCGGATTTCGTCCCGGTCTGCCCGCGCCAATTTTTACAGATGGCGTGACACCTGGCAGCCCCGCCGTCGATCCCGTCGTTCAGGCATTGATGCTCACTGACATTGTCGTGGAAGCGACCGTGGTAGCACTTCTGCTCGCGATCACCGTGCGCATCCACCGCCGGTCCGGAACGACCGATCCCAATCAGGTTGACATGATGCGAGGCTGACGCACCGATGCAATTCGCTCCACTTCCTGTGGTCATACCATTGATTGTTGCCGCCGCTATGGCGGCCGGCAGTGGCTTTCTGCACAGGCGCGTACTTGATTTAGGGGCACTCGCTACATCGGCCGCTGTGCTTGCCATTACTCTTCATCTCACGGCCGTCTCTTCGAAAGGTGTGATCGTCTACTGGTTCGGCGGCTGGCAACCGGTGCCATACTCTCATTTTCCGATTGGCATCTGCTTCATGATCGATCCGTTCGGAGCCGGGCTTGCCAGCCTTGTTTCGCTGCTCGTGCTTGCGGCGTTCATCTTTTCGTGGAGCTACTTCGAATCTGTGAAAGCCCTTTATCACACGGTGATGCTGGTCTTCCTTGCCGCCATGTGCGGCCTCTGCCTCACAGGAGACCTTTTCAATTTATTCGTATGGTTTGAATTAATGACCGCCGCTGGCGTGGCTCTTTGCGGTTACAAGTCCGAGGAAAGTCAGCCGCTGCAAGGCGCCCTGAATTTTGCAGTAACGAACACAATTGGCGCTTTTACGTCACTCATCGGCGTCGGGCTTCTCTATTCGTGCACGGGTTCCCTGAATATGGCCGAAGTCGGTGCAACCTTGTCCAGAGGATCCTCAGGCCATTCGTTTCTTATTGTCGGATTTCTTTTCCTGATTGCTGGATTCCTCGTCAAATCCGCAACGGTTCCATTTCACTTCTGGCTTGCCGACGCTCACGCCGTGGCTCCAACACCGGTTTGCATTCTGTTTTCGGGAGTCATGGTCGAGCTGGGTCTCTACGCAATAGCACGCATTTACTGGATCGTGTTCGCGGCGGCATCGCAACCGATGATGAATGCGATTCGCACTCTTTTTCTTACAGTCGCTGTATTAACCGCTATTCTGGGCGCTCTTTATTGCTATGGGCAGCGGCACTTAAAACGAATGCTTGCTTTCTCCACTATCAGCCACGTCGGTTTGATGCTTCTCGCGTTTGGGCTGCTCGATCCGAGTGCCCTCGCGGGAGGCGCTCTTTACCTTTTGGGGCATGGAATGATAAAGGCCAGCCTGTTCATCGGCGCCGGAATCTTATTGCATCGTTTCCGTTCAGTAGATGAATACGATCTTGGACGCGTCAATCGCCAGATCATTCCCATAGCTCTAATGATGATAGCCGGGGCTTGGGGGCTTGCCGGCCTGCCGCCGTTTGCCACGTATTTCGGAGCCGAGCAGTTTGAACACGCCGCGGCTGAGCAACATCTGACTTGGCTCGCGGGAGTAATAGCCTTTTCCGAAATAATGACTTCTGCCGCCGTTTTGAGGTTCACCGGAAGAGCGTTATTTAATCTCGGGCGCGGCTATTCCATCGCTTCCCGCGGTGCGCCGCATATTCACATGGAAGTGGAGACTCACGGCAAGCATTCGCGCGTGCCCGCATTCATGTGGCTTCCAATGGCCTTGCTACTTCTTGCTGCAATATTTGTGACAATTCCCATCCGGCATTCAGCGGCGCATTACGCCGCGCAATTCGAGAACGCGCCGACTTACGAAAGTGTCGTGCTGGGGCAAAATCCGTCGCAATTTGTTCCGCCTCAACACGCTTCCATCGCTCGTAACCCGGACGCCGCGTCTACGTGGTGGACGCATATCGTAGTTGTCGTGGGGATGTTCCTTGTTGCGGCGCTCGGGATTTTCCCTCGTCGAAGGAACTCGGTTGTTTCAAGGGCGCTTTACCGCGCTATCGGTTATCCTCTTTTGCGCCTTCGGCCGCTTCAAAGCGGGCGCGTGGGAGACTATGTTGCGTGGATGGCATTCGGGATTGGAGCATACGGAGCGGTGCTTCTGCTATTGCGCTGATGCATTTTGGTCTACTCGTGAAGGACTGCGCCGGTACGCGTCGAGCGTCCGCCGTATGGCCGCGACTCTCAGTTGTGACTATGCTGGAGATCGGGCTAGTTAAGCTGAGTCTAGGTCGTACTTATGGCATTGAACGAAAAGCGCCTCGAAAAAAGTATCAAGAAACTTCGCAAGATTCTCAAAAAGCGGTCGAGGCTTCTGGATCCGGAGGATGTCCACGATCTCCGGACACGCGGCCGTCGAATTGAATCCTCGATACAAGCCACTCAACTCTCGACAAAGCACAATGAACGCGCGCTCCTGCGGAATCTCCGCCGCATAAGGAAGAAAGCCGGCAAGGTGCGCGATATGGACGTGCTCACGTCCGATGTGTTAAAGCTCCGGGTAAAAGGCGAAGAGGATTGCCTCACGCGGCTCGCAGAGCATTTGGGCAACCAGCGCTACAAACACGCCGAGAAACTGCGGCGCATAATCAAACGATACGGTGAGAAAACGCGCCGTCGACTAAAGCGCGCGCGCCGCCGCTTCGAACGCGAAATCGACGCCGCCTCAGCAAATGGCCAGAGCCTCAAATCAGCAGCGGCAATTTCGGCCTTGCAGCGGTCATCGGATCTGGCATCACCTCTCGTGTTGAACCGCGGCAACTTGCATCCCTATCGCATAAAGCTGAAAGAGTTGCGTTACCTTCTTCAAGCCGGCGAAGGCGAGGGTAACCGGAAATTCGTCGCATCCCTTGGCGAAACGAAAGACGCAATTGGTGAATGGCACGATTGGGAAGAACTGATTGCCATTGCACACGATGTCCTGGATCATCAGCCGCACTGCGTCCTGATCGACGAACTCAAAAGAATTAGCCGCGATAAGTACGAATCGGCGCTGTCGACTGCGAATAAGTTGCGCGCCGAGTATTTGAAACCCCAGAGCAAGCACGCCCAAGGCAAACAGCGAGTCTACAAACACGAAACGACACAGCCCGCGCTCAAAGCCGTCAGTTCGATAGCCTCCTGAGAATGCGCCAAATTGGTCTGGGCCGGCGTATGACCGGCACCTCCGCGCCTATGATTTTCCGCAATCATGCCGTAAAATGGGGCCTCGGATGGCTCCCGAGCCCGACAGAAAGACAATCGCGATATATCCCGGCTCTTTTGACCCGGTAACCAAGGGCCATCTGGACCTGATTGCACGCGGCGCGCAGATATTCGATCAACTGATCGTCGCCGTAGCTCAAAATTCGCAGAAGAACGCCCTATTTGCCCCGAACGAGCGGGTCGAAATGCTCGAAGCGGTCACCTTCGAGTACAAGAATGTCGAAGTCGATCTCTTCGAGGGCTTGCTCGTGGATTATGCGCGTTCACGCAACGCGCGGATCATTCTGCGCGGCATTCGGGCGGTTTCCGACTACGAATACGAGCTGCAGATGGCCTTGATGAACCGGAAAATCGAAGAGCAGCTCGAAACAGTTTTCATGATGCCTGCCGTTGCGTACAGCTATTTGAGTTCCCGGCTCGTCAAGGAGCTGGCCCGGCTCGGTGGACCGGTGAAGGATTTGGTGCCTTCTATTGTGGAAGAGCGTCTGAAAGCGAAGTTTCAAGCGAAATCTTGAGCGCCGGTTTTCGGATAAAATACTGAAGCAGCAAAACAGATAAGGGGAATGAAATGGAACGCGCCGTAGCAGCAGTAGCTGAAGAACCGATCCACCTTGCCGATCGCGTAAATCGTATAGCCGTCTCGCCGACGATGGCCGTCATGGCAGCTGCCGAGCAGCTGAAAGCAAAAGGCGTCGATGTTGCCGATTTCGGGGCGGGAGAACCCGATTTCCCAACGCCCGAACACATCAAGCGCGCTGCAATCAAAGCGCTGGAAGAAAATAAGACGAAATATACAGCCACGCCCGGTATTGCGCCGCTGCGCCAAGCCGTCTGCGATTGGCACGCCGCGCAACTTGGTTCGTCCTATCAGCCGGCGGAGTGCATTATCAATGTCGGCGGCAAACACGCAATTTTTAATGCCGTCTGTTCGCTCATCAATTCGGGCGACGAGGTAATAATTCCCGCGCCTTACTGGGTCAGTTATCCGGACATCGTCAAGTATGCCGGCGGAAAACCGGTAGTTGTCGAAACGCGCGAGGCGGACGGGTTTGCCTTGCAGGCCGCGGACCTCGAACGTGCCATCACGCCACGCACCCGCATGGTGATCGTGAATTCGCCAAGCAATCCGGCGGGCGGCGTGATTCCAAACGCCGAATTCGAGAAGATCCTCGGGGTCTGCCAGAAAAAAGGCGTATGGCTGCTCTCGGACGAGTGCTATTCGCACTTCACTTACGGCGACGCGAAGCCGTTTTCGATCGCCAGCGTTCCCGGCTCGAAGAGCCGCCTAATCATTGCCGGCTCCTGCTCCAAGACCTTCTCGATGACCGGATGGCGCATCGGCTACGTCCTGGCGCCGCAGCCGCTCGTCTCAGCCATCGGAAAACTTCAGAGCCAGTCCACGTCGAATCCGACTTCAATCGCGCAATATGGCGCGCTTGAAGCGCTGCGCGGCCCCATGGACTCCGTGGGAACGATGCTCGCCGAATACGCTCGTCGCCGCGAACGCATTGTTGCGGGTTTGCGCGCAATTCCTGGTGTGACGTGCAACGCTCCGCAAGGTGCGTTCTACGTTTTCCCGAATATTTCCAAGCACTATCGCGCCGATATGCCCAATGACACGGCCGTTTCCAAAGCGCTGCTGGATCGTGCGCATGTGGCGGTCGTTCCCGGCGAGGCTTTCGGCGCGCCGGGATACATTCGCATGTCTTATGCCACATCGCTCGACCGCATCGAAGAAGGCCTCCGCCGCCTGGAGCGCTTCTTCGCCGGCGCCCAGTGATCGTCTGCCCCGCGAGGCTCGAGCCGACGTTTAGCCCGCGCCCGTGGGGCGCGCTGTCTTTGGCGCCCCTTTTTCCGCAAATGGCGCAACTTGTACAACCGGTCGGCGAAGCTTGGATGACCGGCAACGAGAGTGTTTTTGCGAACGGTCCGTACGCTGGCCGCAAACTACGCGAAGCGTGGCCTGAGATGCCCGTCGAATGGAGAGGCACGTTGGCGGGCCGCAGCGGCGTCTTCCCGATTCTCACGAAATTCATTTTTGCCGAGGAAAAGCTCTCGATCCAGGTCCACCCGGATGACGAGTATGCGTCTAAGCACGAAGGCTCGGCCGGAGGCGTCGGCAAGACGGAAATGTGGTACACACTCGCTGCTCGGCCTGGCGCTGAAGTACTTGCAGGATTAAAGCCAGAAGTGACTCGCGAGAAATTTCAGCAAGCAATAACGGATGGTACCGCGGAGGATTGTCTCGAACACGTCCCGCTGAGCGAAGGCGAGGCCATTTTTATCCCTGCTCGCACGGCTCACACTATCGGTTCCGGTCTCGTGCTTTGCGAAATTCAGCAGCACTCCGACCTTACGTATCGGGTGTTTGACTACAATCGCCGTGATGCGAGCGGTCGAACCCGCGAACTTCACATCGATAAAGCCCTCGCCGTGATGCATTTTGGCGCGCAAGACTGCGGCAAACTGCAACCGGCGCGCTATGAATACGCAGGAGCGAAGGAATCATTCTTTATCGCTTGCCGTGATTTCGCTACTGAACGGTGGGATTTCGCATCAGCTATCTCACGGACTACTTCTCGGGAGCGGTTCGATCTCCTCATCGTTCTCAAAGGCAGCGGCCGCATCGTTTGGAGGGGAGGGGACGCCGAATTCGGCCCCGCGCAAGCGTGGCTTTTTCCGGCGGCTCTTGGAACTTATCAGCTAAACCCCGCGTCATATACTTCTCTGCTGAAGACGTTCGTGCCCGGCGATTCGATGAATTTCGATCATTATTTTGCGGAGCGAGGCATAAGCAGAAAAGATTGGGCGAGGCTGATACGCTGCTAAGAGCAAACTGGCAGGATTCCGCATGAAACGGTCGCTTCCGGCTTGTGCCGTGCTGCTCGCTGGAGGGCGCGGAACGCGTTTCTGGCCTCGCAGCCGGACCCGCACGCCAAAACAGATTCTCAATATCGTCGGCACGCGGACGATGGCAGCCGAAACAATCGCCCGTCTAGCGCCTCTTGTTTCGGCAAAGAACGTTTGGGTCGTCACGAACTCCGAGCAAGCCGCAGCAGTCCGCCACGAATTGCCAAAAGTGCCGCCCGCGCAAATTCTTGCGGAGCCCGTCGGCCGCAATACGGCAGCCGCCATTGGTCTGGCCGCTGTGCATCTCGTACGCAGGCACGGTGACGCCCTCATGGCCGTCCTTCCCTCGGACGCGCATATCGCGGATGCCGCCGGCTACCGCAAGCTCGTAGCTGCGGCCCTTGCCCAGGCACAAGAGCCCGGTCGAATGGTTGTCTTGGGGATCACGCCGACGCGGCCCGAGACAGGCTACGGCTATATCGAGCGTGGTGGGGCCGCTGCGTGGCCAAACGGCACCCCCTCTTACGTCGTCCGCAGATTCACCGAAAAGCCCGAAATCGAACTTGCACGAAAATACCTCGCGTCTGGAAAGTATTTTTGGAATGCGGGTATGTTTTTCTGGCGCGCATCCACTTTTCTCGACAATTTGCACAAGTTCCTGCCGGTTACACACGAAGCGCTCGGCGAACTCGCCGAAACCATCGGCACGCGTCGGTACGCCTCCACGCTGGGTCGCATCTACCCGCAGCTCGAAAGCATTTCGGTCGACTATGCCATCATGGAGCGCGTCACGCGCGGCAGCGGCTCGCGTCAGGTCTCGATGATTCCCGCCGACATCGGTTGGAGTGATGTCGGCTCGTGGGCCGCGGTTTATGAGCTGCTTGCGCCTCAAAAGGGAGACAACGTATCCGCAGGCGACGCCTTCACGATGGATGCTGAAGGCAACTACTTTTGGTCGCCGAAGAAATTCGTCGCTGCTGTCGGAGTTCGCGATCTCATCCTTGTCGAAACAGACGATGCCATCCTGCTTTGCGCGCGCGATCGCTCTCAGGAGGTTGGCAAGGTCGTCAAATGGCTCGAGGAAAAGAAGCGCAGCGACCTCCTCTGACGCCAACGGTCGCGCAAACGAAACGCTTCTCGTCCGTAAATTCCTCCCCTATACTTTTCCTGTGAGTGAGATCAAATTCGGGACGGATGGCTGGCGCGGGATCATCGCGGACGACTTTACGTACGCAAACGTCCGCAAGGTTGCTCACGCCATCGCGCGTTATGTGGTCCGCGCCCAAGAGCCGCAGAACGGTGTGATCGTCGGCTACGATACCCGGTTCGGCTCGGAGGATTTCGCCCGCGTGGCAGCGGAAACAGTCGCTGCCACTGGCACTCCGGTCTGGCTTGCAAACGAAGCTTGCCCGACGCCCGCCACCTCGCTGCTGGTTCGCCAGCGCGGCGCCGCTGCAGGAATTCAGATTACGGCCAGTCACAACCCCTATCGTTGGAATGGCATGAAGCTTAAGGCGAGCTACGGTAGTTCCGCGTCGCCCGCGATTGTCGCGCAGGTTGAAAAGCAGCTCGAAAAAATCCTTCGCGAAGGCGTTCCGGCTTTGCCAGCCCGACCGAATCTGATCCACGAGCTGGACGTGCGCACTCCCTATCTCGATACGCTTGACCATTTGATCGATTGGGAGAAATTGTGCAAGGCGAACTTCCGTTTCGTAATCGATCCGATGCACGGTGCTGGGCGCGGCCTTCTCGCCGAGCTTTTCCACCGCCACGGCATTCAATTCGCCGAAATCCGCGGCGCGCGCGATCCGCTCTTCGGCGGCGTAAATCCTGAACCCATTGAGCCCCACATAGGAGCTCTTCGCCAGGCTGTTAAATCGCTTGGTTACGACGCTGGTTTCGCGCTTGACGGAGATGCCGATCGCATCGGCGCCGTCGATCGCGACGGCACGTTTGTGACGCCGCATCAGATTTTCTCGATTCTCCTCTGGCATCTTGCCGGCACGCGTAATCTTACGGGCGATGTTGCAAAGACATTTTCCACCACGAAGATGATCGACAAGATCGCCGCCAAATTCGGTCGCAAGGTATGGGAAAAACCGATCGGATTCAAATACATTTGCGATTGCATGCTTGAAGCCGATGTTCTCCTCGGTGGCGAAGAAAGCGGCGGCATTGGCACGAAACTGCATCTTCCCGAGCGCGACGCCACCGTAAACGCGTTACTGCTTGCCGAAGTGATGGCATGGCACGGAAAGCGCCTTGAAGAACTCGTCGCGGAGCTTCATCGTGAATTCGGCGAACATCACTACGGTCGGGTGGACCTGACCGTCAAGAATGGCCAGAAAGAAAAAGCCATCGCGTATTTCTCCGGGCCGAGCCTCAAGCGTTTTCTCGACTGGCCCGTCGTCAAACGGGAAGATTTGGACGGTATCAAGATTTACGTTGGCGAAATTGGCTGGGTGATGGTGCGAGCATCCGGCACGGAGCACATGTTGCGGATCTATTCCGAAACGACGCGTCCGGAAACCACTCGGCGTTTGCTGGACGAAGTCGCAAAGCTTGTCACGACGCTCTGAGGTGGAGGGTAATTGCATGAGCGAAAAGTTCACCGTTGTCACCGGCGCGGGCGGTTTTATTGGCGGCAGCCTCGTGGCCCAGTTCCGCGCTGAAGGCCGCAAAAACATTCGCGCCGTCGATATCAAGCCGTTCGACGAGTGGTATCAGTATTTCGAAGATGTCGAAAACCTCTCTCTAGATCTAAATCTTCACGAGAATTGCGATGTTGCCGCCGCTGACGCTGGCGACATCTATAATCTCGCTGCGAACATGGGCGGCATGGGCTTTATCGAGAACAACAAAGCGCTCTGTATGCTCTCCGTGCTCATCAATACTCACATGCTACAAGCGGCTATCAAAAATAAAGCTGCACGTTTCTTCTATTCATCTTCCGCGTGCGTCTACAACGGCGATAAGCAGAAAACATTTGAAGCGCCTTCGCTCAAAGAGGATGACGCATATCCAGCGATGCCCGAAGACGGCTATGGCTGGGAAAAACTGTTTTCCGAGCGGATGTGCCGCCATTTCCGAGAGGATTTCGGGCTTCATACACGAGTGGCCCGCTTCCACAATGTCTACGGTCCCTGGGGCACTTGGTTTGGCGGCCGCGAAAAGGCGCCTGCTGCCATCTGCCGCAAAGTTATCGAAGCTAAAATTTCAGGCCGCTACGAAATCGAAATCTGGGGCACCGGCGATCAAACGCGGAGCTTCATGTACATCGACGATTGCCTCAAAGGAATCCGCATGATTATGGATTCGGACATCGTGGACCCGATCAATCTCGGCTCCAGCGAAGCCGTCACCATCAATCAGCTCGTGGATATCGTTGAAAGCATCGCCGGCATTAAGCTCAAGCGCCGCTACGATCTCAGCGCACCTAAAGGCGTCAACGGCCGCAACAGCGACAACACGCTGATCCAGAAGCTGATGCATTGGGAGCCAAACACGACATTGCGAGCCGGTCTTGAGAAGACCTACGCCTGGATTTACGACCAATACCTCGCACGCGAGCGTGGCGACAAAGGTGTCGTCCGCGAAAGCGGCTTCGAGGCCGCAAGAAAATAGACCGCGCTACGCTGGTTTGTCGAAACTTCCTTTTTCAACCGATCATCATCTGGCAAGATTGTGGCGTCCATCCGCCACACGGCTTTGCGCAGCGGCTGCCCAAACCCTGTTTTCGTCTCGAAATCCCGTATACTGGCACCTCACCAAAAAAGCGTCGGAGCGGACAGATGAAGAGAAATCGCGGGCCGATTTCAAGGGCCGTAGCCGTGATGTTGACGGGCGCTTTCTGGTTCACTCAGCTTGCGGCATTCGGCTGGGGCAGCACAGGCCATACAGACATTAATCAGGTCGCCGCGGAAAAAATCCCCACTGCCATGCCGAAATTCCTGCGTACAAAATCCGCTGTACAAAAAATCGCCTATCTTGGTCCCGAGCCGGACCGCTGGCGCGATGAATCTCCGTCTGCCCTGAACTATGCGCAGGCGCCGGACCATTTCATCGACCTTGAGCGCATACAAGGACTCGGGCCGTTGCCGCTGGGCCGCTACGATTTTTATAAATTGCTCTATGCAAAGCGAGCCGCAACTCCGGCCGCTTCTCATCCCGACGACTACCTCCCCGATCGTGTTGGCTTGCAGCCTTACATAACCATGGAAGTTTATAAGCGCTTGGAGCTCGCTTTTCGCTCCTATCGCGAGATGAAGCAGAAAAAGCAGAAGACTGACGTAATCGAGGGCAACATCATCTTCTACATGGGCTGGCTCGGGCATTATGTGGGCGATGGTTCGCAACCGCTTCACACCAGCATTCAGTATGACGGGTGGGTCGGAGCTAATCCGGACGGCTATACGACCCAACACGGAATTCACGCCGAATTCGAAACGGATTTCGTGAACCGCGTAATTCCTTCGCCGGCCAGTTTCGCAGGTCTCGTAAACGCGCCTGAGCGCGTCTCCGATCCTTTCAGCGATTACATGAGGTATCTCGAAGCCTCATACGCCTTGGTGCCGCAAGTCTACGCATTCGAGAAAGCCAAAGCCTATGACGAGGCAGGGTCGCCCGGCGCGGTGAAGTTTCTGGACGAGCGTCTCGCAGCTGGCTCTCAAATGCTCGTCGATCTCTGGTATACCGCCTGGTTGCAAAGTGGTGATCCCCTCCCGCAACGACCATCACGGCCGGGGAATTAGCACTGCAACGCAAAGATGAGCATTGATCGTTGTAGGTCCGATCACGTCCGGCGGAGACAAACCCGTTTACATACAATGCTGCGAATGATAGCGTGAACGTTTCCACCTGCACGGGACGCGCCGAGACTGTTCGACAGCAACGCTTCAGTTCACGCCGTTTCGTTCGCGTCACGAATCCGTCCGGTAGAGCCGCGCATGTGAGGATCACGATGACGAAGCTTGAACTTGCCACGTTCTTGTCCATCGCGGCGCTCGCGATCGGCGCGTTAGCGCTTCACGCGCAAACGCCGGTCGCCCCTCAAACTCCTCCTGAGGCGCAATCGCAAACGCACTCGGCGGCACAAAGTCCGACTGCAGAACAAACGCAAAACCCGCCGGGAACAAGTGGCGCAAATATCACCATCGGAGCAACGCCCGCCGCCGTTCGGCAGAGCGGCGAAGATCCCGCCGCTGTGGCTCGCGGACAGGAAGCCTACGCTTCAGCTGGTTGCATCTCCTGCCATGGCGCAACGGCCAAGGGCACGGACACCGCGACCGATCTCGTCCGCTCGCCGCTCGTAGAAGACGACACGAAAGGCGAACTGATCGGCCCGGTCCTCAGCCAGCCTCATCCGAAAAACAGTGGGACAAAGCCCAATCTCACCGACCAGCAAATTTCAGACATCGCCGCGTGGCTGCGCGTGCAGGTCTACGGCGCCGCCATGCGTGACACGTACCAATACCTGAATATCGTAGTTGGCGATCCCCAAAAAGGCGAAGCGTTCTTCAACGGCGCTGGCAAATGCAACACATGTCACTCCGTCACCGGAGATCTTGCCGGCATCGGATCGAAATATGCCCCGCCACAATTGCAGGGGCTGTGGATTAGCGGCGGCGCGAACGCCCGATTCGGCCGCGGACTCGGTCGCGGCCTGCTCACCGCTAACGGCGGCCTGCTCGCCGACACTTCCCCACCAGAAATTACGCCCTCGACGATCACGATCACTGTCACCCTGGAGGACGGCCAAAAATTCACAGGCGTGCCGGTCTCTTACGACGATTTTCACGTTGCGTTCCGCGACATGTCCGGCGCGTATCATTCGTTTGATCGCAGGGGCGAGTGGCCCAAAGTCGAAGTCCACAATCCTTTGCAGCCGCATTGGGATTTGCTTAAGCATCTCACCGACGATGAGATGCACAA
>DATNBB010000110.1:0-16928 GCA_035607335.1 Binatia bacterium | reverse complement strand
GCCGAGCACCATCGGCAACATCTTCTATGGAAGCAACGGCTACCTCGGCATCGACGGCTATGACAGCTACAAAACGTGGCTCACCGATAAGCTCGAACCCGGCCCAAGCGGTCACGGCGACGGCGATCATTTCCAGAATTTTATCGATTGCGTGAGGAGTCGCGACGCCGCAGCTATTCATGCGCCGATCGTGGAAGGACACAAGTCCGTGACGCTCATCCATCTGGCTAATGCGTCGTATCGCCTAGGACGCTCGCTGAAGTTCGACCCGGTAAAGGAAGAAGTGATCGGCGACGAAGAGGCCAGCACAATGCTGCGCGGGACATATCGTCCACCGTATGTTGTGCCCGAAAAAGTGTAGCGTGTGTAGCCGCCGCCTTTTTGAGCGGCGTCTTGAGTCTTGAATTTTCTGAGAGCGCCAATCTCCCGATTGGCGCTCTTGCCTTTATGTTGTAGCGCCGGCATCCTGCCGGCGCATTTCTATTCCAACGTTCTCGCCTGAAATCCCGATAACGCGCCGTCTTCGACTTCAAAGCTGATTTCGATTGGCTTGCAGCAGACTTCGCAATCTTCAATGTAGGTCTGTCGGCCAGCGGACAAATCCAACACCATCGAGATTTCCTGCCCGCAATACGGACACACGAAATAGTGTTCCACAGAAGGATTTCCTTTTCCTGCACCTGCTTGCGCGAAATTAGCTGAGGGCCCGAGCGCCCGTTTCATCCAAAACGAAATGCCGTCATCCTGAACGAAGTGAAGGACCTCTCCTGGTTTTCGTTCGACATCAATCGGGCACACATTAACATTAATCGCTTTCACTCCCGCACAAACCTCACAAACGCCGATGCGATTTTCGTCGGCAACTCGCCGCGATTCTTTGCCGTCATCAACTCATGCCCCGCACCCTCGATAGCAAGCAACTCCGTCCGCGCGGGAATCAATTTCAACGCTTCTCTGAACTCTTCAATCGTGCCGAAGCCATCGCGCGTGCCACTCACAAAGAGCGCAGGCGTCTGCAAGGAAGGAAAATGCGCAGTACGCATCTCCTCGCGCTTCTTCGGCGGATGCAGCGGATACGACAGCAACAAGAGCGCCGGGACAACGCCCCGGTCGTTCGCCGCAAGCATCGACGCCTGCCGCCCGCCATACGAATGTCCGCCGAGAAACACGCGCAGTGAGACAATCTTCCGCATCTCTTCAACCGCGCCGCGCAGCCCCGCCTGATCGCGTTCGGCACTGCCGCGCATCGGAGGCCCGTGCGGCCGCGCCTGTCGAAACGGCAAATCGCAGCGCAGCACGCTCATTCCCGCGTCGCAAAACGCCTCCGCAAGCGCCACCAGCAGCTGCGCCTCGCAATTCGCGCCAGCCCCATGCGTCAGCACAATTCCATCGCCCGAGTTCGCCACTGGATGTAGGAATCCCCGTACCGGCGCTTCGCCAGCTTCGTCGTGAAATTGCCGAATTTCGCCGTGAGTTTTGGCCATCGCACTACCGCCGGATTATAAGCCATCGTTCGTCGAGTGAAGCTGAACTCAGGTGTTCTCCTCTACTTCCTCAACGTCCCTTGCCTCATCTACGTCCCCGCTCTGCACCTCCGTGGCTCTGTGGCAGAATCCTCCTTTCTTCTGCGATAATAAATCGCATCGCCCAGGACATCCGAGGACACTTTGACCGGCAACGAAATCAGGAAGATGTTTTTGCGGTTTTTCGAAGAGCGCGGGCACCGCATTGTGCGCAGCAGTTCGCTTGTCCCGACGAATGATCCCACACTGCTCTTCACGAATGCCGGGATGAATCAATTTAAGGACGTTTTCCTCGGCCTCGAACAGCGAGACTACCGACGCGCGACCACTTGCCAGAAATGCGTTCGCGCGGGCGGCAAGCACAACGATCTTGAAAACGTCGGCTTCACGAACCGTCATCACACTTTTTTTGAGATGCTCGGTAATTTTTCGTTTGGCGATTATTTCAAACCGGACGCGATTGCCTTTGCCTGGGAGCTCGTTACTTCGCCGAAGTGGTACGGTATCCCACTCGAAAAGCTCTATTTCACCGTCTTCGGTGGCGCGGAAATGTCCGGCACAAAGCTCGCGCCGGATCACGATGCCGCTGCGCTCTGGACGAAAATAGGCGCGCCCAAGGATCGCGTGCTCGAAATTCCGGGCTTGAAAGAGAATTTTTGGCAAATGGGCGAGACGGGGCCCTGCGGCCCGTGCAGCGAAATTCATTACGACATGGGCCCGGCTGCCTCCGATCAGGGCCACACCGATTGCAAATTCCCCTGCGATTGCGGCCGCTACGTCGAAATCTGGAATCTCGTTTTCATGCAGTTTAATCGCGATGCGAAAGGCAAATTAAGCCCGCTGCCGAAGCCTTCGATTGACACCGGCGCCGGCCTTGAGCGCATCACGGCCGTGCTTCAAGGGAAGATCAGCAATTTCGATACGGATCTTTTCTGGCCGCTGATTGGCGAAGCCGAAAAGCTCGCGAACGTCCATTACGGTAAGGATCCGAAGAACGACGCATCGATGCGAATTGTCGCGGACCATTCCCGCGCGGCCACATTCCTGATTTCCGATGGCGTGATCCCGTCCAATGAGGGCCGCGGCTATGTGCTGCGCAAAATCATTCGCCGCGCGCTTCGCCACGCGCGCATGCTCAACGCGCCTTCGCCATTCTTGTCGAAAATGTCCGCTGCGGTTCGCGCGGACATGAAGGAAGCGTATCCCGAGCTGGAAGAAACCGCCAAGCGCGTCGATCGCATTCTGGACGAGGAAGAAGGTCGTTTCACTCGGACCGTACAAGCGGCGCTCCCAGAACTCGAGAGAACCTTCACAGACGCCGCTCTAGCGGCGGAGGAATTTCTTCGGAAAAAATCAAGCGTCCCGGCCGATGCTGCAATCTCGGCACAATTCATAACGGACGCTAGAAAATCAGCAGGCGAAGACGCAAAGTTCATTTCGGAGAGAACAAGGACCCTAGTTGGTCAGCTTAAACGGAATGGATTCGCCGTTGTGCTAGGCGGTGCCGATGCTTTCAGGCTTTACGATACATATGGTTTAGCTCGCGATTTCATCGAGGACGCAGCCCGTGATGGAGGAATTGGCGTCGATTGGGCCGGTTTCGACACTGCCATGGAAGAGCAGCGCACGCGTGCCAAAGCATCCTGGAAAGGCGGAGCGCAAAAGGAAGCCGCGAAGCCGGTTTACACACGACTTCGCGATACGTTCCGCACCGAACCGGATTTCTACTTCGGCACGCGCACGAAAGACGCGCGCATCGAAGCGATCGTCACCAAAGAAGGCAGCGTGAACGAAATTCCAGCCGGCGCTGAAGCCGAAGTCGTCCTCGACCGCACCACGATCTACGCGGAATCCGGCGGCCAGGTCGCCGATATAGGCGCGCTCTACGATAATGCCGAATCGCAGCAAGTTGCCGAAGTTCGCGGCGCGTATTATCCCGTCAGCGGACTGATCGCGCATCGCATCGTCGCCAAAGAAGATTTGCGCGTAGGCGATCGCGTCGCCACGGTCGCCGATCCCGAGCGCCGCGCGCGCGACATGCGGAATCACACCGCAACGCATCTGCTGAATGCCGCGCTGCGCAATATTCTCGGTACTCACGTGAAGCAGTCAGGCTCACTCGTCGCGCCGGATCATCTGCGCTTTGATTTCACGCATTTCGCAGCGGTCGGCCCGGACGAGATCGCGGAAATTGAGACCCAGGTAAACGAAGAGATTCGCAGGAACCTCGAGGTGTGCACCGACCTGATGCCGCTCGATGAAGCCCTTAGTTCGGGAGCGCTCGCCTTCTTCGGTGACAAGTATCCGGACGCGAATGTCCGCGTCGTCACAATCCCGGACACCACGGCCCCCCGTGGCTTCTATAGCAAGGAGCTTTGCGGAGGCACCCACGTGGCCCGAATCGGCGAGATCGGCCTGTTTAAGGTCGTCGGGGAACAGTCAACGTCGGCTGGGGTGCGGCGCATCGAAGCCATCTCGGGCGACGAGGCTCTCGCCCAGTACCAAAAGGCGCTCGCCACCCTCCGAGGCGCCGCCGGGCTCCTCGGCTCCGGCGAAGACGAAATTTTAAGTGCCATTCAGCGCCAAAATGAGCAAATTAAGGCCCTAGAACGCCAATTAGAGGCGTCAAAACGAGCCAATTCGGCCACAAAATCGGCCGGTCTTCTCGACCAGGTCCGCGAAATCAAAGGCGTAAGAGTCCTCGCCGCTAACCTGAAAGACACCATTTCGGACCGCGATTCCCTTCGCCAAATGATCGATACCCTGCGCCAGAAACTCGGCTCCGGAGTGGTGATTCTCTTTACCACAAATGACGGCAAAGTCTCTGTAATTGCAGGGGTTACAAAGGACTTGACGCCCAAGCTCCACGCCGGCAAGATCGTCCAAGAATTGGCCAAACAGCTGGGTGGCTCCGGCGGCGGACGCCCCGATTTGGCCGAGGCTGGCGGAAAAGACACATCCGCCATAGAAAGTACCTTGCAGTCTATTTACCCCCTCATCGAGCGTTCACTATAATTCCAGTCGCGCCAGAAACTTGCGCCGGTATATGTATGCCCGGCGGACGATTTTTGTGCGCTCATTCGAAGTGAAGCATTCGTTCGAAGTAGAGCGTTAGAGCCTTCCCCAAGGACCATGAGCGTCAAGCGCATCGCCGTCGCGATCTTGGCGGCCGGTTACCTCCTGTTGCTTCCTAACCCCGGCCAAGCCCAGCTCGCATCGTATATAGATGCACACGGTAACCGCATCTATATCAACGGGGATTCACCGAAGCGGGCAAGTAGGAGTACTATCAAGACTCCAGCCTCCCGCGCGGCGGCCTCGCAGCCCCTCACGGCTTCGTCTTATCCGAGCACTCGGATAGAGCGGATCGTTGATGATGCGGCGGCGCGGCACCAGGTGGACCCGGCGCTGGTGAAAGCCGTGATCAAGACCGAATCCGGCTGGAACCCGACCGCGATCTCGAATAAAGGCGCGATGGGCTTGATGCAGTTGATTCCGGGAACGGCAGAACGCTTTGGCGTCGGTAACCCGTTCGACCCGGCTCAGAACATTGAGGCCGGGACGTCGTACCTAAGGACGCTGCTTGACCGTTATAACGGCGACCTCTCAAAATCGCTCGCAGCCTACAACGCGGGCGAAGGAGCGGTCGATCGAAGCGGCGGCGTTCCGTGGTTTCCGGAAACGCGACGGTACGTGCGAAAGGTGACTGATGCATACTTCCGGCCTGATTCGGGCCGCAACCCGACGCTCTGGAGCGCCCCCTCGGCTCCCGTGCGGAAGGAAGTGGAACCCGACGGCCGTGTGATTTTCACGAACGAATGAACCGAACTCTAGAGCCACGAACCCCATTCGCGAAACGCACGCTCCCCACCCTTGCCGGGATCGCGCTTGCCATTTTTATCTGCATCGTTCCTGCGGCTTCTGCCACAAACATCGACAAAGCCGCCGACGCGCGCCAGCAATTCGCGGACGCCGTACGCATGCGGACGAGCCTCGAAGGCTACCTCGAAAAAGATCGGTCCGTCTCCGATTATAAGAAGACCATCGACGCCTATCAGAAGGTTTACGACATTTCTTCGGAGGCCGATGAAGCGCCCGCCGCATTGATCGCAGAAGCCGAATTGTATGAGGAGATGGGGCACCTCTACGATCAGAAGTATTACGATACGGCCATCAAGACATACCTTTCGCTGCTTGACCAATATCCGAGCAGCCAGTACCGCACGGCGGCGCTAATTGGCATCGGGCAAATTCAGAAGGACGATCAGAACAAGCCTAAAGAGGCGCAGGCCACCTTTCGCGACTTCCTTAAGCGCTTTCCGCGTTCGCAATATGCGGACGATGCGCGCAAGGCGCTGAAAGACATCGCCGCCGGCAATTCCGTCAAGCCAGAACCCGCAAACGAATCAGCCGCTGCCGCACCTGACGACAAAACTGCGCATCCCGCACTCGTTAATGTGACTGACGATCCCTCGGTCGCCGGCACTGTTGTGCAACCACGCGAAGACGAGCACCAGCTTTCCGTGGTAAAGGACTTGCAGACCACAAACACCCGCGACGCGGCTCGCATAATCATCGCACTCGACAACACGATCGATTTTCAGTCCGCCCGCATTGCTGCTCCGGATCGTATCTACTTCAATCTATCGCGTGCGACGCTTGGTTCGCGTGCAGCGCACAGGCAGTTCGACACGGACAACGGCCTGATCCGTTCGCTGCGGATCGCGCAGAATCAGCCGGACGTGGTTCGCGTTGTACTCGACGCGCCGAACGCCAAGGACTATACGGCTTATCTGCTCTCGAAACCGTATCGGCTCGTTATCGACGTGAGCACGCATATTGGCACGCTGCCGAACCGGCAGGTCGGGATGGTGATTTCGCCCAACACTGGCGCACGCGTACCCACGGCGACGGCCGTTGCCGCTGCGACGCCTCAACCGCATGAGACGCCTGTCTCACTCGAACGGGCCGTTGACGTTCCGCCCACGAGCGTTGTGCCGCCCTCCGCCGCGAAGCCGACCGGAGACGGCGATACTTCGCTCACGCGCGCGCTCGGACTGAAGATTCATCGCATCGTGATCGACGCCGGCCACGGCGGCCATGATACCGGGACAATCGGACCGCATGGCCTAATGGAAAAAGATCTTTGCCTCGATGTTGCGCTGCGACTCGGCCGCATGATCGAGCAGAAACTTCCGGGCGCGCAGGTTATTTACACGCGCCAGGACGATACGTTCGTCCCGCTTGAGCAGCGCACGCAGATTGCGAATGATGCAAAGGCCGATCTCTTCATTTCGATTCATGCAAATTCGAGTCCGGATCGCGCGGCGCGCGGCGTGGAAACCTATTACCTGAACTTCACGACGTCGCCCGATTCAATGGACGTTGCCGCACGCGAAAACGCCGCGTCCCAGGAATCGCTGCACGACCTGCAAGATCTGATCAAGAAGATCGCTCGCAATGACAAGCTCGAGGAATCGAAAGAGTTTGCCGGCGACGTTCAGGATTCACTCTCGCACAAGCTGCGTGCCGTAAGCTCGGCCGAACGAGATCGCGGCGTGAAACAGGCGCCTTTTGTGGTGCTGATCGGCGCAGACATGCCCTCGATCCTGGCGGAGATTTCGTTCGTCAGCAATCCCACTGATGAGCGGCTGCTGAAGGGCTCGACGGAACGGCAGCGGATCGCTTCGGGCCTATACACCGGGATCGCCGATTATCTCGATAGCCTTAACAGCCTGGCGGGCAACAAGCATAAGTCGTCCGGTGCAACCGTTGCCGATAATCACGTTCAGAGCGATGGCTCTTCGGCCTCCGGCGCGAAGCAGCGCTGATCGCGCGGCTTCCTTTTGCTGCCTTCCATTTGTTTCGCCTTTCGCTTTTCCCTGCCGGCTATTGCGATTAGAACGTATCGCCTCCTTTTATTTTCAGTGAGTTACGTGGGTTTTTAATTCTTTGCAGTTGCGATTAGAAACCGTCCGTAATTTTGTGTTCCGCGCCATTTTCCCGTTTTGGAACTCGTCCCCGGGGTGCAAATTCCATCTTGTAAAACCGACAAACGGTAGCACGCACGAAATTGGATTTCTATTGTGGGAAATACGGACATAGTACTGCGACGAGAAGTGCCGCGCTGAAGACCGCGGCGCTACGTTTAAACCTAACCCAAATTCGAGGTGGCTTGAGTCGCCACAGCACGTTGCGGCGCGGATGAATCCCCGCCCTTCCGAAGAACCATTTCTTCCCGAACGACCGTTTATGGGACGCCTTCTAGGCTTCTTCGACTTCCCTCTTATGGCGCATCGAGAGTCGATAATCTCGGCGCTCGCCAGCGTCCCGATAGCGCCGCTTCTCTTCTTCGGTCTCGGGAATCACAGCTGGTGCGGGGTGCGGCTGCCGATTGGCATCGAGCGCCACAAAGGTAAGGTAGGCGGTGCTGGTATGCCGCTGCTGACCGGTGAGCGGATTTTCGGCAAACACTTTGACGCCGACTTCCATTGAGGAGTGGAACACGCGATTCACGCTTGCGCGCAAGACGATGAATTCGCCCACTTGAATCGGAAAGCGAAAATCGAGGTAATCGACCGACGCGGTTACGACGTAAGAATTCGAGTGTCGTGTCGCCGCAAGAGCGCCTGCGATGTCGATCAGATGCATCACACGGCCGCCGAGCATGGTGCCGAGCACGTTGGCGTCGTTCGGCAGGACGGCCTCGATCACCTCGGAACGCGATGCGCTTACCGACTTCGCAGCCACCGATACCGTCGATGATTTGTTTTTATTCGAAATCTTTTTCGGTGCTTTCGCCATTGAGCCTCACCGCTTCCTACGCGCTAAAATAAAAGCGCGGCAAAAAGCAAACGACAACGCCGCTTTGCATGCTCTCGGCGCGCCCGCTATAATACGCGGTCTGGCACAATGACCCAAGCGCAGAAGTCCCGCCGTGAGATTCTCGAACAGTTCGTTGCCACGCGCCCTACGGATGCGTTCGCCCGTTATGGACTTGCCCTCGAATGCGTGAAGCTTGGCGACGATGAGGCTGCAGGCGGGCATTTTCAACATCTGATCGAAAATCATCCCGACTACGTTGCAGGCTATTACCAATACGGGCAATTTCTCGCGCGCCTCGGCCGCGACGAAGACGCGCGCAAAATGCTCTCGCAAGGCGTCGTAGCCGCCCAGCGTGCCGGAGACGCTCATGCACGCGACGAAATGCAAGCGGCGCTCAATGCTTTGCGGTAGGTGCGAAAGAAGAGAAGTCCGTCGCTGCGCTCATAGTTCGTGACGCAATTCACGGCATCACTGAAGTCAGCTAGAGAGCAAGAGGGATCCTTCGCGAAAATCGCTCAGGATGACGGCGTATTGGCTTTCTGCGCCTTCTATTGAGCCCCGAGCACTGAAACACTTGTTTGACGCACGCGCTATAATGAAGTCGTGCCGCCCGATTACGCGACGCCACGCGTTCCTGCCGCATCATAAAGAAGTGGGGAGAGTCGCATGAGTCAGCCGAAAAATCTGGGTGAACTACGCAAGAGCCAGTGGTCTGAGCAGAAGATCGCGAACCGCTCCGTCCGCCAGGAGATTCGGGAAAATCTGCTTCAGAAGATGGGCGACGGCTCGATCTTCCCGGGCGTGCACGGATATGACGACACGGTGATACCGCAGATCGTCAACGCTCTTCTTTCGCGGCATCATTTCATTTTGCTCGGGTTGCGCGGTCAGGCGAAGTCGCGCATTTTGCGCGGTCTTGTGGGCTTCCTCGATCCGACAGTGCCTTATGTGGAAGGCTGCGAGATTCATGACAATCCTTATCGGCCGCTCTGCCGTTCCTGCCGCGAGCTGATTGCCGCCGAAGGCGACGCTACGCCGATCGGCTGGCTAACTCGCGATCACCGCTACGTGGAAAAACTCGCTACCCCGGATGTGACCATCGCGGACATGATCGGCGACGTGGATCCGATCAAAGCCGCACGCGGAGGCCGGAATCTCTCGGACGAATTGACCATTCATTACGGCCTGTTGCCGCGGGCGAATCGCGGAATCTTTGCGATCAATGAACTCCCCGACCTCGCGGGAAAAATTCAGGTCGGCTTGTTCAACATCATGCAGGAAGGGGACGTGCAGATTAAGGGCTATCCGGTGCGGATGGCGCTGGATGTGCTGCTCGTCTTTACCGCGAACCCGGAAGATTACACGGCTCGCGGCAAGATCATCACGCCGCTGAAAGACCGCATCGGATCTGAAATTCGCACGCACTATCCGGCCACGGTCGCCGAAGGCATGTCCATCACGGAGCAGGAATCGTGGACGTCGCGCGATTCGAAGCAGCGCACGGAAATTCCCGGGTACATTCGCGAGGTTGTGGAGGAAATTGCCTTTCAGGCGCGCGACGACAAGCGTATCGATAAGCGCTCCGGCGTAAGCCAGCGGCTGCCGATCAGCACGCTGGAAAACGTGCTGAGCAGCGCAGAACAGCGGGCGGCTCGCAGCCGCGATTCGTCCGTAGTAGCGCGGGTTTCCGACGTGTACGCAGCCATTCCGGCTATGACGGGAAAGTTCGAACTCGAATACGAGGGCGAACTACGCGGCGCAGACAACATCGCGCGCGAACTGATTCGAGCCGCCGTGGGCAAGACTTTCTCAAAATATTATCCGAACGCGAATTTTCAGCCGATCGTGCAATGGTTCGAATCCGGGCAGGAACTAAAGCTGCCATCGAACGCCTCCAGCGCGGAGACAATCGGGCAGCTTAAGAAAATTCCTGGCTTGTTCGAACATCTGGACGCGCTCGGAGTCCAGTCGAATGCCGATGCCGCTCTCAAAGCGGGAGCCGCGGAATTCGTTCTCGAAGGGCTTTGGGCGCACAAAAGAATCAATCGCAGCGAGGAGCGCGGCTTCTTTGCTGACGCACGGCGCGTGAGCGAGTCGCGCGATCCGCGCGAGCCGTCAGGGCGCTTGCCGCGGCGGCAGTTTAATTGATACGGCCAACCGTTATGTGATGCGAAGAGGGATCCTTCGCTTCGCTCAGGATGACGATTTAAGGTAAGGAATGCGCGGAAGGCAAGTGACGCCGAGAGGGAAAAGGCGATGAAATATATCCGCTATTCAAAATATTCAGGCGAGGCGGCCGGCGATATCGACCTGCAGGAATTGATGAGCCGCCTTTCGGATTTTTTCCTCCAGAGCGGGTTCGAATCGCAATACGGTATCTACGAAATGGATATGGAGCGCGCGCGCGAGCAGCACATGGAGCAGCTTCGCGAGGCGATTCTGCGCGCGTTGCAAGAGGGCGACCTGGTTCCCCCTGAAATGATGGAGCAAATGCTCCAGAATCCCGACCTTTCCCAGAATAAAGAGTTGCGCGATCTGATCGAGCAGATCATTCAGCGCATGGAAGAGGAGGGTTACATCACGCAACAGCAGAACGCGCGAGTTACGCCGCCCCCTTCACAAACGCCTGGACAGATCGGCCGAGCGCAGCAGCAGGAGCAGCAGAATGTGGATGCGCGCTTCGAGATTACGGACAAGGCGCTCGATTTTCTCGGCTTCAAGACACTGAAAGATTTGCTCGCGGGCCTGGGCAAGAGCAGCTTTGGACGGCACGACACCCGCGATCTGGCGACAGGCGTCGAATCGGGCGGTATTTCAAAGCCGTACGAGTTCGGCGACACGCTGAACATGGATATCAGCGGGACGCTTTTCAATGCCGTGCAACGCAACGGCCTTGGACTACCGATCGATCTCGATTATCCGGACCTGATGGTGCATCAGTGCGAGTATCAAAGCTCCTGCGCGACGGTGCTGATGCTCGATTGCAGCCATAGCATGATCCTTTACGGTGAGGACCGGTTCACACCGGCTAAGCGCGTGGCGCTTGCGCTGTCGCACCTGATCCGCACGCAATATCCGGGCGATTCGCTGCACTGCGTTCTTTTTCACGACAGCGCGGAGGAAATTCCACTCGGACAGTTGGCACGCGTGCAGGTTGGCCCATATTACACGAATACGCGCGAAGGGCTACGCATGGCCCAGCGCATCCTGGCGCGGCAAAAGAAGGATATGCGCCAAATTGTGATGATCACGGATGGAAAACCTTCCGCGCTGACGCTCGACGACGGGCGGATTTACAAGAACGCTTTCGGGCTGGATCCGCTCGTGGTGACGCAGACGATCGAGGAAGTCGCCAAGTGTAAACGCGCGGGAATCTTGATTAACACGTTTATGCTGGCAAGCGACTATAGCCTCGTCCATTTCGTGCAGAAGATTACGGAGCTTTGCCGCGGCAAAGCCTACTTCACAACCCCCTACACGCTCGGGCAGTATCTGCTGATGGATTACGTGGGCCGCAAGACGCGGCACATCCACTAG
Organism: Binatia bacterium; assembly: GCA_035607335.1. Classification (GTDB taxonomy): domain Bacteria; phylum Acidobacteriota; class Terriglobia; order Acidiferrales; family UBA7541; genus Palsa-295. The sequence continues at coordinate 5,043 of DATNBB010000110.1, read as the reverse complement.
CACGAACCCAAAGCAAAAGAGCGCCCGAGCGGGTCGGCCGCTACATAGGCAAACCGCCAGATAAGCAAAGGAATCGCGCACAGAAAGAAAATCTCACTCGGGTGCGAGCAAGTCACCAAGCGTCTTTTTGTGCTTGGCGGATTTTTCGCGCTTATTGGGGATGGTCTTTTCGGGTGGAGGCAGGCCGATGCCAATGCGTGCGCGCCTTCGGGCCTCTTTGGCGGGTTTCAACTGCGGCCTTTTCTTCTTCGCCATGGTTAGGTGAGCATGCCCCAACCACATGACGGATTCAAGCTCACAACAGCTGCGGGGTGATCTTCCGGGCAGCACGGCGCCCGCCGAATCGCGTGTCAACCGCTGCCGAATCGGGTACGATCTCACAACCGACGGAACTTTTCGGCCTCATTCTGCGTTATTTAGAGTGAGGACGAAAGGACATGCAGTCCGAAAGGCTGACGACAATTGGAGCCCGACACCCAACTGGTCCTGTCGTGTCTCCGGGGCGACAACTCTTCGTGGGAGGAGATTGTCCGCCGTCATACGCGCCGCGTCCACAACTTATGCTACCGCTTTACGGGCAATTCGACAGACGCCGAGGATTTGACGCAGGAAGTCTTTCTGCGGGTCTACAGGACGCTCGGCAGCTACCAGGCGCAGCATGGCGCGTTTGCAACCTGGCTTTCGAGCGTGACGCGCAATTTGCTGGTGGATCACTATCGCCGCACGCGCCGCGACCGGCTCACGGACTCGATAGACGACGCGATGCCGCAGGTGGAGGAAAAGCACGTCGCGCGGACGCCGCATCACGCTGCCGAGCAGGCGGAATTAAGTGCGCAGCTTCAGCGAGCGCTGCTGCACCTTTCGCCGGAGTTGCGCGAGGCGGTGATTTTGCGCGATCTGCAAGGGCTCGATTACAGCGAGGTGCAAAAGGTTTTGCAGGTGCCGCAGGGTACGGTGAAATCACGAATCAACCGGGGACGCATCGAATTGGCACGCATCCTCGAAAAAATGGGAGTACGCCCGGCGTAATCTCCGGGAGGTAATTATGAATTGGGATTGCACAGAATCGGACAAGCGGCTGAGCGATTATCTCGAGGGCCTCACGTTGTCTGAGGAGACGGCGGCGTTCAATGCCCATCTGGAGCATTGTGCCGATTGCGCGGCGCTGGTGTCGCGCGTGGGAGGCGCGGTTCGCATGCTGCGCGCAACTCCCGCTGTGGACGTGCCGCCTCAGCTTTTCCGCAACATCATCGCTGCCACATCCGGGGCGCCCGCGCGCGGCTGGAGGCGCTGGATTCAGCCGGCGCGGATCGCGTGGCAGCCGCAATTCGCGATGGGAGCGATTACGATTGCAGCTTCGTTCCTGATCGTGTTCCACGCCGCAAATTCGACGCGGACGCAGGGGTTTGCCGCGCTGAATCCGATGAATTTCTTCCGTGCGGCGGATCGCACGGTGCATCTTACGTACGCGCATACGGCGAAATTCGTGAATGATATGCGGCTGGTCTACGAGATCGAGTCGCGCTTCGACATGGACCAGCAAGATCAGCAACCCGCAACGCAACCACCGGCACAGCAGCAAAATCAGAACCCCGATTCGCAGCCGCAATCGCAACCGAAGAGCCAGGCGGCGCCATCCAGCATCAGCCGATTTTTTCGCGCCCGTAGCTTCTACGCATCCGAAACGCCCGAGGATTTCTACGTCACCGTAACGAGGAGCCGCTCATGAAATGCGCCGTTCACCCCGATGTGGACGCAACCGGCTATTGCCGCCATTGCGGCAAGCCGCTCTGCGCGCAATGCACGCGCGATGTTCGCGGCGCGCTTTATTGCGAGGATTGCCTCTCGACTATTGTGTTCGGCGATCCGAACGCTAAAGCAGCCGCGAAGCCGGTGAACTCCAGTCCTGGAGCCGCGCTCGTGCTCGGCTTTATTCCTGGCTTGGGCGCGGTCTACAACGGCGAATACGTGAAGGCGCTGATCCACGTCTGCATCTTCGGCGGCATTATTGCGGGGTTGAATAGCGATATTCCCGGCGGCTGGGATGCTCTGCTCGGCATCGCGCTTGCTTGTTTTTATTTCTATATGCCGGTTGAGGCGTATCGCGTCGCGAAGGCTCGCGAGCTTGGGCAGCCTGTGCCGGAACCGTTTCCGCTTGTCGGAGCTGGGAACGCGCCAGTCGGCCCGATCATTCTCATTGGCTTGGGCGTGCTCCTGCTGTTTGCGAATTTCGGGCTGTTTCGTTGGTATTTGTTCGGCAGATTCTGGCCGGTGATACTGATCGCTATCGGCGCGTGGATTTTATTTGGGAGGGCGAAGCAGGTCTCCTGACGCGCCATGACGAGCCCGAACAATCCCGGATCTCTTTTCCCGCCTCCTGCGCCGCCGGGAGGCCAGCTACCCCCGGGCCCTCCGCAGCTGCCCGCTGGAGGCGCGCCACCGCCACCATCGCCACCTCCGCCTTTGCGAAGACGGCGTTCGATTTTTTCCGGGCTGCTATTGATCATCGTGGGGGCGCTGCTGCTCGTTGCGACGCTGCATCCGACCTTCAGCCTTGGTTACGCGATCACTCACTTTTGGCCCGTGATCATCATTGTTTGGGGATTTTCCAAGCTGATTGACCGTTACGCGCAGCCGACGGGCGCTCCGCCAACGGCGCTTATCACCGGCGGTGAACTCGGGCTTATCTTCCTGCTCGTGATTGTGGTGTTCGTCGTCGCTCTCGTCGGCTGGGTGCACAACCGCCGTAACGGCTTCGCGAATAATTTCGGCGATTTCGGGATGTTCACGCAGCGCTACTCTGAGGCTAAGCGCATTGATGTGAAACAGGTCGGCGATCCAAAATCACTTTTCTCCATCAGCACACCAAGTGGCTCGATCAATGTCCACACGGGGACCGGCAACGAATTGGCCGTTGCGGGAAATGCGACTGCAGGCGGCGACAGCGAAGAGGCCGCGCGGAATCGCATGAGGAATCTCGATCTGACTTTTGACGGGCCGGACGGCAATTACCGGATCCATCCGGTCAACGCGAATGGCGGCGGTATCTCCGTCGATCTCGACGTGCAATTGCCGAAACCCGCCAGCGTTAACGCCCACACGAATCATGGCGATGTGACCGTGGCCGGTATTCAGGGCGCTACAACGGTGTCAACGCGGAACGGGGATGTGCAGGTTCACGACACTGGTTCGGGCGTCACGGCGGACATCCAGAATGGAGACACGCACATTCGCAATGTGGCCGGTCCCGTTAATTTCTCGGGGCGCGGCGGCGGCGATGTGGAAATCACGGATGTCCAGGGAAATGCGACGCTCGGAGGCAATGTCTTCGGCGACGTTGACCTACGCAATGTGGCGAAGGGCGTGCATTACAGTTCGCCGCGCGCAAACGTGCAGATCGGCGGACCGATCGGCGAACTCAAGATTGATACAAGCGATGTGGTTCTCTCGCGCGCTACCGGGCCGATAACGATCAGCGCGCGTAATCAGGACATGCGGCTCAGCCAGGTCCAGGGGCAGCTCAATTTAACCGAAACGCACGGCGATATTAACGTTACTTTCGCCGAGCCGCCAAATGCGCCCATCACCATCAACGATGATGCCGGCGATGTGACGCTGAATTTGCCGGCACAATCCAACTTCTCGCTTTACGCGCAATCCAACGCAGGCGATATAACCGACGATTTCGCCGAGAATCCCGAGCACGATGACGATCATTCGCCGCACGTGGTCAATGTTACTCACGGGAGCGGCGGCCCGCAGATCCACATCGTCACGAAGTACGGCGATATTCATATTGGGAATTCGAAGTGAAGTTTTAGCCGCAGAGGCACGGAGACACAGAGGCAGCTACTTTTCTGCTCAAACCTAAAACCTTCAGGCTGAAAGTCACACCGCGGCGCCGCGTAGCTTCTCCAGCGTCGAGAAAAATTCCGGGAAGGAGACGCCGACGCATTCGGCATCGCGGATCGTGGTATCACCCTGCGCTCCTAATGCTGCCACGGAAAGCGCCATGGCTATGCGGTGGTCGCCGTGCGATTCGACTTTCGCTCCGCGCAACTTCCCTGCCGATTTGCCCGCAACGCGCATGCCATCTGGAAATTCCTCAACGCTCGCGCCCATCGCTCGCAACCCAGCCGCGATTGTTGCGATGCGGTCGCTCTCTTTCACGCGCAATTCCTGTGCGTCGTGAATCTCAATTCCCTGCTCCGTAAACGGACCGAGCGCCGCGAGCATTGGAAGTTCGTCGATCATTTCCGCCACCTGCTTGCCGGAAACAGTGCCGCCTATCAAATCTGAGTAAGAAATGGAAACGTCGCCGACGAGTTCCCCATCGCGTAACTGGACAGAAGGAATATTGATTTTTCCACCGATGGAGACGAGGAAATCGAGCACACGCGCGCGCGTCGGGTTGAGACCCACATTGTGCAAAACCAGCGACGATTCGGGCAGAATCAGCGCCGTCGCGATCAGAAAAACTGCTCCTGAAAGATCGCCCGGCACCATGAGCTGCCGAGCCGCCAGTTTCGGCCGCGGATAAATTCGCATCGCGCGGCCCTTATTCGCGCCGCTCCCCCCATCCAGACTCTCCACGCGCGCGCCAAATTCACGCAATGCAGCCTCGGTATGATCGCGCGTCGCCACGGATTCGCGGACGATCGTTTCTCCTTCAGCATATAGTCCCGCCAAGAGGATCGCGGACTTCACCTGCGCACTGGGGATGGGCGTCGTGTAGTCGATAGCGTGGAGTTTGCTGCCGCGGATTTCGAGCGGCGCGCGCCCGCCCTCCTGGGTCTTGATGCTGGCGCCCATCTGCGTCAAGGGTTCCACGATCCGGCGCATCGGCCGTTTGCGAAGAGAATCGTCGCCAGTAATTGCCGAGTTGAAGCGCTGGCCCGCGAGTACCCCGCTCAACATGCGCATGGTCGAGCCGGAATTTTCGGCATCGAGCGTCTTGCGCGGCTCTTTCAGGCCGTCGAGTCCGGTGCCGGTGATGCGGACACGGTCGGCTGCCACTTCTACTTGTGCGCCGAGCTGGCGCAT
>DATNBB010000106.1:0-4169 GCA_035607335.1 Binatia bacterium | reverse complement strand
GATTTTGCGAAGCGGACGACGTTCACATCGGTCTTTAGGCCGCTAACGATCTTTTTTGTCTGATCGGATAGAGTGAACATTTTTGCCGACGTGAGATCGAAACGCTTGTGGTATTGGTAGCCGAGATAGTTGCCAATCACGAGAATCGCCAGAACGGACACCGACAGGATCATTGTGTTGGTGCCCAACTGGGAAGAGCGCTTCGAGAAAAACCGGATGATGCCGCGGTAGCACATTCCAAGTCCGGCGACGAACATGACGGCGCCGATAATCAATAGAATTTTACTCAGACGTTCGAGGTCGCCTTGGATCGAATAACGCAAGTAGCCGGCAACAAGCAGGGCCGCGCCGAAGCTGAGAGTAATTTCTCCAGTTGTTTGCAAATTCCGTTTCATTCCCAATCCTCCGGCCTACGCCCGCCGCCAGCGCATCGAATCGACCGAGCGCACGGTGAGAAATACGAAAAACACCATCAGACTGGCGAAGTAAACCAAACTTGAAGTGTCAATGACTCCACGCGCGAAATCCTGAAAGTGGCGCACGACGGAAAAATATCCGAGCACCGTGGCGGAATTGCCCGTCGGGCTGCCAAGAATGTCGATGATCCAGATGATGAGAAAGACGGCAAACGTGAGCACGGCGGCAATTAACTGGTTTTCCGTCAACGACGAGATGAACGTGCCGAGCGCGATGAGCGAACCCCCGACGAGAATTGCGCCGAGATAGCCGCAGGCGATGATTCGCACCGGGAGGTGCGGGTCACTGGTGAAGTACAGAAACGCGACCGGCACGAGCGTGGGGACAAGCATCGCGAAAAATAATGTGAACGCTGCAAAAAACTTGCCGAGGACGATTTGGATTTCGGTGATCGGCGACGTCATGAGCAATTCCATGGTGCCGCGCTTGCGCTCTTCGGCGTAGATGCCCATGGTGAGCATAGGCGTGACGAAGAGCAGCATGGTGGCGAGGAACATGAAAAAGCCCGTCATGACCTGGCCGGGCAAGTCCATCGGCATGCTCATGCCCTGCATCTGCGCCTGCGTGGACTGGAATATGACGGCTTGCGTGTCGTAATTAAAGACGAACGCGCAAAAGAGAATGAAAATGCCGATTACGACGTAAGCCATTGGCGATACGAAATAATGGCCCAACTCCTTGCGATAAACTGCGTACAAACCTTGCATTCTTACCTCCGCCCCTATAATTCCCAGTTAGCTTGCGATTAATTTGCCGGCTGCGCGTGCGAGGCATCGTCGGTGGTGAGCTGGAGGAAGATGTCTTCCAGGCTCATGCTGACGCCACGCAATTCGTAAAGCGGCCAGCCTTTGCCGACAATTCCAGCGGCGATTTCGCTGCGGATGTCGCTGCCTTGCGTGCCTTCGACGGTGGCGATCATGTGGCCGTCGTTGTGCGCGCCTTCGATTTGCACACCTTTCACGCCAGGGACCTTCATAAGCGCATCTTTCAACGCGGCTTCGGGCGCGCGTGCTTCGACGCGGACGCGGAGGCCACCTTTGAGTTGCGACGTGAGATTCTGCGGGGTGTCCACGGCGGCGACTTTACCTTTGTTGATGATGACGACGCGATCGCACGTCATGCTCACTTCGGGCAGGATGTGCGTGGACAAGATAATCGTGTGATTGCCCGCGAGGCTTTTGATCAGGTGGCGCACTTCGATGATTTGCTTGGGATCGAGGCCGACAGTCGGCTCGTCGAGAATGATGACGTCCGGATCGTGCACGAGCGCCTGGGCGATGCCGACGCGCTGCTTGTAGCCGCGCGAAAGGCGCTTGATGAGTTCGTGGCGGCGCTCGGTGAGATTTGTTTTGGCCATGGCGTCGTCAACGCGCGGGCGGCGCTTTTCGGCCGGGACATTCTTAATGCGAGCGACGAAATCGAGATAGGATTCCACGCTCATATCGGGATAAACGGGCGGCGCTTCGGGCAAGTAGCCGATGTGGCGGCGGACTTCGAGCGACTGGTTTGTGACGTCAAAACCGGCGATGCTGGCGGTGCCGGACGTGGCCGGCATAAAACCCGTGAGAATGCGCATCGTGGTGGTTTTCCCGGCGCCGTTTGGACCGAGAAAGCCGAGGATTTCGCCCTTATTCACACCGAATGAGACGTGGTCGACTGCGGTAATCTGGCCGTAGGACTTCGTTAAATCTTTTACTTCTATCAATGCTTGCCTCCATGCAAAGGGCAACCCAGCAGATCGTCTGCTTTATGATGCTGAATCAAAGGAACTTTTATATCAAAAAAGCGACCCTAACGGTAAAACGCTATAAAAAATAATATGGCGTAAGTCGTTTAGACTGATGGTGGGCGCGAAGGTTAGCATGCAGCAAGGATGATCCACCGACGGCAAAGCGAGTCCATCCGCCACAGATGTAAAGCGCCCAGCCGAAGCGGATCGGCCGTTACAAGGCAAAGCAACGTCAAGAGCGCCCACCGAGAACCCCGCGCAAAACAGCGTGCTATGGAATCGTGCTAATTAGCTATAAGAGGTGCTTTTGGATTTTGCCCATGGCGTTGCGCGGGAGCTTTTCGATTGGGATGAATTGGCGCGGCACTTTGAATGAGGCAAGACTCTCGCGGCAGCGGCGCTCGAGTTCGGCTGTGCCCGCCGGATTGCGCAAGACAACGTAAGCGACAGGAATTTCGCCGCGCACGGGATCGGTACGGCCCACAACCGCTGCCTCGGCAACCTCCTGCTGCTCCTGCAAGAAATCTTCGATTTCGCGGGGATAGATGTTGAAGCCGCCGGAGATGATCAGGTCGCTTTGGCGGCCGCAGAGCGTGTAATAGCCGTCTTCGGAGCGTGGCGATATCGCCCGTGCGAAAGAATTCCCGCGTAAAAGATGCCTGTCCGCGCCAATAGCGGCGAAAAACGCACGGCCCTTTCACGTGAATCTCGCCGGTCTCACCAGGAGCGGCAAGTTCGCCGCCCGGCTTGAGGAGTTCGGCCGTTACACCTGGCAAGGGTAGGCCAACGGTGCCGGGGCGACGTTCGCCCGTATAGGGATTACTGGCGATCATGAACGTTTCGCTCATGCCGTACCGTTCAAGAATGGCGTGGCCGAATTTGCCGTGAAATTGCTCGAACACGTGCGCGGAAAGCGGCGCGGAGCCTGAGACGAAGAGTCGCATCCGGCTGCCGATCTGACGCGCTGCATCACCGTCAAAGTCGAGCATGCGGACATATATTGTGGGCACGCCGAAGAAAAGCGTCGGCGCAAAGTCCAGGAATTCCGCGGCGGCTTTATGATGCTCGAAGCGCTCCAGCAAGCGCATTCGACACCCGCTCGCGAGCCAGCAGCAAAGGCCATTTCCGAGGCCGTGTATATGGAAGAGCGGCAGCGCGAGCAGAAAACGGTCCGCATCAGTGATCTGCCATGCCTCAAGGAGCGTGAGAGCGTTGGCCGAGAAATTGCCGTGCGAGAGGACGGCACCCTTCGATCTGCCCGTCGTTCCAGAGGTGTAAATAATCCCCGCAGCGCCCTGGTCGTCGAACGTTGCGGCCGGACGTGTGATCGGGAAGTCCTCAGCCTCGCGGACGAGTTCCGCGCGAGTCCAAACCGGCACAGATGCGTCGATTTTTGCGTCGGTGACAATGGCGAAAGGCTCGGCGTCGCTCAAGATGTGTGAGACTTCGCGATCGCGATAGAGAATATTGATCGGCGCGAAGATGAGGCCCAGCTTCGCGCAAGCGAGAAAAAGATCGATTGATTCGACCGAATTTGACAGATAAACGCACAACCGGTCGCCGGGTTTCAACCCTCTTTCCACAAGTAGATTTGCCAATCGATTGCTGCGAGCATCGATCTCGCCAAAAGTGAACCTCGTGCCCTGAAATTCAAGCCCGATTGCGTTTTTGCGGGCGACCAATGAACGGTCAAATAATTCGGGTAATGTCATCTGATTGCGTATCATATTCCTGCCCTTGCTTTCCAGAGTACCAAAACTGGCAGGCAACGGCCCCGCTGCGTCTCGCATCCAGAAACGATGCAAGGGGAGCGTGCGCGGGCCTAAATGGCCTGGGTTGGAGATGTCCGTTGACACTCTCTGGCCGTTTTGTTATTCAAGTCGATTCGCCGCGTGAGCATTGGACTTCCAGACGCCTTCCCGGCTGGGGCGTATCTGAGAAAAATTCACAAAGGTGCCATGGC
>DATNBB010000153.1:0-21257 GCA_035607335.1 Binatia bacterium | reverse complement strand
GTGCTGGAAGGAGCGGACGCCTGGTGTGTGCCCGGTGCGAAAGTGCGGGAGCACGTCGACATGTTGCGTGCGCGTGGGGAAAATGACAAAGCACAGGAAGTACTCGTTCATTATGCTTCATTCATCGCGGACAAGGCCCCGGACCATCGCAGACAGGTAGCGATGGGCTTGGCGGAGCTTGCGCCGACGTATGCCGCGTGCGACGAAAAGCTCTTTGTAGGCTTGATTCGTCAAGTCGGATTACAGCTTGCTGAGGAAAACGATGCCGAGCTCCAGAGCCTTGTGAGCGCGGCGTTTGTGCGCCTTTCGCGAGAGGGCGCAGCGAAGCGATCCTATACGGCTATGCGGCGTTCGATCGAGATGGCGGACTACCTCGAGGCAGAGCGCCCGGGAGCGGGCAAGAGCCTGTACCCGAGAATCGGTGTTGAGGGACGTTTGCCGGAGTTCATCGAGGATGCGCTGAAATCAAGCAGCGTCCCCAAAGGACTGACGCACCTACTGCGTCGAATGCCGGAGACCGCAACGGAGAACATCGCGGCCAGATTCAGCCGCTCAGGTTTCCGGGAAGATTGCGAGTTATTGCTCTCAATAGTCGAGTCGCTAGGTCCTGAGGCTCTCGATCACCTGCGCAAGCAGCTTCGCCATGGAGCGCCGCACGAATCTGTCGATACGGTGGGCATTCTGGCCCGTCTCGATATAGAAACACTGATGGAATCGCTCCCCGGCCTCCTTTCCGAATGGAAAAGGACCGGCCATGACCGGGTTGTGCGGCAGATTGCCGCAAGCGGAGCGGCCGGCCGCGGACGTCTCCTCGTCGATCTTTTCGATCATCTCGATCCGATGATTCGGCCGCTCGCCATCGACGAGATAGGTATGAGCGGCGAACGGAGCGCGGATACGCGCCTGTTGCGGGTCGCCGAAGGTGATCTTCCGAAGGGTTCAAGCACATACCTGCAGCTCAAAGCCATGGAAGCGCTTGGAAGGCTCCGAACTTCGGGTGCTTCCAGCGTGCTGCGGAGGATTGTCGAGGCTCGAAAGGCATGGCGTTGGGCAAATCCAACGGAGTTGCGAATCGTTGCGGCGCAGGCACTTGAGAAAGTGGACCCTGAGTGGATTCACGATTTCATGCCAAAGAGCGGTTTGAGTGCGGCGGAGTTGTCTATCGAGCCGCTCGATCCGGACCCGTCGTCTTCCGCCACTCGTCAGCGCCGCTATCGGCGACTGCGTCTTGAGCATCCTGTACCGGGTTCGACCACAAATCTAAAAGAGAATTGCCGCATAGAAATTCCCGAAATGGCCCTGAGCGGCGGTGTCGCAATCTCCGATCAAACGCTGCATCCCGGCAGCGTGGTCGATCTGAAGCTGCAAAGCGGTTCCAAGCAGGTTTATGCGCAAACGATCATTCGCGATGCGAATACCCAGGCCCGCACGTTCGAAGTTGTCGAGATGGATCTCGAAGAAAGAATCAAATTACGGAAGTTGCTGGTCCAACTGGGCAATGCTCCAAAAGAATCGAAGCCGCAGGATCGCAATCGGCGCGGCCCTCGCACGATTTACAACACGCAGAGCTAGAGTTCGTCTCGCGGGCTTGGTTCGGCCCGGTTTCTGGCGCTAACAAAAATTTCACAAAAAGAATATTTTTCTGATGCCCCGGAGGCCACTCTGGAGTTCTTTCCACGTATGGTTGTCGCAACATAGACGAACGTCGCGACTAAAAAGAACGCAATTAGAGACCATGCGATCGAGGCATGCAACCGCATGATGCTTATCGCAATCACGCCGCAAAAAGCGACGATTATCCACGACGCCACTGCCACTCTTGCCGGCCGCCAACCTGCGGCGAGCAATGCGTCATAAAAGTGCTGGCGGTCGCCGAATGTAGGGGATGCGCGACGGGCAAGTCGCTTGATGATAACGCGTAGCGCGTCAAAAATCGGCAGGGCAGCGATAGCAAATGCCAAAATGAACGAATATCCGGAGCCGGTTGTATTTGCGAAGTCCAAGCTGACAAATGCAGCCAAGAAGCCCAACAGAGTCGAACCCGAGTCCCCTAGAAAAATTGACGCGGGATGCCAATTGAAAACCAGAAAGGCAAGGCATGCGACCGTAGTGCAGAGCGCCGTAGAGAATCCCAAGGGCGTTAGCGATGACGGTGGCATAGCCAGATACGAGAGAAAAATTACGCACGATACACCTGTGGCGAGTCCATCCGCCCCGTCGAGGAAGTTGAACGAATTCGCGAACAAAATTACGAAGAGGCAGAGCAGACCGATTTGCATTGGTGCATTTACCGAAAGTGGGATGTGCCAACTGCCTTGCCATAGAAAAACTGCGCATAGAACCTGCACGCCGAGCCTCGAAGCGGCCGACAAACCGCGCCAATCGTCAATGAGTCCAGCTGCCCAGATTATCAATATTGCGGCAAAGAATTGCCAATGCGCGGCGTAGTCGCGGGCGTCCGACGCGAGTAGGCCCGCAAGAAGACCAAAGAATATCGCGACGCCTCCTAGTCTCGGAATCGGCTGCGTGTGAATCTTTAGCGGGCCGGGCTTATCGAGAATGTGCCCGCGTTGGCAGAAGCGGCGAACTAGCGGCACGAGCGCCAGAGTGACAAAAAAGCTTATGAATGCCGCCACAGCTTCGCGCTTCATGTGGCAAAGATGCGATGCATTAGGCGTTTTACATGGCACAGGCGAATCCGCGCAGCTTTGCGAATGAGTCCGCGAATGCCCGAGTGGCAGAGCGCCGCTCGAGCATCTCGCAGGTAAAGGTTGATGAGGTTGGCGGACACGTCGCGGTAGAAGGCCGAGCGATAAGAGCCGTCGCCAATTTCTGCGGAAAGCGCACTAAACCGATCAACGATGGAGTCCGCCTTCGCTAGTGAAGGGACTTCGCCCAAGCCGCTATATAGAAGGAAAACCGGACGGACACTGATTTCAACCAGATGGCCTGTCGAGTCGAAGCCTGCAATCACGATGAGTCCTTCGCGTTCCGCTTCCGATGCGATGTATCCGGAGACGACACTGCCGAGCCCGTAGAAGCAGAAGGATTGTCTGCCGTCATTGTGTGTAAACCTTTCGGCGCCTGCAATTCGGTGCGAATGAGCGGCAGCAACGATGTCGAATCCGCCGGTCGCCAAGGCGCGACAAAGAGTGACGTCTTCTGGGGCGGGCCGATTCGTGCGGAGCGAGCCTGCATGGAGCAGAGCTATGGAAAACGTCACGCCGCTTTCTTTCATCAGCGCGAGCGCCTCATCGGCGCGACTGTTCGTCGCAGGCTCAACTCCGGCCATGGTTCTGGTTGCAAGCTCACGCGAAGCCTTTGCCGCAGCCCAGAACCCGACGCGAAGATCGCCCGGCCCTTGCCAAACAAAAATTTCCGGCGTATCTCGAACTACTCGCCCGGCTCCCAGCGGCACGAGCTGGCGAGCGAGGAGCGCTTTACGCGTTCGTTGAACGCCCGCAGGACCGAAATCGTACGCGTGATTGTTTGCGAGACTCACCCCTCGACATCGGATCGCGGCCAAATAATCGATAACTTCGCCATTGGCCCAAACAATTTGACCGATTCCATTCAACGGCCGCGCCTGTAAATCGTCTACATCGAGCGCGCATTCCAGATTTACGAATGTCGTATCCACGTCGGCGAAGTGCGGCAAGAGGGGCACTGCTAGTTCGCGCCAGGAAGTCGCTGCACCAATCGCCAAATTTCCTGCGGGCAGAAAGTCTCCTGCGATGGCAATCCGAGTCTTTATCTCTGGGTATTGTGCGGACTGCCAGACAGTCGCAACGGAGCTCGCTCCCAGATTGTGGGCTGCATTCACGTGAGCATTCCTGACGCGAGTTGCTGAAAAAGCCGTCGGCGAAGCGGATGTTCCCACACGGGAAGTGCCAGCAGCGCGGCAAATGCCAAAACTATGGAAGCCAGCACGCTCATGGGAATCTCGGCGCGCGAAGCCAACGAGTACAGTATGGGCACAATTGTGAGGACGCCGGCGATGCTTAGCATCAGGGTCGTCCGGCTCTCTGCGGGCAAAAGCATTCGGTAGCTCTCGTGAGTTCCCCGATGATGCGCTACGAGTACGATCAAATAGCCTGCGATTAACGATCCCGATGCAGTTGCAACTATGGCAGTGCCGCCGGCGAGTTCCCCGGCCAGGAATCCGACGCCCGCGTTCAAAACTGCTGTTACCGCGCACCCGATAGAGACCCAGCGCAACGCACCTGTCCCGAGATCGACCACGTACGCGGCATTGCACAACACGTTGACCAGCCATCCCACGGCGAGTATTGCGACGAAGCGAACGAAAATCGCTTCATAGTGCCCAATCCACACAACCGAAACAAGCGGACTCGCGACGACGAGAACGGCAAAGGAAGGCACAGCCAGGAATAGAAGAATGCGGTACGACGTGCGATAGATCCGTGGTATTGCCTCGCGGTCGCGTTGTTGCATATTCGAGATCGTAGGTACAAGCACCTGATTCGATTGGACAATCATTTCTCGCAGTGTGACAACGAGGCGGGATGCCATGTCATAAAAACCGGTCGAAGCGAGCCCCGCGAATTTCGTCAAAAGAGCCTTCGTCACTGGCTCCCGAAGCGATTGGCAGATTGTGATCCACTGAAAATGGACGCCATACGCAAGCATCTCCTTGAACCGCGCTCGACTCCACTGGCGTGGGACAATTGGCAAGCCTGGAACTTGTCGCCGCAGAAGCAACCATGCAGCTGCCAGCCCGAATGCGCTCTGTGCGGCTTGTGCGCCGGCCAGGCCCAGCAAGCCATCGCGTGAAACGAACAGAAACGCCAGTCCCAAGTAAGACAATGAGCCCGCGAATTCGACGTAATTGCACAGAGTAATAAGTTCGTGGCCCGCCAGGCCGGCCTGCACAATGGTTCCGAGCACATTGAACCATAGCGAAATGAGTGCGAAGGGAAGAATGGCCAGGGCTTCAGGCAGGCGCGCCGCCGGCAACAGAAACGCAAGCGCCCAGCGCGCGGCTGGGAAAAGACCGATCGAAATTACCGCAAGGATCACCCCAGCCGTGATGAGCGCTGTTTGGACCAGGAGAGATATATCCGCTGCACTCTCACGGCCGGCGTACTTCGCAACGAATTTCACGATGCTCATCGAGAGGCCCTGATTCGCAAGCGTGACGAGAGATGTTGTGGCGAGTAGAAGCGACCAGACGCCGAGCCGCTCTACTCCTACAGCGCGAATCAGAAAACGATACAGGAAAAAAAGCACCACTGCGTTGCCGATGATCTGCGCCACCGTGCTAAGCGCATTCAGCATGATTTGCCGCTGCTTCACGTGCGCGCACCATGGGATTGAACGGCGCTCGTCCGCCGTGAAGTAGGTCGGTCAGGTGCCCACTGGCCGAAGGAGCGTCCGAGAATACAACTTAATGTGCCCATCAAGGCCGCAGCGTTGACGATGCAAAAGGATGTTGGGATTGCGACAATCGCCGTGCGTACGGCGCCGCGAAGATAGAGGCCGCAGCACGCAAGCGCATAAAATGCAACCTGCAATCCCCAAAACAGCCGCGACAACGGGCTCGAGAGCAGCAGAGTATTCGCTGAAAACAGCGCGATCAAAAAATACGGTATGAGCCAACGTAAGAGCTTGTGCGACCAGAGGGCCAGAGCCAAAGCGCGGTGTCGGAATGGGTTGAGCATTTCCCGGTACACCAGCAGAGCGCGAAAATCTTTGGCGATAATTCGCATCTTCATGCGAAACATGGAGTCCGCCTGATTCTGCGTCAGTTGCGTGACGGCAACCGCCCGGTCGTCGAGGACGCTTCGAAAGCCTTTAATCGCGACGCGCAGTGGAAGCGCAAAATCGTCGCCCATAGAAGTGTCCAGCGGTTGCCACAGATCGCGACGCATCGCAAAGAGCGAACCCGACGCGAGTGCGAGTAAGCCGCGCGCGCTTTCCTCGCGGCGAAGCCACGTCTCATATCGCAAGTAAATCCCTTCATTGCGCGTGACGCCTGTTTCCCGGGGATTTGCGAAACTCGGCCGTCCGGTGACAAGACCAATAGCAGGATCGGCAAAATTATTGATCAGCAGTCGAAGCGTTTGTGATCCGAACGTGCAATCTGCATCCGTGAAGACGAGAATTGCACCGCTCGCAAGAGAGACAAGACCATTCTGTATCGCGCTCTTACCATGTTGCTGGGGAAAGGAAATGAGGCCGACTCCGTCGCCGGCATAGCCTCGGACAATTTCCTCTGTACGGTCCGAAGAGCCGTCACTTCCGATCAGAATATCCATGCGTTCGCGCGGATAGTCCGAAGCGAGCAGGTTTTCGATTTTTGCCGCAATGGACGCTTCTTCGTTATGCGCGGGAACGATGATGGTGATAAAAGGCAGCTTCGTGAGACCGCACTTCCAGTCGTATCGCGCGCCGAACGCGCCTGCGCGAAGAAGCAGCGGATATCCTGCGTAGACGTACGCTATGATAACGAGGCATATAAAAAAGACAGCTATCATGCCCTATCTCGCTTCACGCGGTTGTTACCTCGGCCGCGCGCTCTTGCTGCGGCTTTTCTGCGTGCAGATCGGTGTACCGAATCAGCTGAATCCGATTTCTCTGAGCGGCTTTTCTGATTTCCGTATTTGTCAGCGCCGTTAGCTCTTCCTCGCGCTGCGCGGCGATTCGGTCCGATTGCGAAAAGCCCGCGCTAAATAATCCGGGATGGCACGTCAGCTCGAAATCCGCTGCCGGAAGATTGTCGAACGCGGTGCGCCAGCATCGGACTATGCCGCTTAGATCTCGACGGTCCGCTGCGCGGAACGAAATACGGCTGTGCGGCATCGCGAAACCGCGAAGTGCTGTGAATTGCACAATCCCGCGATAAGCCTGAACGGCCAGCCGTCGCGCGAGCGGACCCTCGTGCGGACCACCCGCAGGCCCCTTCGCCGGCCAAACGCTACAACGAGGCGCGCGAACACAGTGGATGCCTTCCGCTCTCACCGCCCGCACAAACGCCGTCAGCGCGGCAGGATAAAGATGCACATGCTGATGGGAATCGGCGTGAGTCGGCACCACCCCATGAACCTTGAGCCAACGAATCTGCGCGCGAAATTCTGCCTCGATCTCCGCACTGCGCGCGCCGAAAGTCCACAATCTGCGCGCTACAACGGCGAGCGAATAGAAGTCGCCATTGGCGTCAACAAGCGAAGGAACGTCGCGCACAGGTAGCACGGGTCGGCCCGCGGTCAAATTCAGATGAACACCGACGCCGAGCCCAGGCATCTGCCGCAAGAGCTCAATCGCGTATTCAGATGCCGCCTGATTTGCCATGATCGACGCGCTGGTGAGAATTCCACATCTGTACGCCGTCAGAATTGCGTCGGAAATTCCGCGGCTCAATCCGAAATCGTCCGCATTCACAATCACGCGTCGGCGGTTCATCGCGGCACCTGATTCACGATGAGCGGGATTTTTCCGCCCTGGCGTGATATCGGCGCATCAGAGAGTTCAGCCGTGACGTTCGCCGAATTGCCCAGCAATTGCTGCAGTCGCGCCCGCACCTTCATCACTTCTTCTGAAGCGAGTCCGCCAGACGCCACGCCTCTTACCACCACGCGATCCAGCCGTTCGTGAACAAATTGGCAGAAGCGCAAAGCGGTCGTCTGTTTCAGCAGTTGATTGAGCGCGCGCGGCGAGAAAAGCCGGCCGTCCGGGGCGCGAAGCACATCGCTTTCACGCGTAATCGTTGGGATCACCCTCGGAAATGCACGTCCACACGCGCAAGGCGCGCCTGTTCGCCACTTTCCCCGGTCACCCACGCGATAGCGAATCAGCGGCATCGCCGCGTTGAGGAAGCCAGTCCAGACGAAATGCCCCTCTTCGTCGGATTCGACGGGCTCCCCATGATCGTTCACTATTTCGAGAAAGCCATACTCAGGTGCAAGATGCATTTCTCCCGCTTCGCATTCCTGTCCCAAGCCGCAAAGTTCGGTCATGCCGTAGCTGTCAAATATCCGCGCGCGAAAGGCCTTTTCAATCCGCTCTCGTACATCTGGATATAACGGCTCCCCGCTGGTAAAAATCGCGCGCATAGGAATTGTTCTGCCGCGGCGCTCAGCAAAATCCGCCAGGATCGCGAGCACGGAAGGGAAACCCTCCAGCACCTTGCCTGCATGACGCGACAGGCAATCGAGATAATCGGAGGCGGTCCTCGTCGAGAGATGAAAGATGCTGAGCAAGAGCTGCCGCTCCGCCATGTTATATGTCCAGTAAGGCGGCCTGTTGCGGTTTGCAGGTACCACGCGTGCGCCGAAGAGCGTCAGGCGCGGAGTTCGCGGCAGTACGCGCGCCCATGCCCACTGTCGCAGCAGAAAAGCCCAATTTTCAGCGAGCGCCCGCTCACTGTACGCCACAGTCAGGTTTGCGCCGGTTGTGCCTGTGGTACCGGCGTGCATTCGTTCGCGCGCGGGAACGGAATCCGAAAAAAACTGGGTCGGATCGCGGCGAACCACCTCTCGCGAAAGAATCGGCAAGCGGCGCAAATCGTCGGACGAACGCAGACTGATTCGCGGATAATTTCGGTAATGCGCCGTCGTCCCGCGCGCATGATCGAGTGTTTCTTGCAGCCGTGCCAATTGAAGCCGGTGAATTTCCGCGGCGCTCCAGCGTTCCTGCTTGCGAAGCCGCTGCAGCGCGTTCAGGGCAGCGCCCGAATAACGGATTTTTGCCAGCAGCAGGCCGCGTGCGCTCGTCAGCAGATGGCGAGCCGCTGAAGGAACGCGGTCGTACACGCCATGCAAGCGATGGAGATTGTTGCGAACGATCGGCTCAAGCATGTTCCTGTTCCGTCATTGCGGTAGCGTGCCCCTCACACAAGATCGAGCGACACAGCGAAATTAGCTTCCGCACTTCGCCTCGATTGTTCAGGCGCTTCTCGATAATTTCACGGCCGCGCTTTCCCATCGCTGCAGCTTCTTCCGGATGGTCGAGCAGATACCCGATCGCACGCGCGAGCGCATGTGCATCTCCTGCAGGGAAGCAGAGTCCTGCGCCCGAACCGTGCATGAATGGATGCGAAGGGGGAAGATCGCTGGCGATTACCGGCAGTCCGCACGCCCAATACTCGAATATCTTCACTGGAATATTGATCCGGAATTTCGCAATGTCCATGAGTGGGCTAATGCCGATCCGCGCCCCGCCAAGCGCGGCCGCCATGTCTTCATGCCGAATGCGTCCCCGTATTTCCACGTGCTCTGCAAGGCCGCGCTTTGCAATCTGGTTGCGCAACTGGCGCTCGCCTTCGGCGTCATCGCAATACCCGATGAGCAGGAGCCGGACGCCCCTTCCCGCAATGGCAAGTTTTTGCAAAGCATCCAGCAGCAGAAAAGTGCCCGCGCGCTCAGAGAGCCCGCCGCGATAAACGAGATCGAAACGCTTGTTTTGCTCTTGCCGCCGCGCAAAGAAAAAGAACTCGAGATTCGGAAAATTGTAGAAGACACGCTTATGACTCTCCCCGACGCCTGCCAAGCGGCGCATCGTAAAGGGATCGGCCGTCATGATGGCGTCGAAGCAAAGCGCGCCGAGCCACTCCGCGCCCGCGATCATCTTTGAGAGGAGCGTTCGCAACGCCCGCGGTAGAGCCGATTTGTGTGCCGCCATGGAAGGGAAGTCCTCATACGCGTCGTAAATCACGCGTTTCCGCAACACGAGTTTGAGCGCCATGCTCAACGGCAGTAGCTGAGGGTCCTGGAAGTGATATATGTCCGCGTGCTGCCGAAGAAGCGTCTGCAACAGCCGAATTTGCCCGAACGCGCGTCCCGTAAATGAAGCAGGCCTACCTAACCGTACGAATCGGATGCCCGGCACATCTCGCACTTCGGAAGCAGGCGAGACATAGCTAACGTCGAAGCCGGCTTCAGACAACGGCATGCACTGACGATGAAAAGATCGACTCTTTAACGACGTATGCGCGGTAGTGAAATGGCAAAAATTACGTCGATCAGCACCATCAGAGCGCCTGCCGACTCGCGAATGCACGTCTGCAACTTGTCTTCGTTCAGCAACAGCCGGTGCAATCTGTAGTGCAGGCGACGTCATATTTCACGCGTCTCCACTCAGAGCGGGATGTGACGAAGCCGTCGCGTGTGCGTGACATGTCAAATTAGTGCGCGCGTAGGTTCCCACCACGAACACAATGCTTGCGAAGAGCCAAGTGGTACGATCCGAATTGATGTCGCCCGTGTTGAGCCCGTTTACGATTCCGAGCAGCAGCCATGCTGCTGCTAATTGCGTCAGCGTACCGCAGGCAGGCACGCTGACGCGCAATTGACGCCACGATTCGCGGGCCGCCGCCCCCAAAAAGGCCACGACGATAAGGAATGCTGGAATCCCCAGCTCACATGCGATTTCCAAAAAGATGTTGTGCGGCCACTTATAGACGTTCGGGTTCGGAGAAGAATATTGGAAGCCGTCGATTCCGGCGCCGATCAGTGGATGCCGCTGCAAAAGCTGCCACCCGTATGCGAGCAGGTCACTTCGGAAATCCAACAGGGCATTGACGCTTCCGCTCTTTACGAGCGTCGCCAAATAATCGAATGACGCGGCAGGGATACCGAGGAAGGGAATCGCCAATAACCCTCCAGCAGCGATCACAGCGAAATCCGTAATTCTCTCCCGGCAGAAATAGAGGCTCAACAGAATCGCAAGTACGCATGCAATCGCCGACCCGCGCGAGCCGGACCCGATCAGCGCGATTGCCGGTACGGAGAACAATGCATAGAAGAGTAGCCGAAGCGGCCACCGATCCCGCGGAATCGCTGCGAACCACAACAACATCACGAGGGCGCATGCCACGTGGCCCAGCCCAATCGTATTGTCACTGGGCGAAACGAGCCGATCGTCACTGCCTAGTCCGAGCAGCGCATAGCCGCATATCGCAAACGCCGCTACGCCAAAAGCGGCAAGGAATCGATTCATTGCCTTCGGTGTGCCTAATACAAAAAACGGCGCGACGATCACGATCGTCGTCACGGTGAGAAATCGTCCAAGTTTCTCCAGACCCGCGTTGAAATTTGGCGTGTACGCAAGGCTTGCCGCCATCCACAAGATCAATGCAGCAAGCAGAAAATAAGCGGGCGATATTCTCGCGATACGCCGCCCTCGCAGCACGTTCAGTGCAATACCCACTACCAGTACCGCGCCGACAGCGATTGTCCAGTCGAACGGCAGCAGCGCCGCCACACGGTCATCGCCCTTTACGTCACCTACAATCACGTAGAGCGCTAGCGCAAACTCGGGGAAGAGCAGTAGCGCCACCGTGAGCGCTGAGCCCGCCACATACAGCAAGATGCGCGGGTTCATCGCCGCAAATGCGAAGAGCGATCCGATTGCAGCCGCGCAACCCAGAATTGCAGCCGATGGAAGAGACATGCGCGATTCCGAGCGCCACGTATCGAATTTGGCGATTGTGCTCATTAACGAATCACCGCGCAAGAAATAGGACGTCCTCTACCTGCTTGATTTGCCGCAGATTCACGGAAGTCCTTCCATCGACAAGGTCACGAGCCGAGTACCCAAACTGCCCCATATAGTTCTCGAGGTCGGACAGGCTTTTTCCGAGTAACGAATACGCTCGCGGCGCAATCTCGCAAATGATGGGTGGCCGCTCGCGTCTCGTGGAAAAATATCGCTCAAGCCCTTTCACGACGGGCAATTCGAAGCCTTCCGCATCGATTTTGATCAACGAAATGCGAGTCATTTTCTTTTCGGCAATGTAATCGTCGAGCCTCACGACTGGCACATCTAGCGTCGAAACAATCTCGGCTCGCCGCTGATATGCAGGAACCATCGTGTTTTGACCCGGTTCGCGCGTCACGTATATCGTGCATGTCCCTGCGCACTCGCCGGCGGCGCAGCCACTAGGAAAAATCGAATGGCGTGGATTCAGCTCGGCGAGCCGCTGTAGCCGTCGGCAATACGCAGGCACGGGCTCAAAGGAATGAACTTCGCCGCCGGTTCCAACAAGGCCGGCAGCAATAGCGGAGAGATAGCCGATGTTTGCGCCCACATCAATGAAGATGCCCCCTGGTGCCAGGTACTTACGCATTGCTTCGATAACAAGAGGCGCGTACGAGCCAAAATACATCGGCGCCGTGCCGCGATAGTCCGCGAGATCGTATTCGAAAAGAACGCCACTCATGCGTTTGCATGCGGGAAGCGGAGGCATTCGACGGGCGCTCTTCACTTTTCCCAGCATCACGCGGCAAAAAAGGCCCGGGTTCCTGGCCAGAAGAGTGGCCGCTCGTGATGCGGTGGCTTGCAAATACATTCGTCTTCCTTTTTATGCTCCGGCCGCTTGTGCGACATGTTCCGGTCGGGTTTCGACGAACGTCGGATGAGCGAAGAGACGCTGCAAAGGGCTCATGTTGTCCCACACATGCAGCGGCATGCGATTTTCGCGTTGATCTCTGACGACGCCCGATTTATGCCCGTGCAAATCGAGCCGTATTGCAGTACGCGCGCGATTGGCGGGATCGCCCGGACGGCTCCACGCGGGTCCCTTGTGGATGCCATTGCCGTGGATTGCGGCGATGCTGCCGCGGCCCGTTCGCAGCACGGACCATGTGTGCCGCGGATACGCTCGCTCGACTTCCACATCGCTCAACCGGCCATCGTTCCCGGCGACTCCCAAATCGCGCGAAAGACGTGGGCGGCAGGAACGCACGTCGTAATGATTCGAGCCGGGAACGTAAACCAGCGGCCCGCACTGGTCGTCGATATCCACGAGGTAAATAAAAATCTGCATCGAATCTGACTCGTCGTTATCCTTGTGGAAATTGCTGGAATGTAGCGGTCTGTTGTGCGGAAAGTCGCGCACCACCATCACGCGATAGAGCGGCGGCACGCAGCCCAGAAAATTCGCCGCGATCTTCAGAATGCTCTCGGAAAACGCCACTTCTGCCAGTTCCGGAATCAGCACAAGCGGATCGCGAAGCGCGATCATTTTTTCGCTGGCCGCCAACTCTTCGTATGAGAGCCCGGCGAGGCTTGCGCGCTCTCCATTTTGCACGGTGTAGGCGCGGCGAAAATCGATCTGTAGCGAGCGAAACGCGGCATCCGCCCGTGAAAAGAGAGTGTTTGTCGTCTCACCCGTGAAGAAAGAAGGAGCAAGCGAGTAACCCGCCGTACGGAGCGAGTGAACCTGGTCCGCCTCGAATGCATTCATCTCAAAAAGTGCACGGTTTTTTCGAAAAAGTGCGCGGGCGCCCGACCCGGCGACGCGTCGCGAATAAAGGATTCGCGCTTTGCAAATCGCACTGTAAAGGTGCGGTTGTGTGCGCACAGTTCGCACAATCAGCGGGCTGCGGACGGCTGTGGTTGCGGACGCTGTCGCCATGAAAACCTACGCCCTTCCTGTCGCCGCATCTGCTTTCGATATGGAAATCGGCGAAAGAACGATGAACGACACAAACAAGCGATTTCCCAAACCTGCCCGATACAGCGATTTCATCGTGGTAAGCGCTCCCGGCAGGCGGATCGCCGTTTGCTTTGCGAAATTGACCAGATGGCGCCGTCCCATCTGTTGCCATCGTGATTTCAGAAAAAGTTCGTCCTCATAGGGGATCCGCACGTGCCTGCGTAACTCGAAACCGTATTTGCGGCAGAGAAACGCAATCGTGTTTAGCCCGAGAAAATGCAGATCGTCGGGAATGCCCCAATGAAGCTGGTTCCAGCGGCTCACGCCTGTGCTCATTTCGCTGGTTCGTAGAATTACCTTTCCTTCGGGCGCGAGCGTCGCGCGAAGCGCGGCAAACAATCCATCAAGCGAAGGAATATGCGAAAAGACGTTGATCATCGAGATGACATCGAAGCAATCCGAACCGTGGAATTCTTCAAACGGAATTTCCAATATTTCGCAATTCGCAACTCTGCGGGCGAATTGTGCGGCTTGTGCGTTCAGCTCGATGCCCATCCGCTTCATTTCCGTTCGAGTTGAAAGCAATTCCAGCAGCCGGCCGGTCCCGCAACCGACATCAAGGAATGAATGCGCGTCGCGACACTCTTTCTCAATCAAACGGAAATGGCGCTCGTAATAGAGCCGCTCCCCGTCGTAGCGCCGCTCGCAATCGAGAAGATCGATGCCGTCGATCGCTCCAGCAGTCACCTCGGAATGGCGTTTCGTGCTCAAAGGATACGGATGGATAAAAAACAGGCCACAATAGCCACAGACGCGCAATTCGCAGCCATTGTCCTCAAACGCTTCTTTGTTTTCCCGGCTGCCACAGAGCGGACATAGTGGAACAATCGCCGTACGGGCGGCTCCAGGTCGGATTGCCGGCGAATCGTAGGGTATGGTTTCAAGGCTCAATGGCATCAGGCGGCTCCGCGCGCACCAATGAGTTGCCGTTGGCGCGCGCTGGCGGGCATTCTGGAGAGGACTTCCCGTACCGCAGTACAAACTTCCTCCACCTGTTCTTCCGTCATGGAAGGGAAGAACGGCAGAGCCAGACATCGTTCGGATGCCGACTCGGCCACCGATAGCGGCCGCTTGGGAAGTAATCGCATCTTTTCGAGATACGGCTGAAGGTGGACGCACGGGAAATATGTCTGGCAAGCAATATCCCGCTCTTTCAGCCCCGCGATCAACCGATCGCGCAACGTGGGCCCGGCCGGTCCCTTCATCTGAATGACGTAAGCAAACCAGCTCCGAATGGTGTCCGTGGGGTCCCAAGGCAGCCCAATCTGCGGAACATCCGCCAGCGATTCGGCGTAGTACTCGGCAACTGAAGCGCGAGCCGCCAGTAAATCGTCGATGCGTTCCAGTTGGGCCACACCTAATGCGCAGTGCAATTCGCTGAGTCGGTAATTGAACCCAACGAGTGAGTGCCGGAGCCAGGTTTCCGAACCCTCGCGTCCTTGGTTGCGAGCCGCCCGGCAATACTCGGCAATCGCCGCGTCGTCGGTGACAATCATGCCGCCCTCGCCCGTTGTCATCTGCTTGTTCGGATAAAATCCGAACGCGGCTGCGTGGCTGAATGCGCCGGCTCGGGTTCCGCGAATTTCCGCTCCGAGCGCCTCACAGGCATCTTCAATTACGTACAATCCCCATTCTTTTGCGATCCCCAGAATAGCCCGCATGTCGCAGGGGAGGCCGAAGACGTGCACGGGCAAAATGGCCTTGAGCGTGCGTCCGTTGAGGCGGTTGACCAGCCGCCGCCGCACCTTATCGATCATGTAATCGCGTTCAATCGCGTGTTGAATTGCCAGGGGATCGATGTTCAGAGTGGCAGGATCGATATCGACAAATGACGGCATGGCTCCTTCGTAAAGGAGGCAGTTCGCGGAAGCAACAAACGTGAACGGCGTCGTCAGAACCTCGTCTTTTGGCCCGATTCCTAGCGCCCGAACGCACAGATGCAGTGCTGACGTTCCGCTATTCACCGCTATGGCAAACTTGCGCCCTACATAATCGGCGAACCGCTTCTCGAATTCCTCCACAAACGGCCCGATACTTAGTCGCCCCGAGCGCAAAACGTGATTTACCAGTTCTACTTCGCGCTCGCTGATGTGCGGTAGAGAAAGTGGAATGCTCATGCCGCGCCCGCCGATCTCGCCAGGGCGTGTTCGCGCATCGGCGGCAAGCCTTGTTCGAAAGATGCCCGGCTCCAGCGGAAGTCTGGGAAAAGCGAATACAGATAGTCGAGCACGTCCGTCTCAGCCCCGCGCGCCAGTAAATCTTCCATCCGCGCAATATTTTTGCCGATGCCATCCGCAAGCGGGTGCTTTTCTCGGATCACCAACACATGATCCGTACCCGAAATAACGGGATGTTCGCGGTCGTCCCATAACTCTTCATTGATTTTTTCCCCCGGCTGAAGGCCCGTAAATACGATCTCCAGATCGTGTCCGGGCCGCAGGCCCGAGCACAGCATCATCGTCTTCGCAAGCTCACAGATATTCACCGGTTCCCCCATGTCCAAGATGAATGTCTCACCGCCCGCCCCGATAGCGGCCGCGCGCAGGATCAGATGTACGGCTTCCGGAACGGACATAAAAAACCGTGTTGCTCGCGGATCGGTCACGCGAATCGCTTCTCGCCGTTCGATCCGTTCCCAAAAAAGGCGCAGCACGCTCCCGCTGCTTCCTGCCACGTTTCCGAACCGCACACTCGAAAAGCGCGTTAGTCCACGCCCCGAAAGTTCCTGGATGCACAGCTCGGTAATCTTTTTGGAGAGTCCCATCCAATTGCGCGGATTCACGGCCTTGTCTGTCGAAATATTCACAAACCGGCTTGCGCCGAATTCCAGCGCCGCTTCAGCCACATTGCGCGTTCCGACCGCATTGTTCCGGATCGCTTCGCACGGATAGAGATCCATCATCGCGACGTGTTTGTGAGCCGCTGCGTGAAATACAAGTAAAGGGCGTTCGGAGTGAAACAGTCGTCTGAGGCGTTCCCGATCCAGCAGATCGGCCAATAGCGGCTTAACCTTTGCCGCTCCGAGCCTCTCCGACGCTTCCAGATTGGCGTAAAAGAGGCCGTTCTCCGATTTATCGAGTAGCAGAAGTTTCCGTGGCCCGGCGCTGGCAATCTGCCTGGAAAGCTCGGAACCGATGCTCCCTCCGGCGCCCGTCACGAGCACGACTTGATCTTTTACGAGCTCGCGTGTCTCCTCTGGATCGACATGAATGAGCTCACGATCCAGCAGGTCTTCAATGCTCGGCGGTGCGACGGTATTCAGGCGCCACGTTTCGCGTTTTGAGTCACTGCGCCAAAAGGTTTCCCGAATGGCAGAACCGGCAGAGAGGCATTGCATTTTTAGACCCCATTTGTTGCGTTTTGTAATTGGCAGTCAACGTGAGCGACTGTCGATCCCTCCGCGCAGCCACTACCATCGCCATTCGCTCACGTCGTCTCTGCGGCTTCGCCTGCATGCAGGCGAAGCCCCGATCGTGCCACTCGGTGTCGTTACACGGGGATGTACAAACCCCTTGTGCTCAGGCGCGCAGTCTTAAATCCTGCGATACAGCCTTTCCGGAATGGGATAAGTGCGCTTATTCAGCACCACGCCGAGCACAGAAATCTTTGCCGCATCAAAACTTTGCTTCACCGCCCTCGCAGCTTCACGGCGTGTGGAGTGCGATCCCACCACCAGAATCGCACCGTCGGCCACTTGCGCGAGCAACATGCCATCCGAAGATTCCGCCATCGGCGGCGTGTCGATGAGCAGGTAATCGAATTGCGTCCGCAATTCGGAAAATCGTGCGCGAAGCCGCGCCGGGTTCAACGCGCCGTTCTGCGCATTGCCTGGATCACCCGCCGTGAGTACCCAGAGATTTTGCTTACCCGCCTGCCGCGTGAAATTTGCGATCGGCCGCTGCTCTTTCATGGCGTCGACGAGTCCGCCACCTGCGCTCATCGAGAAGTATTTGTGGAGCGACGGTCCGCGCAGGTTCGCGTCGACTATGCAAACCGTTCCGGGCACCTGGGCAGCCAGCGATTCTCCTGCATGCGCGCAGAGCCAGCTGCAACCTACCCCTTGTTCCACTCCGCAAATCGCCACGGCGCCGGGAGTCTTCGCAGGACCCGGCAGCACAAAGACGCGCTGGACCAGCTTTACAAGCTCGTCTTGCACTCCGTAATGCGCGTTCGCCGCGCTGGGTTCGGCCAAGCCACCGGACGCGGTTTCGAACGTGCTCCGCTCGGCCTGCGTCGCCTTCAAGACATCAAAGTGGTGAGCCATCCGCTTTCATCCTGGGAGTTGCCTTTTGTGTTCGGTCGCATGAGACAAACTCACAGCCGGAATCGCCGCCAGCACTCGCAAATCGAGATACTCGCCAACTTCATCCGGCGAACGGAACCCGGGGCTGAGTTTGTCTGCGGCGTAGGCCGAACCGATGCCAAGCGTGCCTGCCAGAAAGAACCCGCCGGTCAGCAGCCATCCAAAATGCAATGCAGGTAACGCAGGTACTGTCGCTGCTTCTGCAATCGAGACGTTCACGATACGTTCACTGTCCAGCGCATCCGAAATTCGAGCGGCCTCGCTCTTCTTCGCATAGAGCAGATAATCGTCTTCCGCTGTCTTCACGCCGCGGACAAGGTCTGCTCGTTCGATGCCCTTCCTGTCGATCTCCAGAGCGGCCTCCCTGTAGTGCTCCACGCTGCGCGCCGTAGCCCGCGCTTGGCTTTCCATGGCCGCGCGGTCCGCCTCGGCCTTTGCTAATTCCGTCGCAATCCAGTCCTGCGCGGGCGGTCGATCGGTGGTTGTTTCGGCCACAGGTGATTGCTGCGCTTCGGCGATGGCCCTTTGGGTGTCCTCGATCTGCTTCGTCAGGTCAGAGACGAGCGGATACGAATCCGCATATTTCGTCCGCATATCGGTTCGCTTCAGTTCCAGTGAAAGCAGCGTACTTTGCAGTTGTGCGAGCAATTCGGCATTGCCGCTCGTGCGCACTTGTGTCGTCTGCCGCAGCGGAGTTGACGAAGCAATCTTTCGGAGTTGCTCTGCCCGTTGTTCAGCCGCATTCGCGCTCGCTTGCTCTCGCTGCAATTCGCTCTCGAAATCGCTCAGTTGCTGCAACGTAAGCTGCTTCTGGGCCGAAGGATCCACAATCCCCTGCGAATCGTCGAATGCCGTGACTCGTGCCTCCGCATTGCGCAACGCACCCTCATATTTGATCGCCTGCCCATTGAAAAAATCGAATGTTCCTGCCGGCCGATGAACTGCGGCGTGCTTCTTCTCGTAAAGAGTCGCCAGTGTCTGAAGCACGCGCGCGGAGAGTTGCGGATTGTGCGATGCGTAAGCCACTCGGATCAGGTTCGTTTTCTTCAGCGGCTCCACAATCAGATTGGCTTCAAGAGCTTCCACTGCTTCCGCTCGCCGGGCCGTCTCGCTTGGCTGTGGAACAAGCCCCAGTTTTGCTGCAACCTCATCAGCCGCGTGCGCCCATCCTTTCAATGCGGCTGGCGCCAGTTTGCAAGTGACGACCACCTGTTCGAGCAGGTCCCGGCTCTTCAAGAGTTCAACCTCGGAATTGAGGTCCTCTTCGGTCACCACAGCGGACGGTGCCGCGGGAACCGGTCCGTCCGCATCCGGCGTCACCACGGAATCGACCCTGTCGCGATTCACTAGGATTTTCATTTCCGCTTCGTACTTTCTCGGCATCAGCAGTCCAGCCGCCATTGCGCCCAGCAGCACACCCCAAAACACCAGCGACGCCAATCGCCTGTGCCGGAAGATCGGCATCAGCGCATCGCGTGACGTTGTCGCGCTGGGAAGCGCCGCTTTCTTCCGAATTGTCGGAAATTCTTCCATGCCCTTTCTCGCTCCCTAAGGATGCAGTTGGTAATAAGCCCCGAAACCGGACGTCGGAATGAATTTCCGCACCTTCGAAATAAAATTCTGCGGAACGTAGAGCATGTCGCCCGGCTCGATCTGCGCGTCTTCGTTCAGCTCGCGTCCTTCGAGAATGCGTTTCAGGTCCAATGACCTCACTGCGTACCATTGGTCGTTCACGCGCCGAAAGAGAAGCACCTGCGAATGCTTGGCGGAGTCGTTAAAACCCCCCGCTTCCGCCACGGCTTCCGATGCCGACGTGTAGCCGCGCAGATCGTATTTGCCCGGCTTGTTCACCTGACCGCTGACAGTGAAATACGGCTTATTAAAATCCTTCAATTCGATCGTGACGATTGGATCGCGCAACACCTTCGCATACGCGGTCCGGATCGCCGTAGCAGCTTCATCGGTGGTCATGCCTTCCAGATGGACGCTACCCGTACCGGCAAGCGCCACGAATCCGTCCGGTTCGATGTTCACGGTCTGATTGAACTCAGGAGTCAGCGGAAATGTCAGCGAAAGGACGTCGCTTGCACAAAGTCGGTAACGCTCGTTGCGGCGCGGCAGGTCCGAGTTAGCGTTCTCGCTCGCGAGTGAGGTGTGGCCGCTCGACGCAGTCGGCATCCGGCTGGTTTGGCCCGGTGTCCCAAGAGCCATCGGTGCGGCCATTAAAAAGGCCGCGGCGAATGAAATCGCCGTAAGGCGCAGCCGCCGCGCGCAGAAAGACACCTGTCCCAAGTCAACACCTTCCCCCGTGGTGCCGTGAGTGAATCGGAGGTGCCTCGCCTCCGCGGCACAGAGCAATTTCGCGTGATTGCAAAATATTTCGAGGCGGCGGATCCGGCAAGAGAACGAATGTCACCGTGAAGTTGGAATTTCATACAGGATGTAGTTGGTGGCCCCTAAATGCTTCCACTGGAGAGAAAGGTGGGTGAAATTGTCACGCGAAATACCTCGCGTACTGAGCTCAAATGCGTGGCACGGCCAGGTACACTTGTCTCTATGTGGATAGTGACAAATGTACCTGTTCCTGCTCGAGTGGCATTTCTCTGCTGTCGGATCCGAATTTTGGGGAAGTCTTGCGTTATCAACCAGATTGAGCGACACGGCCTGTCGCACAATGCAATAATCTGAATCCTGCTCCGGCTTATTCGCTGCACCAACTGCTGCAACTAGCGTTGCGAGCTGTCGGAAAAAATGTCGCTCCGTAGACGCCGTTTAACTCAGAAGAAAACGAATTAAAATTTGAGAATTTAGAACTTAGCGGTTGCATTCGGTTTGATGCTTCCCTAGAATGCCGCAATCCTTCCAGCTTCAAGGCCGCTGAGGTATTTCGTGCGGCGAGCGAGCGTTATCCACACTTCTCTTTCCGTTCTGATCGCGGAAGCGAATCGAATGAATTGTCAGTTGATTCAGGATTCTCTTCGTCGTGGTCGGAGCCGCATCACCGTGGTCGGAACCACGATAGATGCGGCGCAGGCTCTTTCGATGCTGAAAGAACGCGAACCTGACGTGGCGGTCGTTAGCGCGAGGCTCGTCACCGGCGCCGTCGATGGATTCGGATTGGTTCGCAACATCCATTCCCTCAGATTGCGGACTCGAATCGTTGTATTGCTCGATTCGCGTGACCGAGAACTCGTCGTCGACGCCTTCCGCTTTGGCGCTCATGGCGTCGTGTTTCGCGATGAGCCCGTAAGAATCCTCGCCAAGTGCCTTCGCGCTGTTCGTGATGGCCAAATCTGGGCTGGCAGTCTGTATCTCGGATACGTTGTGGAAGCCCTTGCAAAGGCGATGCCCTTGCCGGCTCAGGATTTTCGCGGAGCGGATCGCCTTACCAAGCGCGAAAGAGAGATAGCGGTCGCTATTGCGGAGGGACTGAGCAATCGAGAGGCTTCTGCCCGACTGCACCTCAGCGAAAGCACGGTCCGCAACTATCTCCAGCAT
>DATNBB010000096.1:0-17798 GCA_035607335.1 Binatia bacterium | reverse complement strand
ATCATCGTCTCGCGACAGCTCGATAAGCAACAATAGACGAAAGATTTCGGCGGCTCGTTAGACAATTCCTCGCACAATCGCTTCGACTATCATAGCGAAACTCACCACCACAATAATGGCCGAACCCCAGCCCAGAACGCTCGCAATTTTGCGTTCGCCGGGCGTTGCGGGCTTTCTGTCCCGCATGATCCTGCCGAGGCCGAAACCACAGACGAAACCTCCTAAATGCGCCATTAACGAAACGCCCGGCAGCAGGCTGATTACGGCAATGTAGATGAGCAAATAAATCAGTTGCCTGCGCAGCATTTGCATACCCTGCGTTTGGCGCCCCATCGACATTGCCAGCAGCACGCCGATCAGCCCGAGCAGCGCGCCCGATCCTCCAATCGCGGGATAGCGGCTGAAGATGCTTGCAAATATGTATCCGCCAATCCCCGTGAACACATAAATGAACAGGAGGCGCGCCGAACCGTAAAGCTCCTCGACGAGCGGCCCGACGTCCATGAGGAACCACATGTTGAATCCGATGTGCAAAATGCTCGCGTGCAGAAAGACGGCCGTGACGAGCCGCCAGGGCTCTTGCAGGTTATAGGGAAGCGGCAGCGACTCTCCGAGGCGCAGCAGCACCTCGCCGCTGATTACTCCAATATCGAAACCGAAAAGGCCGCCACCCGATACGCCGCCGCCTCCGAGACGCATCGTCCACAGCAGGCTTATCAAGTACAAAATGCAGCTGAAACCGAGAATTGCGTAAGTAGCAGGCGACGTGGTTGGCATGAAGCGCGCGAGCGCTTTGTTGGCGGCGGCGAACGAAAAATTCACGTTCGCGCCGCATTGATGGCAGCGAGTAGCGTTGGCGCCTACGAGCGTGCCGCAAGACGGGCAGAGCTTCGGGCGCGGATTGGCGCTTTTCCCAAAAATTTCGAATACCCCTTTTGAAATTGGACCGCTGACCGGCTCGCACGGAAACACGAGGCGGGGACGTTTACTTCCTTGCCGGAATGCAAACGCGCTACCTATAATACCGGAAAATGAGAGAGAGAATGAGACGAGACATCGCGGGGTGCGCGTGATTTTTCGAAGAACCGGCTTTGGCCGTGTTTCGCGAAGCAAACACACGCATCTTGGGGCGATAACCGCTGGTATTGCGCTATTCGCGATCGGCGGATGCTCCCATCATAACCAAACTGCGCAGGCGCCGGCACCGACTCCCATCCCCAGCGCGCCAAACTCTCCTTCGCCGCCGCGCTATCCGAATGCGCCGCCATCCGGACCTCCGCCTCCCATCGAGAGGCAGCCCGCGACGCCCGGCGAATACGTTGAGGAGGGCGTAGCGTCCTGGTACGGGCCCCAGTTTAACGGCCACCGAACTTCCAACGGTGAAATCTACGATATGCACGATTTCACTGCCGCGCATCGCACGCTTCCCTTCGGGACGCTCTTGCGGGTGACAAACCTCAGCAATGGATTGCAGACGGAAGTGCGTGTCAATGATCGCGGGCCTTTCGTGTCCAACCGCATCATCGATCTTTCGCTTTCGGCGGCGAAGGCGATCCAGATGGTCGGCCCGGGCACGGCGCAGGTGCGGCTCGAAGTAATTTCAGGCCCGAATCAAGAGAGCGGATCCTTCGGCGTGCAGGTGGGCGCATTCCTCGTGAAGGACAATGCGCAGAAATTTCGAGATCGCCTGGCGGCGCGATATCCGTCCGTCAGCATCGTGCCCTATGATTCCCCGGATGGCCTTTTTTATCGTGTGCGCGTAGGCCGCGTTCCGACGGAGGAACAAGCGCAACAGCTCGCCGCACAGTTGCAAGCCAACGATCAACTGACGACGTTTGTGGTAAGGCTCGACAACTGAGGATTGCAGGAATCTGAGTTAATGCCCTTGGTCGAGACCAGAGGCGGCGCGGGCAAGGGCAGTTGCGTCGTCAAGGCAGGCGGCCGCTCGCCGCAGCGCTGCGGAAAGCGAGTCGGATTCACGCTGCAACTCAGCGAGATCGCGATGCTGCAAGGCTTCCGTCACACCGGGCAGAATCTCCGCTGCATATCCCGTCTTTGAGCCGGGAGCAAAGACGGTGTGCTTGTACCACGGACGCTGGCTAAGCCCCTGCGGCGCAAGCAGCGCCTGTTCGACATTGACAAGATCGCGGTTGATCGCGGGTCCATTCGCCGCGTCAGAAGACAAGGAGGCGAGCGCATCATCCGCGCGGGTGGCTGCTTCCGAAAAAGCCGCGACCGCATCCGCCAATGGTTTTAAGATCGCGGACGCCCCGGGCAAGGATGCGGCGCGCGACGTGATAGTGTCGTTTGCACGCGCGATTTCGGAAGCGTATGTGCTGTAATCAAACGGAAGAACGTCAGCTTCGTCAAAACGCAGGGCGATAACGCCGAGAACTCGCGCCAGCGCCGCCTCGTAAGAGAAATCCGGGTCGCCGAAGTGCTGCATCCAGTAGAAGTCATCGTAGCGAGAGTGATACACGCCGTAATCGCCAGTGAAGCTCACATCGATCGATGGAATCCCGGCGTAATCGAGGAAAGGCGAGAAATCGGAACCTGCGCCGAGCGGCGAAACCGCGGGCCGCCGAGCTTGCGCAACTCCGTTCAGAGAAACGGGCAACGAATCGTTCTCAGCGCCTTCGCGATCTGCCCACGCCTCGTAAACGCTCTTCCCGGTTTGCGGATCGGGCACTTCCTTCGTCACATCACGTAGAAACTGCTTCAGCGAAGGAACCGCCGATCCCGAAAAATTCGGACCGGTAACGCCGACATCCGTATTGATGTAAGCCACTGCCTTCGCCTGGACCTCGGTGCGGTTGGCTTCGACCCAGTCCGTTGAACCGATCAGGCCGGGTTCTTCGGCATCCCATTCGCAAATCACGATGGTGCGGCGCGGCGTCCAGCCTGAATGCGCCAATTCACCGAGCCCTCGCGCCATCTCGAGCACAGCGGATGTTCCGCTGCCGGGATCGGCGCCGCCGTAGACCCACGCGTCGTGATGATTGCCAATCAGCACCCATTGGTCATCGTTCGTGCCGCGTAATTTCGCGATCACGTCATACACAGGCCGTTGCGCGTAGTCCATCGAGACCTTTAGATGAAATTTCGCATTTCCCGGGCCGACGTGATACGAAATCTCGAGTCCTCCCTGCCAGCCCAGCGGCACGCGGTCGTGACCAAGATGAGAAAGAATTGTCTGCGCATCACGCGCACTAATCGGTATCGAAGGAATATGCGGCAGGCTGGGAGCCTCAGCCGGCGTGAAACGCTTGCCCGCAGGATCAACCGGCGCAAGCGGGTCGCCCGGGCGGATCTGCGTATATAAGATGGAACCGCGCTGAATCCCCTCCAGCGGTCGCCAGGGCCCATCCGGAAAAATCGTACCGTTCGTAAATCCATCGTCTTCCGGATCGGAATAGAGGATCAGGCCCGCAGCGCCATGCTCCTCCGCCAGTTTCGCCTTCACTCCCCGGTAATTTCGTCCGTAACGGGCCAAAACTAACTTCCCTTTTACACTGATTCCCAATGAGTCGAGCGTGCGGTAATCGTCCGGGGTGCCGTAGTTGGCGTAGACAATAGGAGCCGTAACATCGCCGGACGCCGAGTAATCGTTCGCCGCGGGTAACAAATGAGCATCGTTCGACTGTTTGTCCCCGTCCAAGGCGGGCTCAGGATTGGCAAGCGCAACTTTTTCGGGAGAGATCATCTCAAGTTGTGTGACGCGTGGTAACGGAAGATAGGCGCTATAAGTGACGATATCGGCGTCGAATCCATAGCTGCGGAATTGATCGCGCAACCATTCCGCCACGCGGTGGCTGGCTTCCGTGCCTGCGACATGTGGTTCGCTGGTGAGGTGGCGCAGATCGGCCTCCGCGACTGTCGCATCCGGCACCTTCTCAAAATTTTGCTCGAGTTCCGTTTCGGTGGCGAGCTGCGATGCAATGAACCCGCGGATTTGCGCGGGCAATTGCGCGTTTACTGAAACGCTTGCGCACACAAAGCCAAGCGCTCCGCAGACAAGAATCCCTATGCGCGCCAGGCCGGCTTTTCTGTAAAGTTTCATCGGCATTCTTCGGCCTCCACGATTCTATATCAGAGGAACTGCGCGCCGGAGGCACATCAGGAGCGATTGCGCACAGATGAGCACGCCTTTCGAAACGCAGCGGGTCAGTTTGTCAAGATTTCGTATCATACGAGATCGTTGCAGGCAGACTAAGTTTCGTGGCTTACAATCTTGAATGCGGCAAACGATGCGAATCCTAATGTCAGGCGGCTCCGGCTTCGTCGGCTCGGCGCTCACGAAGCTTTTACGCGAAAGCGGTCACAATGTGTCGCATCTCGTGCGCGCCGCCGCGCCCGTGAAGCCGCCCGACATTTTCTGGGACCCTCGCGCGGCTTCCATTGACGCGGCGTCGATGGAAGGACTAGACGCAGTCGTGCATTTAAGCGGGGCGAGCATCGCCGAGCACCGCTGGACACCTGCGCGAAAAGCGGAATTACGCAGCAGCCGCGTGGACACAACGCGCGTACTCGTGGATACGATCTTAAATCTTCGCCAGAGGCCGCGTGCATTCGTCTGCGCTTCGGCGATTGGCTATTACGGCGATCGCGGCGACGAAATCCTCACCGAATCGAGTCCTTGCGGCACGGATTTCCTGGCGCTGCTCGCGCGCGATTGGGAAGCGGAAGCCGAGCGAGCGGCCCACGCCGGTATTCGTACTGCGCAGCTTCGATTCGGGGTGATTTTCGATGCTCATGGCGGCGCCTTGCCCAAGATGCTTGCGCCCATTCGATTGGGCGTGGGAGGACGCCTCGGTTCAGGACGGCAATGGATGTCGTGGATCACGCTGGAAGACGCCGCCGATGTGGCTCGCAATGCAATTATGGATGACCGTTACAGCGGGCCGATAAACGTGGTCGGACCAAATCCAGTGCGCAATTCAGAGTTCACGCGCATTGCGGCACACATACTTCACCGACCTGCAATTTTCCCCGCGCCGAAACTTGCGTTGCGTCTGGCGCTGGGGGAAATGGCGCAACCGCTCTTGCTTGCAAGCACGCATGTGAAACCAGAACGACTGCTACAAATGGGATACGCGTTCCGCAGCGA
Organism: Binatia bacterium; assembly: GCA_035607335.1. Classification (GTDB taxonomy): domain Bacteria; phylum Acidobacteriota; class Terriglobia; order Acidiferrales; family UBA7541; genus Palsa-295. The sequence continues at coordinate 12,691 of DATNBB010000096.1, read as the reverse complement.
TAATCTTGAGCCAGCGCTGCAAAAGATAATCGTGAAAAATCATATTTGAAGATGTCTCGCTCTTTGCTTGCTGTCTCTGCTACCTGAGGTAAACGCTAGCGCGACCGCTCCGATGCCGCTTGAGCGCCTATGGAAGGCTGGAATTTGACCGGCTCTGCGGAATCGAACGGCTGCTGCTTGGCCACAATTACTCGATTATTTGAATTGATGACTATGGTTTTTTCTTCTTGCCGAAGAGGCTGCCCAAAGCGCTGGCCGCCGCGCCCGCTGCGGAGCCGGCTGCGCCGTTTGAAGCGCCCGCTCCGTTCGCTGCACCACCCAGGAAACCCTTCGCCATTCCCGCCATATCAGGCTGGAAGATGGGATGCGAAGTTGTACCTTTGATGAAGAATGGAATGCCTTGTGAACCTCTTCCGCCAACAAGCGAGTTAATGGCTCCGCCCGCACCAGCATTCGATAGAGATGCGACCATTTTGCAGTTAAGATCGCCGTTCGCGGCGGCATCGCCGCTTCCCGTCATTGTGCCTATCGTGGGTACGACGAGGTTCAAATTCGTCGCGTGCTGGCCCGAGGGATCGACGCGTACGTCCGCATGGAGCGTCTGAATCTCGGTATCGGAACCGGACGAGCCACCTAATCCGCCAAACGAACTGAGGGCGCCGAGCGCGCCTTTTAAGCTAAAGCCGGCCATCTTCGCATTCGAGAGCGTAATCGGACCCGTGATGACAAGCTTATCGACCGGACCGTTGATCGCGAGCGTCGTGTCGAGCGTTCCGGTCTGAAGCGTTGCGCCGGAAGGGAGTCTCACGCCTACCGCGGGAAGAACCCCTTCGAGATCGGGCACGGACATTCCCTGCCCATTCAACTTCATACTCACTGTCGTCTCATCTCCCGACGCGTCATAAGAACCGGTGAGATTCGCTGCCGCTTTGCCGACGTGAACATTTCCTTGCTTGAGAAGGCCGGTCTGGTTCGTCGGATTGTAGGTCGTCTCGTAATCAACATTGACAGGCACGGTGGAAGGCGAAGCTCCGGCAGTGAGTTTCAGCGACTGTGCGCTCACGCTGCCGTGCGAGTCGAACATCTTGCCGTCAGAATCGAGATCGCCCGTGAAATTGACAACGCCTCCAAGCCCACTGGAGGGATCGACGAAGCCGGTCGAGGCGAGATCGAGATGCTCCACGTCCAGCTTTGCGTGAAGCGGAGTCATTGCAGCGTTGGTGCTGTTCACCGGCCCCATTTCACCGGTAAGCTTAATCGCGCCTTTGCCGGGGGTGTTCGCCGAAAACTGGAATGGGAATTTGGATGTGTACGAGATATTTTCAGCAACCAAGCTGACGTTGTCGTAGGTACGCGCCTTGCCATTGGGCTCGGTCACCGTCATTTTGCCGTTTGTAATGGCAAATTTTTGCACCGATATACCTTGCGGGTTGGCGGAGGTGCCGCCCGAAGGCTGCTCTTTCGCATTCTTGCCGCCCAAATTTGAAAAGTTCCATGTGCCGGATTTCGAGCGCACCAGCGAGACCTGCGGCGCGTCGATTGTGAGCGAGAGCACTTCGAGCTTCTTCGAAAAAATGAGCGGCATCAGGGCAACGCCGGCTTTCAACTGCTGTGCCGTCAGAAACGGGTTGTGACTGAAGGCAGGATCATCGGCGATAGCAACGTTGTCTACAGCAATCGAACCGGACCAGATTTTCAGTGAGATATTACCGATCTGGACTTTGCGGCCAAGACTCATCGAGAGGTCGCTTTCCAGCGTCGGCTTGAACGCGTTGGCGTCGACGAAAAACGGAATCGCGATCACTGCAACGATCAGGACGGCAACAATAACTCCGATGGCGATCAGGACTTTTTTCATGACGAGTCCCCCGGGACAACCGAAGCGGCACACGAGTGCCCTTCAGCAAATGAATTTCATGATACGCCGGAGTCCACAAATGCGGCAATGCCGAGGACGCCGCAGACCAATTCCTAATCGCGCGAATCCCCTCGCGTACAGATTTCATTAGGTTTAAGGGCAGAGTTCTGCTACGCTGCTTGGTGCGTTTGCTGCTCTGCAACACCCGCAGATCCGTTTAAAGAGAAGGCGATCGTGATGTCGCGCCTCTTTAGCACCACGGCTGGAGGCTGTGAAGAAGCACAAATAGCTTAAAGTAAAGTGAGTACAATAAGTGAGAGAACAAGGAACAGTGAAGTGGTTCAACGCCAGCAAAGGGTACGGGTTCATCCAGCGCCAGTCCGGCGAAGATGTCTTCGTACACTTCTCCGCTATTCAGGCGGAGGGGTACAAATCGCTGAACGAGGGCCAGGCTGTTGAATTCGAAGTAACCCGTGGGCCGAAAGGTCTGCAGGCAGCGAACGTTACCAGCCTCTAGTTTTAAATCTTGATAAAAAGGGCGGACCGACGGGAAACGGTCCGCCCTTTTTGTGTGCCTGCACAAGCATTCTTCCGTTCTGATCTGTTCGTTTAAAAGAAAAAAGCTCGCTGCTAGTAAGCAGCGAGCCTCAAATCAAGCGAATCTGTTGCAGTTAGGCTACGATTCTCGCCTTTCTCGCGGAAAGAGCTAGGACCGCGAGAAGCCCGAATGCCAGCAGAGCAATGCTCGACGGCTCCGGCACGGACGTTGACTGGGTCGTTGAAACAATCAAGCCCTTGTTGTTCCCCTGGTTTGGACCGTACTCAGCTCCTACGTGAACATTAGCCGCGGTCTGTATTGATGGAAGCGAATTGTAGGTCCATTGCCATGTGTAAGTCTGACCTGTTGCGATAAGCAACGCATCCGTCGGAGTAGAATCAGCGCAGATGAAGCCACCGTTGCCGGTGCCGCAGGAACCCCCAGACGTGAGCGCTCCCGCGCTTGTTATATTCCAGGCGTCACCCAAGGGCAGACTAGGGGCTTGGGTTAAGGTAAGACCGCTAACCGTGTTATTGGCTGACGTGATGCCGAGGTCTACCGCCGTGATGTAGTCGTTCGTCGAGTTCACTGGCCCGTCTATCGTAATCGTCAGTTTGGCAGACGTGTTACTGACGTCAAAAGTATAGGTCGCGGCTGGGCAACCGGTACCGCCGGTGCAGGAGCTAAGCGAAATTCCGCCGATCGAATCCGCCTTAGCCTGATTAGCGCCAAATGCAATAAGGGCAATCAGGCCTACCCCCAACACAATCAGATGTCGTCTCACAGAGATATCCTCCGCTAATCCTGGATCCAAAATGAGCAATTTATGGCCCAAAATAAATGGATGGCTTCCATTCGCTAAGTGCCTTGTAGGAATTGACTTACAGAATCAGCTACTCTCACGGAATTCCGAATTGTGCAAAACTCTTCCGCTAAAGTACGATCCTTCTGCAGCATAGCTTCTTCTGACGCGCCTCGGCCGCACCTTTCGGATTTGGACACATCTCCACCGCAGCCCTACGCCCCTGGTATAGACTGGGGTCTGCTAGCCGATGCAATGAGCAAGATAGCAAGCCGCACCAAGGGGGCGGACCAATGGCTGAGATAAAATCCGCGAGCCAGGTTGGCGTGGAAATCGGCAGCTCAGATCGCAGGCGCACGCAGCGCGTACACATCGCCATGCCGATCATTGTGCGTTGCCGCGACGCCAAGCCGCCGTTTGAGGAGAATACGCATACTGTCTCCGTCAACGCCAATGGCTGCTTGCTACGCTTGCAAGCGCCCGTGGTCCGCACGCAAAAGCTTTTGCTCCTGAACCCTCGCACGACCGAAGAACTGCCCTGCACGGTAATCTTCATGGGCAAGAAGGACGGCGGAAAGACCGAGGTCGGCATCGAATTCGCCGAAGCTTCGCCCCTTTTTTGGCGCATCTCGTTTCCGCCGGACGACTGGGATCCTTCCGAACGCAAGAGACCAATGACGGCGCGTTCTTCGGCGCCTGTTCCGCCAAAGCGCTAACGGCTCTGACGCGGCGCCGGATTCCGCCGAGCGCCAAACGTCCTCACGCTCCTTCGCAAGCGCTCTCTGATACTCGTGCTATCTTTGATTCGCACCAATGTCAGAAGGAACTGCGAGCACGCTGCGTACACCAGCTGACCACGTCGTTACGGAATTCAGGCGGCCGGGCCATCGCGCCGTGTCGCGCGAAGACGGTCCCGCGCTCCCGCAGATCGGCGCCTTTCTGCGCCAATATTGGCGCAGGGTAATCGCCATATCCGCCGTGATGCTGGTTCCCTGCTTTTGGCACCGTCGCATTGTTTCGTCCGACCTCGGAAGCCATCTTTACAACGCCTGGCTCGCGCAACTGATCCGCCGCGGTCAAGTAACGGACATGCACCTGGCGCATCAGTGGACGAACATCCTTTTCGATTACATGCTCACCGCTGCCGGCTCGTTCGTAACGCTGCACACGGCGGAGCGGATCGCGGTGCCTATCTGCGTCTTGATTTTCTTTTGGGGCGCATTCGCGATGGCGTGTGCGGCAGCCAGGCGAGCGCCCTGGCTCCTTACGCCGTTTCTGGCGTTGGCGACTTATGGCTGGACGTTTCGCCTCGGTCTGTTCAATTACTATTTGTCTCTAGGGCTGGCATTTTTCGGGATAGCGATCTTTTGGCGCGGCAGAAGATGGGAACGAGTACTGCCGCTTTTGCTGGTGCCTTTGATCGTGCTGGCACATCCGCTCGGATTGCTGTGGCTCGTCGCCGCCTGCGCATACATAGCCATTGCGGAACTGCTGCCATCGCCGTGGCAATTGGCGCTTTTTGCCGCAGCTCTCGCCGTCGTTTATGCGATTCGTTTCTACATCGTGCATCATTTCGGCGTGCAGGCGAGCCTGGGCTCGATTGTCACCTACAACGGAGCCGACCAGGTCGTGCTCTTCGGCGCGCGGTATGATCTGCTAAAAATCGCCGTCATTGTCGCAACGCTCGGAATGCTTGCCGTGGATATATTCCGGCGCTCTCGGCAGCACGCCTCCTGGAAAGCTTACTTCATTCCACTGCAACTCTATTTCGTCATCGAATTTGCCGTGCAGATGCTTCCCAGCGGAGTGACCATTGCGAACGATTTGGCGGCAATTGCGATTCTCACCGAGCGGCTAACCTCCGTAGCGGCCGTGATCGCCATATGTGTTCTGGCGGCGATGCTGCCGAGCCGCTGGCATTTAATCGTCACAGCCGTAATCGCAAGCGTGTTTTTTGTGTTCGTTTACCAGGACACCGGCGTAATCAACCGCATGGAGGCCCAAGCCGAGAAGCTAGTCCATTCCCTGCCGCGAAACTCTCGCGTGCTCGCCACAATTTTTCCCTTGCCCGATTCGCGCGTGCTCATCCAACACACGATCGACCGCGCGTGCATCGGCTACTGCTTCAGCTACGGGAATTACGAGCCGGGCACGGGTCTATTCCGCGTTCGTGCCGATGAAGGGGGCCCCTACAACATGGGCGACTACGGCGAAGCCGTCGATATGGAAGAGGGGCACTACATCGTGCAACCGCAGGATTTACCCGCGTATCAGGTCTACCAATGCACTAAAAGTGGAACGGAGCTATGCCTTGCTCCACTGAACGCCGGCGAAGAGAACGACTCGATGGGCGTATACGGCCGCGACTGAACTGGCAATCAGTTCCCAAGCAGGCCGAAAACAACCACGCCGCCCTGCACTCCAACGTATACCTTCCCATTCGCAATCATCGGCGTAACGAATTTCACGTCGCTCGAATCGGCAAATGACGGACTACTGTAAAGTTGCGAGAGATTTGCTGCGTTATACGCCGAAAGCACGCCGCTGCTGCCTGCCTTGATGCACCAGACGATTCCATTCGACGTGCCGTCGGCCGAAATACTCGGCGTGCAACCCGGGAAACCAAATGTATTCGAACTATGAAACGCCGGGCTCGTGCCGAGTTTTGCATTCGTGATTGTGAACGCTTTCAGGGAATCATTAGAAGCACCATAGTAAACGGTGTTGTTAAAATAGGCGGGCATTGAGAAGACTTCTCCGCTCAAGACGGGCGAGCCACTGCCATTGCCGCTGGGATCGCCAATTTTTTGATAGATCGCCGTGTCGTTGTTCGAATTGTACTTCCCCATGGAATCCCGGTTCACCACGTAGATATAGGCGTCTTTGCCCGCTCCTACTGCAAGATGGTGCGTCACGCCGCCCGAATCGGTGACGTCAGGAAGAAGGATCGAGCCGCCGGACCCGAGGTCTTCGTCCTGGCCCGATTCGCCATTGGCATTGAACATAGCGAAATAATCCGCCACAGCGAGCGAATTATTTGCGGTAGAAATCTTCATGAATGCATTTCCATAGTTTCCGCTGGAAGGAAAACCGTTCGTCAGCGGCGGATTCGAGGTCCCGTCACCAAAGGTGCCGTTTGCAGCCAAAAAGTAGATGTTTCCGGAGGAGTCCGCATCCATCGCTGTGTTTGCCATCCAGATGGCGCCTTCGGAGCCGTTGGGCGTGATGTTCAGGATAGCCGTTTGCTGAAACGTAGACTCGCTGTACGCCATTAGCCAGCCCTGATAGGGATCAACGTCGCAATGAGAGGCCCAACTCAGATAAATCGTTCCGTTTACGAGGAGAAGCCCGGCGCGTTCTTTGTACTGCTTCGGATCAAACGTGAGCGTCGTGCCCGTGCCCGGAGCTTTTGTTGTTCCCGTAATCGCTACGGGGCTGCCGGATTGCTCGTTGCCGGTCGTGAGGTCGAGCGCATGCAGGCGCTGATGATAATTGCCGCTCGAATCCTTCGTCATCGCGACAAGAAAAATCGTTCCATGTGGACCTGCAGACAAGTCGATCACCGGCGTCGAGGTCACGCCAATATTCGGTGACACCTGCCCGCACGAATCAACCGTGCCCGTATACGCCTCCCCATTCGCGACAGACTTGCTCCAGAGTTGCGCGAATGTGTCCGCGTCGAACGCATACGCCATATCTTGCTCAGTCACGACGAACACCACATTGTGCGCCGCGCCGTTCACCGTAAGATTCGAGACGTAAAGCGGCTCGGCGTCCACGTTGCCACTTACAGCCAAAGTGGCCAGCTTGCCGAACGTGGTGGAATTCACGTTCGCGGTCGTAAGCATCGTCTCACTCAGGTTCTGGCCCGTGCGCGCATTGTCATTGTGATACGTGAGCACGTTCACGCTGCTGGTCTGCACGGGATTTACCGTGAGTGTGGCGTTCGAGCTTGTCGCATCGGGCGCGGTGCCGTTGCTGACGATCACGCGGAAGATCGCGCCATTATCTGCAGTAGTTGTTGCAGGCGTCGTATAGCTCGCGCTCGTCGCACCTGAAATGTTTTGCTGATTTTTTTGCCACTGATATTGCAGGGGCGCAGTTCCCGTCGCCACCACCGTAAATGTCGCGGTTTGGCCCACTGTCACGGTCGCGTTCTGCGGCTGCGTGGTAATCGCCGGCGCCACCGGCGCGATATTCACGGTAAGAGTCGCGCTTGAGCTGGTCGCATCGGGCGCCGTGCCGTTGCTAACAATCACTCGAAATGTTGCACCATTGTCTGCTGCCGTTGTCGCGGGCGTTGTATAAGTCGCGTTGGTTGCACCGGAGATGTTCTGCTGATTCTTTTGCCACTGATATTGCAGGGGCGCAGTCCCCGTCGCCACCACCGTAAACGTCGCGGTTTGGCCCACCGTCACCGTCGCGTTCTGCGGCTGCGTGGTAATCGCCGGCGCCACGGGAGCGGCCGTTACAGTCAGAGTTGCCGGAGCACTCGTTGCATCGGGCGAAATGCCATTACTGACGATCACCCGAAAGCTGGCGCCGCTATCTGCCGACGTTGTAGCAGGAGTCGTATACGTCGCGCCACTTGCGCCTGAGATATTCTGCTGATTTTTTTGCCACTGATAAGTCAGCGGCTGCGTCCCAGCGGCAACAACAGAGAAGGTGGCCGTCTTCCCGGCCGTAACTGAAAGGCTCGCAGGCTGAGTCGTGATCGTCGGCGCCACGCTCTTCGTCGTCCCCGTTCCCGGACCGGAGGAACACCCCGAGATAGCAACAAAGAGCCAGCAAGCAAGGCCCCAGGCAAGCCGTTGCAATCGAGTCCCATTTCGGGACACTACTCTAGTCATTGCGCAATGCTAGCGAAGGCCATCAAAAATGCCAAGAGAACGCGGGTACAGCTGTACCGACGTCGCCTGCCGGGTACTGGAACCCCTCGCACACAAGAACCTACTGGTTCGATTGCGGAATATCATCGACGCTGATTGACGACCGCTCTGAGTTTTGATCCTTGCTCGTGGCCGATTTCGGGCGAATCGACGAGGCAATGTCGGACGCGGCGGGCCGGTTCCGCGGGCGTACCACTTTGGCGGAGCCGTGAAGCAGCCCGAAGACGACAACCCCGCGCGTGGTTCCCACGTAGACCTTGCCGTTGGCGATCATCGGCGTTGCGAATTTATCCGAGCCATTATCCACAAAGGCGTCGCGTTTGCCGGCCTGGCCGCTGTCGTAAAGTTCCTGGGACAAATCCGCCGCATCGAACGCATAAAGCGTCGCCTTTTTCGCACCGACGCCTACACACCATACGATTCCATTGGCCGCTCTATTCGCCGAAACGCTCGGCGTGCAGCCCGGGAACTCAATCGCGAGGGGTGTCTGCGAGGAAGGCTGCGTCGCCAGCATGCCGTCCGAGACGGGAAACGCCTTGATCGTGTCCTGTTCCGCGTTGAAATAGACCGTACCGTTGAAGTACGCAGGCATGGACAGAACCTGGCCTGTAAGGGCCGGCGTGCCGGACGCGTCGCCTTGCGGATCATTCAGTTTCTGGTAGATCGCCTGATCGTTGCTCGGGTTGTACTTCCCCATCGCATCGCGGTCGACCACGTAGATGTAGCCGTCTTTTCCCGCACCTACCGCAAGCCGGTGTATCGCGCCCTGCGAATCCGCCAGTTCGGGAAGAACGATTGCGCCGCCCGATCCGAGATCCAAATCCTTGTCCGATTCCGCATTCGCATTGAACATCGCGAAATAGTCCTGGACGAAAAGCGAATTGTTTGCGGTCGAAAGCTTCAGAAAAGCGTTTCCGAAATTCGGCTGCGCCGGGAAACCGGACGAATTCAATACAGGGCTTGCAGAGCCGTCGCCAAAAGTGCCGTTCCCAACCAGAACGTAAATGTTGCCGGATGGATCGGCGGCCATGGCGGTATTCGCCATCCAGATGCCGCCGCGCGTGCCGGTCGGCGTGACGTTCAGCACAGAAGTCTGTTGCAGATTGGATTCCCTGTAGGCCATGAGCCAACCCTGATACGGATCGATATCGCAATGCGAAGCCCATGCAAGATAAATATAGCCGTTCACCAGTAGCAGGCCGGCGCGTTCCTTGTATTGCATCGGATCAAATTTGGATTGCCCGGATGTGGCCGTGATCAAGGCGGGGCTCCCCGGCTGCTCGACGCCCGAAGTCAGATCAAGCGCATGCAGGCGCTGGTGATAGTTGCCGGCGGAGTCTTTTGTCATGGCCACGACAAAAATTGTCCCGTGCGGGCCCGCATCCAGGTCAATCACAGGCGTTGCCGTAACGCCCATGCTCGGCTGCACCTGAAAGCAGTTATTTACCTCATCCGACGGCGATTCTCCGCTCGTTACGGAAGCATGCCATAGCGGCGCGAATGTGTCCGCGTCAAACGCATAGACCACATCGCTCTCGCTCGCCACAAAAACCACATTGTGAGTGACGCCGTTAACCGTAAGGCCTGAAACATAAAGCGGCTCGGCATCGACGTTGCTCGGCACGGGCATAATTCCAATTTTCCCGAACGTCTCGGCATCGACATTGTCCGTCGTCAGAATCGTCTCATTCAGGTTTTGCCCGGTCCGGGCGTTGTCATTGTGATAGGTGAGCACGTCCACCGGGGGCGCCTGAGAATCCGCCTGGGCGGTGGAATCGCTGGCAAGTTCAGCCTTCACTTGACCTGTAGAAGCGCCGGTCGGTGGAGGGTTCTTGCTGCCTGAATCGGAGCTGCAACTTGAAAGACTGATCAGCCCAAGGGCGACAACGCCAATCGCAATTACGGTAAGGGTCCGCATTCCATTTTCAAATTTCACGAGCCTTGCCCCAGAGTTCCAGAAAGTCGAACAAATTTGTAAAGCGACCGCAACGACATGAAGTTACAGAGGCAGCCCTGAAGCTATGACGCCGTTTCAATCCGGGAGCGGGCTTCCCGGGGGAGATGCGTACGCTGCGCCTGGCGCTTTTTGCGGTCGCGTAGCCACGTGCCTACGCGCCATAAGAGCAGTACCGCAACCACAGCACCGTAACGAAGCGGACGCGTTTTATCCGATTTTACGAGCCAGAGGTAATGAATGACCGCTAAGATCGCGGTCACATAAATCGCACGATGGATGAATTCCCACTTCTTGTAACCAAGGCGCCGCACCATCGCCTTTGTCGAAGTGATCGCCAGCGGAATCATCAGCACGAAAGCCGTGAAACCGACGGTTATGAATGGCCGCTTGACGATGTCCTTGGATATATCGTGCAAATTGAAAAAATCGTCGATCGCGAACCACGTAGTGAAATGGAGCGAAGCATAAAAGAACGCATAAAGGCCGAGCATGCGCCGAAAACGGATCAGTTGCGGTTGGCGCAGGATCTCCCGCAGAGGCGTGACGCATAGCGTGATGCAGATGAAACGGATCGTCCAATCGCCCGTGAAGTGCTCGACGTCATTAATCGGGTTCGGACCGAGTCCGCCCGTCAGAATTATCCATATAAGTTCGCCGAGCGGGACGAGGCAAAGAACGAATAAGATTGCCTTTGTCCATTTGCTCTTCAGAATCGCGTCGAGTCTCTTCACTTCAGTCCTTGCCGAACAGTAACCCAGGGCTGATACACGCCTTCTGCGGGATTAACTACTTCTGACGTATTCGACGCGCCGGAGGGTTGCGCGGACGCCTAATACCACTTTTTCAGGTCCATGCCGGTGTACATGGATGCGACGAGATCGCCATAACCGTTGAACATGAGTGTGTCGCGCCGCAGGAATTCGCCCAGGCGGCGTTCCTTCGCCTGGCTCCATCGCGGATGATCGACGTGCGGGTTCACGTTGGAATAGAAACCATACTCATTTGGTGCGTATAGATTCCATGTGGTCGGCGGCATACCGCTCACCAACTTGATTTTGATGATCGACTTGATGCTTTTGAATCCGTATTTCCATGGAATCACCATGCGCACGGGCGCTCCGTCCTGATTCGGCAGCGTTTCACCGTACATGCCTACGCTCAGCAGCGTGAGCGGATTCATCGCTTCGTCAAGCCGAAGCCCTTCGACGTACGGAAGCTCGATGCCAGCCTCGGGCCCGAGTGGCATCTGCCGGATGTCGTAGTAACTCTGAAATGCTACGAATTTCGCTTTCGGCGTGGGCTGCACCAGGTTAAGAATCGTGCTCAGCGAGTATCCGATCCACGGCACCACGATCGACCATGCTTCCACGCAGCGATGCCGGTAAACGCGCTCCTCGAGCGGCGCCAGTTGCATGATTTCGTCCAGCGTGAATTTGCGTGGCTTGGCTACTTCGCCTTCCACTGAAACAGTCCACGGTTTCGTGACGAAGTTCACCGCATTCTTTGCGGGCGCGTCCTTATCGACACCAAACTCATAATAATTGTTGTAGTGCGTCACGTCTTCCATCGGCGTGATCTTCTCGCCCGTTGTCGTGTACTTGCTTTGCGTGACGCCATTCAGAGGAACGGGGACGGAGCCTTTTGGCGAAGCGGCGAAAACACTGGGCACATTCCTGTAAAGCTTTACGGCAGCGCCGGTTATGCCCAGACCCAAAAGGAAATTGCGACGGCCCATGTAAAGCGTCTTCGGTGTGATATCGGCATAAGTCAGGTCGGCTTTCTTCTTGATAAGCATAGTCCCGCCTCCATGCGCCGCCCCCAGCGCGTATGCTTCTATCTTACTCAGGATTAGAGACGATAGAAATGGTTTGTCGGTTGCGGTGCGGAGGGTAAAACATTCGCCGGCCCGCCAGATCCAGAGGCCTAGGCCTTCAATGCGTAGTAGATATCCGTGCGAATTCTGGCCGGATCGCGGTTCCAATCGTCTTGCCAATGGCCGTAAACTTCCCAGGACGGCCCGGCGAATTCCAGATTTTGCCCTGTACACCACTGCTGAATGGCATCGTGCGCGCGCCCCAATGTGTGATAAGGACCAAAGTGCGTGATGCTCACAACTTCCCCGGCCGGGGTTGCCGACGCATAGACCTCCCCGGTCCCCGGAAACGGCGAAGGCACCTCCGCGCCAACCTCTAACTCGAATTGTCCTTCGACCACGCGCCAGTAAAGAGCAACATGCCGCCCTGCGCCTTGAATATTTAATTCCTTGATCGCTTTCCAGACGAGTCCGCAGGCTGCCGGTATCACTGCAGGCAGTTCGCCCCGGGCAACGCGCCTGCGAACCACCGCCAATGGCACAGCCTTTACCGTCTCTCTCCGGATCGACTGCTGCATGTGCACGACCTCCCCACCCTCAGTGAAGCTCTCGTCAATAAACGGACTCCGCAGAGATGGGCTGTCGACGAACTTCGCAAGCCAATCGCACCAGGTACCTGAACTTTTGAAGCAGTGATTCAGCCGCGAAACCTCATCGCTCTGTCTATCTCATCTGGGCTGTACCGGTAGATTCGAAAGACATTGTTATTCTGTCCTTTTGGCACAACCGTTGCCGGACCAAAGTGTGGGTTTACATATTCCCAAACCACGTCGC
>DATNBB010000087.1:0-4886 GCA_035607335.1 Binatia bacterium | reverse complement strand
CCGCTCGCATTCGACATCGCTACGGCAAAAATCGATGCGAGCACGATGCCGACGACGCCAACCGGCATTTCGTGCACGATGAACGATGGAAAAATCCGGTCCGCATCGCCCTCGGGAATTGGCAACGCGTAGTGTTGCGCGAAAACAAAGAGCATCACGCCGATGACGAGAAACAGCGCGAATTGCACGAAAACGATGAATCCGCTCGAAATCAGCGCGATTTTGCTTTCGCGTTCGCTGCGCGCGGCAAGCAAGCGCTGCACGATCGTCTGATCGACGCCGTGGCTCGCCATCGTCAAAAATGTTCCGCCGATCAGCCCCGACCAGAACGTGTAGCTCTGTGTGAGGCTGAACCCAAAATCGAACATGCTGAATTTCCCGCCGGCAGCCGCGGCGGCCTGCGTTATCGTGGTCCATCCGCCGGGAATCTTGTGCAGCAGCACGAAAAACGCGGCAATTGACCCGAGAATGTAAAGCGTGAACTGCATCACGTCCGTCCAGATCACGGCGCGCATTCCGCCTTCAAACGTATAAAAGAGAGTCAGCGCGGTAATCGCCGCAATTGAAGCGCGGTCGCCGAATCCGAACGCGACGCTGAAAACCTTGCCGATTGCCGATATGCGTACGCCCTCTGCCAGCGCGCGCGTGACTAGAAATACGGCCGAGGCGGCGCGCTTCATCCGGCGGCCAAACCGCTTCTCCAGAAGCTGGTAGGCGGTGTAGAATTCGCCCTGGAAATACTGCGGTACCAAGACCACACAAAGAATAATTCTTGCGACCACGTAGCCTATTACCAGTTGAAGGAAACCCAGATTACCCGAGAATGCGATGGCGGGAGTTCCGATGATCGTCAGCGTAGAGGTTTCCGTCGCAACAATCGAGCAGGCCAGCGCCCACCATGGAGCGGTGCGCCCGCCGAGAAAATAGTCGCGAACGGTCTGCTGCCCGCGCCGAAACATTGCGCCAAAGAGCGTGACTCCGGCGAGGTAAGCCACGATAATTATCAGATCGATAGGGCTAATTCGCATGACGGCGCTTTCTGCAGTCGCGCGATGCTAACAGAAAGCCGTCGGCCACAGGAAGGACCTATGGCGCAAAAAAAAGGCGACGATAGCGCAACGTACATCCTGGGATTTGATGGCGGCGGCACGAAGACCGAATGCCTTCTCGCGGACGCGGAAGGCAATGTGCTCGCTCGCGCGACGACGGGTCCGTCGAATCCATTGCGCGCAGGGTACATGAAGGCGTGGTTTGCGCTCGGCGAGGCGGCCGATTCTGTCATGGCGCGGCAGAAGATTACCGCGGATCGCATCGGTGGCGTCTGCGCGGGGTTGGGCGGCGCGGGCCGTCCGGGCGTGGTTCGCCGCGTCACCACCTATTTCGAGCGGAGCTTCCCGCGCGCCGAAATTCGCGTGACCACCGACCTGGAAATCGCGCTCGAAGCCGCTTTTGGCGGTGGCGAAGGGATTTTGCTGCTTGCAGGCACCGGCTCGGCGGCGTTTGGCCGCGACGCAAATGGCCGCATAGCTCGCGCCGGTGGCCGCGGCCCCTGGTTCAGCGACGAAGGCAGCGCGTTCGATATCGGACGCGAAGCGGTGCGCGCTGTCGCGCTCGCCGATGAGCAGCGTGGCCCGGAAACCGCGCTCACGAAGAAGATTATCTCGCCGCATCATTGGCGCGATTGGACCATTCTGCTCGAAGCTGTGTCTAAGAATGCCGACGATGTGTTTCCGAAGATTTTTCCCTTCGTGGCGCAGCTTGCGGATAAAGGCGACGCCGTGTCGCAGCGAATCTTGACCGGCGCAGCCGCTTCGTTGGCCGGCTTGGCGCAGGCCGTCGCAAAAGAACTTGGATGGACTGATCGGACATTTGATATTGCCAAATCAGGCGGCGTCTACGGCCACTCGAAGTTTTTCGACGCCGCCATCGCGACGCAGATGGCGCAACTGATGCCCCAGGCGCGCTTGATGAATGTCGATGTTTCGCCGGCCGAAGCTGCTGTTCGTATGGCTGTGCGCCAGGTGCGTGCAAAGGGAAATGCTGCCTGAACAAGATATACGCGTCGAGCGTGCCCACGCTGCGTCGGTGGAGGAAATCAATTCACTGATTTACGATGTCGACGAGAAAGTCTTGTTGGCCTTGCTGGAAAATCCCAATTTTCAGGAAAAGCACGCTGAACTTTTAGCCGCGCGCGCTGACGTTTCGGCCGTTGTGCTGACCGCTTTGGCGGAGACGGAAAAAGGGAAGTGGATGGCATCCGAGGGCGTTCGGTTGCGGTTTGCGCAACATCCGCATTCACCCAGACGCCTCGCCATGGCAGCGGTTCGACATCTGTTCCTTTTTGATTTGGTACGAGTCTGCCTTTTGCCAGCCGCCCCGCCGGACATCCGACGGCTTGCCGAGGAGACAATTCTCGCGCGTGTACCGCACCTTCCGATCGGTCAAAAATTGACGCTGGCGCGCCGCGGTCCCTCTCGCGTGGCCGCGGCTATTTTGGCGGAAGGGCATCCGCAAGCGATGAAATTGGCGCTGGCGAACGGCTTCCTCACCGAAAGCCAGGTGCTGAAGACACTGGCAAGAGATAGTTTGAACGAGCGCGTCGTCGCGGCTCTCGCGGCACATCCAAAATGGTCATGCTTGTACAATATTCGCGTGGCGCTCATAAGGAATGCGTCCGTGCCTGCCGAGTGCGTGCAGAAGTTTGTGGGCGACCTCGCGTTGAATGATTTAACCAATTTGGCGAAGCTGGCGGAGATTTCGTGCGAGACGCGCGGCGTGATCGTGCGCGAGATCGAACGACGAAAAGTAAAAACGGAAGGCGAAAGCTCCGGTGCGAACGCGTCAGGAGCTGCTTGAAAGAGTAAACAAATAAAACATGCCGAAAAAATCCAATTCAATGCGGTGGATCATCGCTGTAGGGGGCATCGCGTTCTTTATCGTTCTGATTTATCTTTCGATGCGCCAGACTCAAGTCGAATACGAAGTATGCATGGCGTTCAAGGGCGGAACGCATTGCGCTACGGCTTCAGGCGCCGATTATAACGAAGCCGTCCGCAGCGCACAGGAGATCGATTGCCAGATGCTCGCGAACGGTCGCAATGAGACGATGGTCTGCCTCGCCACGCAGCCAAGCAGCATTCGCCAGATGCAGAAATGAGGTTGCTCTGCGGCTCGCGGCGATCTCTGTAACCAAGCTCACCATTTCGCGATTTTCGGTGTCTAATTAGTCTTGCGGTTCGGAGCGCTTGGGAAGCTGAATGACGCGTTGTTTGAATTGCGGGGCGGAAAGAGAAACAGAAGTCTGCGACGCTTGCGGTCTCGAACCGTCCGCGGCAGAGCTGATGCTTCGCAAGAAGCTTCTGAATCGTACCGGATTGTTTTTGCTCGGTGCCATCGCGTTTGTCTCCTTCAGCAGCGAATATCCACCGCTGGAAATCGACCGCATCCTTATATTTATCGGCGTGCTGTTTTTTCTCACGTTGAGTGTTGCCATTTGGCTCGAGCGCAGGGCGCTGAAGCACGTGGAGCTCGAGGCACTGAAGCGCGTCTATTACGGTCTGATCCCCATCCCCTGGCTGCTTGCAGGCCTGTTGCTCCTGAATGGCGCGTTCGATCACGCTCCGTCCAATGAAATCGAAACGCACGTTGTCGGAAAATTCTCTATGCCCGGACCTGTGCCGAATCGCCGTCTAATTGTGCGTTCCTGGCGTGAGGGAGATGAGCTTGAGCGGATTGCGGTTGATCGGATCGACTTCAACCAGTTTTCCGATGGCGACACGATCGAAGTCAAAGTGAAAGATGGCGTCGTCGGCATCCCGTGGATAGCGGGTGTCGTGCGGCAATAGCTGGACCTCTTCTCTGAATTTGCCGACTTCCCTTCTTTTTTTAGGACTGACATCTCACCCGTTGCTCATCAAAGGATCATTGAACAGCAGAGGAAAGAATTGGCCGCCCATTTTTGTGCCGCGCGGAATCACAGGAACGCCTGCGAGCAAAGGCTCGTCTGCGTTGGACATGACGCCGTCGCGAAACACATTGATGACGGTGGCGCGCCGGGGTTGGGGTGTGTCGTTTGCGCCGGAGCCGTGCATCGTTCGCGCGTGATGAAAGGAACTCTCGCCCTTCTTCAATTCAACTGGACGAGGATTGAATTTGTCCTTCAAATCCGCTGGCAAACTCGCGCGAATCCCGTCCATTTCGCCCGTCAGAACGGGTTTCGGCAAATCAGGCCATTTGTGGCTTCCTGGAACGTAATTCAAGCAGCCGTTTGCAATCGTGGAATCGTCAAGTCCAATCCAGCAGGTGAGATGTGCCAGCGGAGTGGTCCGCGTCCAATAGGAATAATCCTGATGCCAGGCGACAACTCCTCCGTGCCGTGCCGGTTTGCAGAAAAGCTGATCGTGCCAGAAGCGCACCGGTCCGCCTAAGAGTTGCGATGCCGGCACAAGAAACGCCGGATTCCAGAGCAGATCGTGGAAACCGGGCATCACACGCCATGCGCCGAGTGCATGAAATACAACGCGACTTGGATCGGTCGATTCGTTGGAATGGTATTCGTGAAACAGCTCGCGACCCGGGTGTGCTGGATCCATCAGGATGTCGAGCTCTTTGCGCAGACCTTCGATTTGCTCATCGTTTAGGATGCGCACACCGGGGAGATAACCGTTTTCGTGAAAGAAGGCGACCTGCTCGTCGCTCAGGCGATATTGTTCCCAATCTGCCGGCTTGCTGAGGCGTGGAAATAGTTTGCCAATGGGGCGATCGTATTTTGAGAGGTCGTCCACTCCCGCATCTTGCCAGAAGAGAGCCGAGCGGTCTACTCGCGATGTGCGGAGATTTTTATTTTATGTTGTCGCGACAGGCTCGCGTTTGGCGTACTTCGTGGA
>DATNBB010000078.1:0-11117 GCA_035607335.1 Binatia bacterium | reverse complement strand
CCGCTCGCCCGTCGCCGCGAAAATCGCATTCGCAATCGCAGGCAGCACGGGAGGCAACGCTGGTTCACCCAATCCTGTCGGCGAATATTGCGAATCGGCGAAATCCACGTGAATTTCCGGCGGAGCCTGATGAATGCGCAGCGGCTGCAATTCCAGGAAATTGCTTTGAACGGCGGCTCCCTTATCGAACGTCACTTCGTAACCCATCAATTGGCTCATGCCGTCAATCACAGCGCCTTGCGAGAGATTCGTCGCAGGTCCAGGATTGATGATCTGGCTTCCGATGTCCGCCGCAACCCAGAAGTTCGTCACGCGGATGCTCTTATCGGAATTTACTTTCACTTCTGCAACTTCAGCGAAATATCCAGAGTGGCTGAAATGGCATGCCACGCCCATCGCGGTGCCCTTGGGCAGCGTGCGAGTACCCCAGCCTGACGTCTTTTGTACGAGTCGCAACACGCCCTGCATCCGCGGCGCGTTGAACTCAGGCCCGACGCCGCGCCCGCCGGCTCCCTGCGAAGCCGCAAGCGGCGGATTGTCCATTATCTCAAGCCGGAATTGCAGCGGATCTTTGCCCCCCGCGTGTGCCAGCTCATCGATGAACGACTGAATCACAAATGCGAGTGCATTACTCCGCGGTGCGCGCATCGCGCCCGTGGGAATCCCGCACGGAATCAGCGAATATTGCAGCGAATAGTTGGGGATGAACCTGCCGGGAAACTCGTCCGCGCCGATATCGCCAGACGGCACGAACCGTCCATCGCGCCCGTAGCTGACGAAATGATCGTGCCACGCCGTCAACTTACCCGACGCATCGACGCCGCCCTTCAGATAATGAAATCCGCCCGGCCGGTAGAAATCGTGCTGCACGTCATCTTCGCGCGTCCAAAGCAGCTTCACCGGCACGCCGACCTGCTTTGCAATCCACGATACTTCCGCCACGTAGTCGTTCACCAGCCGCCGCCCGAAGCCGCCGCCAATCCGTGGCTGATGCATCGTGATGTCGGAAGGCTCGATTCCGATAGTTCTTGCGGCCACTTGCAGCCCTTGTTGTGGCGTTTGGCTGGGCGCCCATAGTTCGAGCTTGCCGTCATGGAAGTGCGCGCTGCAGTTTTGCGGTTCCAGCGGCACGTGTGAAATAAACGGATAGCTGTAAGCGGCTTCTACGACTTTGGCCGCGCTCCCAATCGCTGACTCAACGTTGCCATCGGTCCTGAGCGTATCTTGCGGCGTTTGCTTCGAAAACGCCTCAGCAGCGTCAGCAAAACTCTTGCTGCTTTGCGAAGCCGTCGGGCCCTCGTCCCACTGTACCTTCAGGCTCTTGCGCGCCGTATTCGCGTGATACCACGTATCCGCCACTACTGCGACGCCCGGCAGCAACCCATTTAAATCGGTTCCACCTTCCACAATAAACGCATGCTTCACGCCCGGCATCGCCTTGATCTGGTCCAGATTCGCGCTCACCGCTTTGCCGCCATACACCGGACATTTTTGAAATACTGCATAGAGCATGCCCGGCAGTTCGAAGTCGATCCCGTATTGCGGCTGCCCGGTGACGATCTTGAGGTTGTCGACGCCCTTCACCGTCGTTCCGATAATCTTGTAATCCTTCTTATCCTTCATCTTCAGCGACGCGGGATCGGGCGGCGTCAACGTCGCCGCCTTCGCCGCAAGCTCGCCGTATCCGAGCGATTTGCCGCTCGCTGCGTGCATCACGCGTCCTGACGCAGTTGTGCATTCGGCTTCCGGAACGTTCCATGTCTGTGCAGCCGCCGCAATCAACATGTGCCTCGCGCCAGCGCCCACCTGCCGCAGCGGAACCCAGTTCACGGGTGTGGCTGTGCTTCCGCCAGCCACCTGCGGTCCGTATTTGGCAGTGTCCACGTCCGCCTGCTCAAGTCGTACATCTTTCCAATCAATATCAAGCTCTTCGGCGATGAGCATGGGCAGCATCGCCTTCACGCCTTGGCCCTCTTCCGGATTTTTCGCCATGATCGTCGCGATGCCGTCAGGCGCAATCTTGATAAACGAACTCGGTAGCAACGGAGCCTGCGGCCCCCTTTGCGCAAAAACCTTCGTCACCGGCTCTACGTAATATGCAAGCAACATGCCGCCGCCTGCGATCGCGCTCACGCGGAAGAAGGAGCGTCGGCTCAGTTTCTTTACTCGCGTGTTCGGAACTGTCGTCATCGTGGCCATGGTCTCCTCCTTCAGTTGCCATGCCCGTTGCGGGATGGCGTAGGCTTTGCGGCGGTAGCCAACTCTGCCGCGCGATGAATGGCTTGGCGGATGCGCAGGTAAGTGCCACAGCGGCATATATTGCCCATCATCTGCGCGTCGATGTCCTTGTCGGTTGGTTTCGGATTCTTCGCGAGCATCGCTGACGCGGACATGATCTGCCCCGCCTGGCAATAGCCGCACTGCGGCACGTCAATCTCCTGCCACGCGATCTGGCACGGATGCTCTCCATCCGAAGAGAGGCCTTCGATTGTCGTGATTGGAACACCAGCCGCTTCCGAAACGTGCGTCTGGCACGCGCGCACCGCCGTACCGCGCAGATGGATCGTGCACGCGCCGCACATTCCGATGCCGCAGCCGTACTTGGTTCCTTTCAGGTTGAGCATGTCGCGCAGCACCCACAGCATCGGCATGTCTGCGGGCGCATCCACCGTCGTCGTTTTTCCATTCACGATCAGCTTGTAAGGCATCGAAACCTCCGTCACTCCATAGGGGCAAGAAACGATGCGAAGAATGTACTACCGCGTTCGAGCGCCAGTCAATCGAGCAGCTTGCGGCTTGTAGTAGTGGGAATGCACATTACGATGTTGCGCCACGAGTTCTCTGCGGCGGTGGAATATTCAAGTCATCCGAAGCGGCGCGGTCCGACTGCTCCTGGTTCTCGATGCGATCCGTGCTCTCGACGACGGACAGAGGGAGTATTGCCTGAATTTCCGTTCCAGGCTCGCATGCCCGGACTTTGAGGCTGCCGTGGAATTCGATGATGCGTTCACGCATTCCGCTCAATCCGATGCCCGCTCCTTCCCCGGAGGCATTGAATTTCTCGATGAATTCCCGTGACATACCTCTTCCATAATCGCGTATTTTCAATTCGATCTGATCGCCGTCGTTCTTCAGCGCAATGTCGACCGTAGGACTCTGCGCGTGACGTAGGACATTGGTTAGGCTTTCCTGTAGGATTCGAAACAAAACTAGCTCAAGCGCAGAAGGCAGTCGGCCAATGTCGGGAAGGCTGAGGCTTACGCGAATGCCACTCCTGCAGCAAAAACCGTCCACGTACGACTGCACGGCTGAGATCAAGCCAAGTTCATCGAGCAGGGGCGGGTGCAGCAGATACGAAATGCTGCGCGTCTCGGCATGACATTTCTCCAAGCTGTCCATGACCGATGAGATGCCGTCGATCTCTATCCCGCTCGCTTCGTTCTTTCTCAGCCAATTTTCCAAAACCAGTTTCGCATGGGATAAATACTGCCCCACGCTATCGTGCAATTCACGCGCAATCCGTCGTCGTTCTTCATCTTGCGAACGAATGAGGCTGAGCGACAACCGCCGTAGTGAATGCCCGGATGCTTGCAGTTCGCGCGTGCGCGCCTGCAGATTGGTATGGCTCTCTTGCAAAGCCTGTTGTGCTAGGTCGCGTTCCTCGAGGGTACGTATCCTAAGGTGAACCGGAACAGCCGAGACTGCAAGGGCAAGAGCTGTCATGCTGCGATTCAGCCAATTTACCCAAGTCACGGTAGTTCCGGCTGGTTGTCCGGCGAACAGAAGGCCTTCAAAAGTAAGCACGATGAAACTAGCGGCGGCGATCCATAGCCACCTGATTGAACGTACCCAGATCAGCAGAACGATGCAAACGAAATAAAACGTTGCGATATTGATATTTGACGGCAGGGAGGTGTCAACGATCGCAATCAGTGCGGCGACCATGCACACAAGAATTTTTGCTTCTTTCGGAGAAAGGGCGGAAAACCGGTGCAGCGTCATACCATACCTATTTATCCGGATTCCCCTGAAGCGGTGTCGATGCTCAGGGCTGAACCGAATTCGGGTTAGCAAGATTTTACGTCCAATCATGTCCCTCCGCAAATTCGCGGTAGACTCTGCACCGGAGCCCGACCGCGCTTCGCGCGCGTATTCAGTCGCGGACATCGGTTCTGGAGTAGGATTTGAGACAACAGGGAATTTGAGCAAAAATGACACTGGAAACTACTGAAGTTCTCCTTCGAAAAACGCAGTTATTTGCGACTCTCACCGATAGGGAGATGACACCGCTATCCGCGCGCGCAAGCAAGCGGCATTTCGACAGAGGAGAAGTGCTATTTAGCGAAGGCGATCCATGCCATGGCCTTTTCGTCGTGGCCAGCGGCAGAATTCGAATTTTCAAGCTGTCTCCATCTGGCCGGGAACAGGTGTTGGCAGTCGAAGGGCCGGGCAGCTCGTTTGCCGAACTCCCCGTTTTCGACGGAGGCGTCTATCCGGCATCGGCGTCCGCATTGGAAGATGCCGAAGTGTTCTTCATCTCGCGCAAGGATTTTCAAAACTACTGCCGCGAGCACCCCGAAGTCGCACTCAAAGTTCTCGCTGTCGTCGGGGCCCGGCTGCGCCGCCTCGTCGGGATTATCGAAGATCTCTCCTTCACAACCGTGAGGCAACGTTTGATTTCTCTCTTGCTGCGACGCGCCCAGGAGAGCGGAATCACTACAAAAGAAGGCATTCGAGTAGCATTGCACACCACTCACCAGGATTTGGCAGCCGAGCTGGGGACCGTGCGCGAACTTGTGTCCCGCAATCTCAGCCGCCTCCAGGCAGAAGGCCTTCTGGAGGTAGACGGCCGCTCGCTGGTCGTCAAAGACTTGCCCGCGCTAAAGCGTGAGCAATCCGCCCAGGAATAGCTGCACACTTGAGTCCTTCATACGCGTTACGACGGAAAAATTGGGAGTGACTTTAGTCACTGGCGTGAACGCGTTTGCCACCGATAATTTCATGGTGAGGGAGGTCATTATGGAATTTACCGGTGAGATGAAACTCAAAGACATCGCACTTACCAATCCTGCGGCCAGGCAAACGCTGGACGATGCCGGATTGGACTATTGCTGCGGAGGCGGCAAATCTCTTTATGAAGCCTGCCTCCAAGCCACGGTTTCGGCGGACGAAATACTGAAGCGCTTGAGCGAAAACGGCAAGAACGTCGGCCCCGACGACGTGAACTGGATGGCCGCGCCCCTCTGCGATCTCACGGCCCACATTCGCGATAAATACCATCGCTATGTCCGTGAGGCGCTCCCGCCGGTGCAAGCCATGCTAGACAAAGTCGTGGTGAAGCACGGCCAGAATCATCCCGAAGTCGCGGAAATTCGCCGAATTTTCGTGGAAGTCGGCAATGAAATGCTCACGCACATGCGAAAGGAAGAGCAGGTCCTCTTTCCTTATATCGACGCTTTGGATGCAGCGGCAAAAACGCACGCGTCGGTCGAGCCTCCGTTCTTTCGCACGGTAAAGAACCCGATTCACACCATGATGAAAGAGCACGATGCTTCCGGAGAATTGGTGAAGCAGATTCGCAGTCTCAGCGGCTCCTATACGCCTCCAATGAGCGCCTGCACCACTTTTAGGGCACTCTACCAGAGCCTCAAGGAATTCGACGCAGACCTTCATCAGCATGTGCATCTCGAAAACAACATTCTTTTCCCGCGCGCGGTGGATTTGGAGGCCGCTGAAGGGAACGCATCGCGATAACATAGGTTTCTTCGATTTGGATGCCGAGACCGAGCTGTCGTCTCGCGCAATCGTGTGGCAGGCCGGCCGCAACTCCAGTATGCCGATCTGCGAGCAGCCCTCGACATTTTGCACGATGTCGAGGCTTCGGAGGACAGTGGGTCCTGCTTACGGTTGCGGGCCGCAAAATGCGAGCGGTTCCTGACTGCATCCACGAGTAGGGCCCTGCCCGAGCGTTATGGGAGGAATGCATGGTGCGGTTCGACGCGGCACACAGAGCTGTCCATTACCCTCCCGATCGCCGCTTTCGCATTTGGATCAGGCCGTCCATCCTGATCGGTATAGGTGTCTTCATCGCTGCCACAATCGCGGCTGCCTGGATACAGGTCGCAATCGCCGGACTCCCTCGCGTTCCTGAAGTCCCGCAGATCTACCCAAACAATTTCGCGGGCCCGCACGGCTTTCCCGTATGGGTGCGCTATTGCCACTTTTTCAATTTCCTTTTCGTAATGATGCTGATTCGCAGCGGTCTTTCTATCTTGGTGGATCATCCGCGCCTTTACTTCAATGACGGCTGCACGCCGGGTAGCGAATGGATTCGTCTTACGCCATTGAAAGTCCCGCGCGACCGTCTCTGGACCGCAAAAGACGACGCGCGTTACATTTCTCCTCTCGTCGGCACGCCGGGCTATCGCCACACCATCGGCATTGCGCGCGTCTGGCACTTCATTGACGTACATGGATTCATCATCACGGGAATCGTCTTTATCGGCATGCTTTTCGATACCGAGCAATGGCGGCGCATTGTGCCCACTTCGCCTGTCGTGCTTTTGCAAGCGTGGAACACGTTCGTCCACTATGCGACATTCCACTTGCCGCCCGAACCCAATGGTTTTTACGGCTACAACGCGTTGCAACAGATCGCCTATTTCACTGTCGTGTTTGTGTCCGGCCCGCTCGCAATCGCCACCGGCATCGCGATGTCTCCCGCCGTCGTCAACCGTTTCCCGTGGTACGCACGGATTTTCGGCGGTCGCCAATCCGCGCGATCCATCCACTTCCTCACTATGTTCAGCTTCCTCGCATTTTTGGTCGTTCACGTCACGCTGATTGTGATGACGGGATTCGCCCGCAACATGAACCACATTGTGATGGGCACCGATGATCGAAATCCTATTGGCATCTACCTCGGGTTTGTCGGAATCGCCGTCGTCGTCCTCTCGTGGGTCGCGGCGCATTACATCTCTTGGTATCACCCGCGTGGAGTGCAGCACGCTCTCAAGTCCGTCACCTATCCAATGCAGCTTTTGACGCTGAACCGCCTCATGCCCAGCCAAAAATATACGGAGAAAGAAATCTCTCCCTTCTTCTGGCCGAATGGAAAGGTGCCAATCCGCGATGATTGGAAGCAGTTGGCGAAAAACGGTTTTGAGAATTTCAAGTTAAAAGTCGGAGGCCTGGTCGAGAATCCGGTCGAACTTTCTCTCGCCGACATCGAGCGCCTCGGCGAAGTCGAATACATAACGATGCATCACTGCATCCAGGGATGGAGCGGCATTGCCAAGTGGGGCGGCATCCCCATGCAGAAGCTTGTCGATCTCGTGCGGCCAAAATCGCAAGCAAAGGTCGTCGCCTTCTTCTCCTTCGGCGAAGCTCTCTACGGCGGCCATTATTACGATACCCAGAGCCTCGAAAATGTGTTGAAGCCGCAATGCCTCTTGGCCTCACGGATGAATGGACAACGCCTTCCGCAAGTTTACGGCGCGCCTCTGCGGCTGCGCGTCGAAAATCAGCTTGGCTATAAGATGGTCAAATGGATCGAGCGCATCGAATTCATCGAAACCGAAAAATCGCTTGGCAAAGGAGAAGGCGGCAAAAATGAGGACGATGAATATTTCGACTTGCTGCCCAACATCTGATGCGGGATCGCGGTCTTCCTTCTCGCCGAGCGGGGCCTTGGCCATCAGTTTGGCAGGATTGCCGTATCCGCCATGGCGCGCATGCGCCTAGATCAATGAGTGAAAGACGCCCGCATCAAAGATATTTGACTTCATTCGTAGATGGGAAAACGGCAAAATGACGCCCACCATGCAATCCACCAACAATCCGCGCCCGGTTTGGCTGGATGACAAGACAAAATCCATCATGGACCGCGCCATCGCGCGCGAACAATCTCTATCGCTCCTACTGATGACGTACATCGTCACTGGCCTCATCTTCATGCTCCTGCCGGGAACATTTCTCGGCGTATGGAATCTCATCAAAATCAGCGGCCGCGAAGCGGCGGATTCCATCTCCCCGGCGTGGATTCAGGCGCACGGTCATGCGCAGTTGTTTGGTTGGGTGGGCACTTTCATCCTGGGCATCGGCTTCTACTCGATTCCGAAATTGCGAAAATTAAAACCCTTCGCCCTTTGGTCCGCGTGGCTCACGTGGGCGCTCTGGGTCGCTGGCGTCACCCTTCGATGGTTCTCAAATATTTATCCCTGGCACTGGCGAATCGCGCTGCCTCTGTCGGCAACTCTCGAATTAGTCGCCTTCCTCATCTTCTTTCAGTCCGTAGCCACCCATCGGTCGAGCGGCCCCGCCAAGCCATTTGAACCCTGGATCTTCGTCGTGATCGCGGCAACCGTCGGCTTGCTCGCCAGCCTTGTCCTGAACCTCGGTGCCTCGTTTCAATTGGCGCTCAATGCCGATTCGCCTGCCTTTCCGCACCTCTTCGATCAGCGCTATCTGATCGTCTCCACCTGGGGTTTCATCGTTCCCATGATTTGGGGATTCAGCGCCCGTTGGTTGCAGGTATTCATGGGTTTGCGTCCACTTCGCAGGTCGCTTTTGCCGTTCGCCCTTGCTTTCAATACGCTAGGCGTAATCGCCGCATTCCTCGACTACTTTCTCCTCGGCGGCATCCTCCTTCTCGCTGGCGCTGCAATCGCGGTCGCCGCGATTCGCTTCTTCGAGCCTGCCGCCAAACCGGCGAAAATCATCAACGTCCATCGCAGTTTTCCGGTATTCATACGGATCGCATACGCTTGGATGCTGATCGCGGCTGCTCTAGGGATTTGGGCCGCGCGCGTCGGCGAGGCGCCGGGCATTTGGGGTGCTTCGCGTCACGCCCTCACGGTTGGATTCATCGCCGCGATGATTTTCTGCGTGGGGCAGAGAATTCTGCCTTCATTCTGCGGAATGCGCGTGCTGTGGAGCCCGAAGCTCATGTTCATAATGCTGTTCCTATTGATGACCGGCTGCACGTTGCGCGTCGCATCGGAAATCCTCGCATATCAGAACTACGCTGCATGGGCATGGTACATTCTGCCGATCTCAGCGCTGATCGAACTCACGGCAGTCGCACTCTTCGCCGTCAACCTCATCGTCACCTTCGCACGCCCGCCTGTCGTAGTCCCATCGCCCCTTACAATGACCACCGAGTAGCGCGTCCGTCGCCGTCACAGAGCCCCGGTCACAACGCACTGAACGAGTCCCCCATTTCCCTTGCCGCATTAAACGGTGTAGCCTGTTCCTATGAGCGACGAAAAAATCCGCAAATCCGACGCCGATTGGCGCGCCAACCTTACCGACGAGCAATACTATGTCACGCGGCAGAAGGGAACGGAGCCGCCCTTCAGCGGCAAGTACACCGACACAGAAACGGAAGGCACGTACACCTGCGTCTGCTGCGGCCAGCCGCTTTTCGCCTCCGACGCGAAATTCCATTCCGGCTGCGGATGGCCGAGCTACACCCAGCCGATCGATTCCGAAAAAATCGAAATGCATCAGGACACGTCACACGGCATGGTGCGCACCGAGGTTCTCTGCAGCCGCTGCGACGCGCACCTCGGCCACGTCTTCGATGACGGCCCCGCGCCCACCGGCCTTCGCTTCTGCATCAACTCCGCCGCCCTTCGTCTCAACCCCGACAAGAAGTAGGATTAAAAAAGTAAAGAAAACTCCGTCCACCCTGAAGTCAGCGAGTGTATAAAAATTCGTCATCCTGAAGTCAGCCGCGAAGCGGGTGACTGAAGGACCCCTCTTTCTTTTCGCTTCGATGCTGCACCGGCGCTGCATACGTCGTCACACCTCACTCTCCAATCACCGCAAATTCCATCTGCTGCAACCGCTCCGGCTCTCCGACCACCTCGATCTCCTTAATCTTTCCGCCTTCAAACACAAACGTCAGCGCACGCAGCAGCTTGCCGCGGGGTGCCAGAATCACGCCCACCTCGCCGTTGACCAACACCGCTTGCACATGCTGCATACCACGCGCATAAGTCATCGCCTGATGTGCCCACGTTTCAGCGCCATGAATTTCCCGCGCTACTCCGCCCGCCGCCGAGAACGCATCGGCTCGGAACACCACATTCGGATCGAGCACCGCAACCAGTCCCTCAAAATCGCCAGCTCGCAACGCCGCCAGAAACGCATCCACTACCTTCCGCTGCTCCGCTCGATTTGCATCGCCTGTAACGGGCGCGCCTTGCACTCGCCGTCGCGCCCGGCTCGCGAGCTGCCGCGTCGCCTCCGGCGAACGCCCCGCGATCTCCGCAATCTCCTCAAACGGCACCGCAAACATATCGTGCAGCACAAACGCGAGCCGTTCCGCAGGGGTCAGCCTGTCCAGCACAACGAGCAGCGCCAAGCCAACCGAATCCGCCAAAATCGCCTCACGCTCTGGATCAACTGCCTCAGCCCGCGCCACGGCCGGCTTTTCCTCTCCGCTTTCTGTCGCCAGCGCCTCCTCCGAACGCGCCTTGCGCGAACGCAGCATATCGAGGCACACGTGCGCGACCACCGTCGTCAGCCATCCGCCGAGATTCTCGATGCCGTCCGCATCCGCGCGACTCAGCCGAAGCCACGATTCCTGCACCGCGTCGTCTGCTTCGCTCGCCGATCCCAACATCCGGTACGCTACTGCCCGTAAGTGCCCTCGATTTTCTTCGAATCTCGCCGCCAACCAATTTTGCTCTGCCATGTCACATTCCCTCGTTTTGCTTCGTCATGGTAGTGACGAACGAAACTCACTCAATGTGACAAGGAGGAATCGAAATATGCAAGCACGTATGAATAATCCCGCGATGATCATTCCCGAAGCGATGCAGGCGCTGCAAGCGTTAGGCGCGGCTATCCAAAAAGGAGGCGTTCCGATGCGCACGCTTGGCCTCGTCCACATGCGCACCAGCCAGATCAATGGCTGCGCCGTCTGCCTCTCCATTCACTCAATGGTCTTCAAGGAGCCCGAAACCGAAGAGCGCCTCACCACGCTCGCCGCGTGGCGCGAGACCACCTTCTTCACCGACGCCGAACGCGCAGCACTCGCGCTGACCGAAGCCGTCACACGCCTGAGCGACCGCTCCGACCCTGTCCCCGACGCCGTCTGGGACGAAGCT
>DATNBB010000074.1:0-5123 GCA_035607335.1 Binatia bacterium | reverse complement strand
CCCATCTGCTCGGGCATGGTCAAGCCTGCCCCTGGCACGTTCAGCAACGCATCCTTTTCGCTGGGGTCCATCGTCAAATGGAACTCCCCCGTGCCGGTGGGGTCCACAAACTCAAATTCCACGTTTTCCTGATGATCGCCGTTGTAGCCGGCTAGGTAGCGGTAGCGCCAATTCTCATAGGCGTATGTGGTCGTTGTTCCGCCACCCTGATCCATCGGCCGATCCCATTGCTCGCCCGCCGTGTGCTCGTCGCGCTCGTCCGGAGGACCCCAAGTGATATAGATACGGCCCCGGTCGGTCTTCCATCCGGGAATACCGGATGCGAAATGCTCGTTCGCGTAGGCGATCCGGCGATAAATCTCATCTTTATAGGTGTTATCCGGTGAATCTGGATTGGGATTGCGCCGCTGCCAGAACGCCTCAATGAAAGTCTCGCGTTCCTCGTTCGTCTGCAGGTGCAGGAAGGTATCCCGTTCCTCGGGCGTAATGATGTACGCCACGTCTTCGTCGAGCCACTTCTTATAAGGAGTATCGAGCTCCTTATAGAGCGCCGAATTGCTCTTTTTCTTCTCTTTTGCGGCTTTTTTCTGTTCGCTTGAGGCCTGCGGAGAGTCTTGCCGGGCGTCTACGGCTAATGCTGACACACCAACGGCGCCAATCGCCAATGAGGCGAATAAGAACGTACTAAGCCTACGGCTTCTAATCATGGGCCACCGGGTGCGAGGAGGAATGTTACCCTGTCCTTCCGTACAGGTCAACTCTGTGAACCTACCCCTTCCCCTGAAGCGTTTGAATAACGTTCAGTAAATTGGGTTGCCCGCACCTTCCGGCAGCGCTAAAATCTAATTCTGTAAACCCCACTCGTCGCGAAACATTTCCTTAGCCCCTGCGTATTTAGAGCTAGGAAGCGAGCGCTCAGGCGCTCTGGGGCTTCTGCTTACTCGGACCGAAGGACCGACATAATAGATGAAGACTTGGCAAAAGGCTTTGATTGGCGGAGGCGTGATCGTTGCGATTGCCGTGATCACCCTTGTCAGCGTATACGAGGCAAATAAAGATGTCGTCACCGTGCAGACGGGCACGGTTGTCCGTGAGGACCTCCGCACTCTGGTCACCGGTTCCGGCGAAATCCGCCCGAACAACTACACAAACGTCGTCGGCCAGGGCGTCGGCATCATCACTTCGATTGACGTCCACGAAGGCGATTACGTCAAAAAGGGCGACGTCCTGCTTCACGTGGACAACGTCCAGCCCGCCGCCGATGTGAAGGCCCAGCAGGCGACCATCGACTCAGGCAGAGCCGCAGTTTTGGCCGCTGAAGCTAACTATGCCGCCGCCAATGCCACTGTCGTTCAGCGCCAGGCCGACCTCGAAAAAGCCAAGCTCGACTGGGGCCGCCAACAGGCGCTCTTCGAGAATCAGCTCATCTCAAAAGCCGACTACGACGCAAGTAAGGCCGCATACGATGCTGCCGTCGGTGCGCTAGAAGCTGCGAAAGCTCAAGTCAACCAGATGGCCGCCGCCCGCGAGCAAGCCCAATCAAATCTCGCCCAGTCGCAGGCCGCGCTCGTTCGCACCACAGACATTCTTCATAAGACGACCTACTTTGCCCCGATCAGCGGTCTGGTCAGCTACATTGCCGTTCGCGTCGGCGAAAACGTCGTCCCAGGCATTCAGAATTCTCAGGGCAGCTTCCTGCTCACGCTCTCCGATATGAGTGTTGTAACGGCCGAAGTCAAAGTCGATGAGACGGACATCACGAACGTGCGCAACGGCGAGCCCGCGGAAGTCACCATTGACGCCATCCCGAACAAAACATTCACCGGCAAAGTCACTGCCGTCGGCGACGAAGCCATCCTGCGCAGCACCGGCGACGCTTCGATGACGCAAACCACCACGAACACGCAGGAGGCTCGCGACTTCAAAGTGGTCGTCACTCTTGACCATCCGCCCACAGGTCTGCGGCCGGGTCTTTCAGTCACCGCCAAGATCGAGACGGCAAAAAAACAGGACGCGCTGAGCATTCCGATCCAGGCGCTCGCCATGCGCTCGCAAAAGGATCTCGCCACGAATCATGATTCCGGCAGCTCCGTCACGCTTGCTGCCTCCAGCTCTGACGTCGCAAATCCCAGCAACAAGGCTGACGTTCAGGGTGTTTTCATCATCCGCGGCAACAAAGTTCAGTTCGTTCCGGTGCAGACTGGCATCAGTGGCGTCACCGATATTGAAGTAATCAAGGGCCTGAATCTCGGCGATCAGATCGTTATCGGCAGCTACAAAGCCCTGCGCTCGCTCCATTCAGGCGCTTCGATCAAGATCGATAACAACATTACGAATAGCGTCAACACAACCAGCAGCTAACGCGTAGCCGTTGCGGCACAGCCACTACTGACTGTGTGCCTTTTGGTTTTTGTACTTGGTCTTCATCCTGAGCGAAGCGCCGCAGGTCCGCCGTGGCGGAAAGGACCTCTCTTGTTTTCTTGCTTTGGCTTCTTCGCTCGTATAGCCAGCATCATATGAATTGACGTAATACCTGGATTGAGGTAATAGCCGAATGCCGGTGCAAGAACAAGAACTCGAAACCCAATCTTTCCGCCAGGACCTCGTCGACACCGGCATCGTCATCCAGACCGAAGATCTCTGGAAGACCTACGAAATGGGCACCGAGCAACTGCACGCGTTGCGTGGCGTGAGCATGCAGATTCGCAAAGGCGAATATGTCGCCATCATGGGCCCTTCCGGTTCCGGCAAATCCACGCTGATGAACCTGATCGGATGTCTCGATTCGCCCTCAAAAGGAAATTACTGGCTCGCAGGTCGCCTCGTCAGCCAACTCAACGACGACGAGCTCGCCTACATTCGCAACAAGGAAATCGGCTTCGTCTTCCAGACGTTCAATCTGCTCGCGCGCGCCACGGCGCTGCACAATGTCGAGCTGCCGATGATTTATAACGGCACGCCCGCCGCCGAACGCATCGAGCGCGCAAAGAGCGCTCTCGCGCAGGTCGATCTGAAAGACCGCATGATGCACAAGCCCAACGAACTATCCGGTGGACAGCGCCAGCGCGTGGCCATCGCTCGCGCCCTGGTTAACAATCCCGCAATCCTTCTCGCCGATGAGCCCACCGGCAATCTTGACTCCGCTACCGGCGAAGAAATCATGGCGCTGTTCGCACGCCTCCACGCTCGCGGCAACACCATCATCCTCGTCACCCACGAGCCGGACATCGCCGCTCACGCCCACCGCGTCATCCGCGTCCGCGACGGCAAAATCGAAAAAGACGAAGCCACCGCCCGCGCGTAGTCGCAGCCTTTTACGTGGGCGCCTCTTCTTGATGTCTCATCCTGAGCGCACCGAAGGACCCCTCTTGTTTTTACTCTTTCGATTGGAACGCGCTGCTACTGCGTCGCATCCGGCAGCGCAAACGCAATATATCCCCGCGGTAAACCCGTGGCCGCAGCTTGCGCGTGCCCGCCCGGTGCCGACGTCGCGTTCACAATTAAATATTGCTTGCCGCCCACCGCATACATCGATGGAATTCCCTGCGATTGCCCCGGCAGTGGCGCGGTCCACAAAACTTCTCCGGTATTTTCGTCGTAGGCGCGAATCTTCATATCGCCGCCCGCCATAAAAATCAAACCAGTCGAAGTCGTAACCATCCCCACTCGAATATCGATCGCGCCCGTGTTATGCGCGCCGTCGCGCACCGCGCGCAAGTCGTCGCCCACGGGCACTTGCCACCTGATCGTTCCCTTGTTCAAGTCATACGCCGTCAACGTCGCGTACGGTGGCTTGATGATATTTCCCTGAATGTTGTAGCCGGTGTAATAGCGTTCCGCCGGCGCATCCACTCCGTCCGGGTAAGGCGGGCCGGCCATTCCGCCATACGACGTCATTCCGCGCGTCGCCGCAGCTGCAGCCACCATGATTCTTCCAGCGGGCGTTCCTCCAGATGCAACCACGGGTCCGCCCAAATCCTTCGCCGGAGCTTCTGCAACCGCGCCGCGTCCGCCGCTCCCCTCGCCTCCATTCGCCGCCGCCGGATTCGCCAGATACGCCAGCAGCGCATTCATATCCGCTTCATTGATCTCCGGACTAAACGCCGGCATCGGTCCTCGCCCGCCATTGACCGTCGAGCGCATCGTGTCCAGATCCATGCGGTCCGTGATCCCAACCAGCGAAGGATATGTCGTGTTCCCTTTTAAGTCCGCGCCGTGGCAACCCTGGCAACTCGCAAGGTAAATCGCTCGCCCCTGAACCGCCGAACCCGCTACGGGCCGCGCATTGCCACCGGCTCTTCCCGGCACCTTATCGGACATTTTCAAAATGGCCGGCTGGTTCAGCGTCATCACAAACACCATTCCCTTTGCCGGGTCCGCCGCCGTTGTTCCCCAATTTGCTCCGCCCTCGTTTCCCGGCATCTGAACTGTGTCCCGCATCGAAGGTGGCGTAAAGAGGCCCTCGTTTCGCGCCTCGCTCACCACGTCGGTCCAGTGCTGTCGTTCTTCCGGCGTCAAAATATAGGGATCGATATCGACCGCCGTAAATTTCTGCACGCCAAAGGGAGGCGGCGCCGTCGGAAAAGGCTGCGTCGGTGACGCGTGCTCGCCGGGCATGTCGCTCTTCGCTACCGGACGCTCCACGATCGGCCAGATCGGTTTTCCCGTCACGCGATCAAACACATAAAGGAACCCCGTCTTGCCCGCCATCGCCACGGCATCGATCTTTTTGCCGTTGTGCTCGATCGTGATCAACTGTGGCGCGGCGGTATTGTCGTAGTCCCAAAGGTCGTGATGCACCGTCTGGTAGTACCACAATCGTTTTCCGGTCCGCGCATCCAGTGCGATCAGGCAATCGCCATAAAGATCGTTTCCCGCTCGGTCTGCTCCATAAAAATCGTACGTTGCCGAACCCGTCGGGAAATATGCGATCCCGCGCTTTGCATCGATCGTAATCTCTCCCCACGTATTCGCGCCGCCCGCGTATCGCCATGCGTCCTTCGGCCATTGGTCATACCCGTACTCGCCCGGATGCGGGATCGTGTGAAATTGCCACACTAGCGCGCCGGTAATCACGTTGTATGCGCGGAAATCTCCCGGCGGCGACATAAATCCCTCGCCTG
>DATNBB010000040.1:0-22538 GCA_035607335.1 Binatia bacterium | reverse complement strand
GGCACTGCGGCGACGGTAAAAGGTCAAACGCAGCAGGACCTGGAAAATCTGAACGCGCAGATCATTCTCGCGAACACATACCATCTTTATCTCCGGCCCGGCCATGAACTGATTCGCACGATGGGCGGGCTGCACAAATTCATGTCGTGGCCGCGGCCGATCTTAACGGATTCTGGGGGCTTTCAAGTTTTCAGCCTCAGCGATTTGCGCAAGGTCAACGACGCCGGAGTTACATTTCGGTCTCATATCGATGGCTCTGAGCATTTTCTTTCGCCCGAAAAAGCGCTAGAGATCGAAATCGCGTTGGGTTCCGATATCGTGATGGTGCTGGACGAGTGCATCGAAGCCCCTGCGGATTATGCGCGAACGAAAGAATCGGCGGCGCGGACGCTGGATTGGGCGCGGCGCTCCCGCGATTATTTCGCCAGGAGCGGCGATGCAGCGCGGCAGATGGTTTTCGGCATCATACAAGGTGGCGCGTATGTTGACCTGCGGCGCGCGAATACCGACTCCCTGATGGATCTCGATTTCCCCGGATATGCGATCGGCGGGCTTGCCGTTGGCGAAGCGCATTCAGTGACGTGCGAAATGACGGAAACAGTGACATCGCGCCTGCCGAAGGAAAAGCCTCGATACCTGATGGGTGTCGGAAAGCCGGAGCAGATTCTTAATTACGTCGGATTGGGGATCGACATGATGGATTGCGTGCTGCCGACGCGGAGCGCACGCCACGGTTGCCTGTACACTTCGGAAGGTCGCTTGCTTATACGGAATTCACAGTATGCGCGCGATCCGCGCCCGATCGACGAACACTGCTGTTGCGCGGTTTGCAGGCGATACTCGCGTGCATACTTGCGGCATCTTTATTCCACGGGAGAATTTTTGGCGACGATCCTGAACACCCATCACAATCTTTACTTTTACCTTGACATGATGGGTAAAATTCGGGAGGCTATCCGTTTTGGAAAGCTCGAAACTTTCCGCTCTGACCTTCAGGCACGCCTTCATTAAGAAAGAAAGGCGCTCGCGTGGTGAGCGCGTAAGGAAAAAGGTGAGGCCGCTACACGGTTGGAAGCAGTAGAAAGTCTCGGACGCCGCCGGTCCCGGCGGCAAAGGCGAAAAGCAAATTGACAATCGCATTCACAGCCCCGGTTCACGGAATGCTTGTCGCCCAAGCGGCTCAGCAGCCGAGCCCCTGGGGCGTCATACTGCTCCCCGTTGCACTGATTGCCGTCTTCTACTTCCTCATGATTCGCCCCGCGCACACGCAGCGCAAGCGCGTGAATGAAATGCTGAAGAGTTTGAAAGTCGGGGATAAGGTAATCACGAACGGCGGCCTTTACGGCACCATTATGGCGCTGGAGGACGACTCCGTGCAGTTGCGCATCGCCGAGCAGGTGAAAGTGAAATTCGCTCGTAGTGCAATCGGCGGGCTTCAAGCGGAAAAGAAGGAGAGCTAAGTGGCGGCTATAAGTAACCAGCTCAAATATAAGTTCGGCTTCATCACTGCCGTAGTGGTGGCATGCCTTATCGGAATCTTCTGCATAGGCGCGAGCGGCTTGAGTTTCCCTACGTCGGTGCAAAAGCTGAAGGATAATCTCAATCACCGTATACAGCTTGGGCTTGATCTCCGCGGCGGTAGCCACCTTGTGGTGCAGGTACAGCTTGACGAGGCGATCCGTCAACATGCGGATCAAGCCGTCGATCTCATTAAGGATCAGACCCGCTCGCAGAACATATCAATCGGCGAAGTGAACGAGCTTCCGGACAACACGCACATCGTTGTACACGACGTAGATCCGAATGCCGCGAATAAATTCCATGACATTCTCTCGAATCAGCTCCAGGACTGGCAGGTCGGTCCGGCAGCGGGCGAAAACAACGGCTATCTATTGACGTACCCGCCGAGCGCCGTTGCCGCCCTTCGTTCCAACACGATGGAGCAGGCTCTAGAAACGATCACGCGTCGTATCGACGCACTCGGTCTTACCGAACCCACAGTTCAATTCACGGGTCGCGCACAGGATGAAATCCTCGTCGAGCTTCCGGGCGAAGGCGATCCCTCTCGCGCGAAAGAAGTAATTTCGCAGGGTGGCCAACTTGAGCTCACTTTGCTCGTCGATCAGACACCGTACGCATCACAGGCGGAAGCCCTTGCCGCACACAATGGCGTGCTTCCGGCCGGCAGCGAGATCTTGCCTGGCCGTGCGAGCGCAGTGAGCGATCAGGCGACCGGCCCTTCCAACGTCTACTACGTAGTGAAACGCTCGCCGGTTGTGACCGGTCAGGATTTGCAGAACGCTTCGCCGCAGCCGAGCACAAAGTCACCTGGCTCATATGAGGTCAATTTCGTTCTTTCTAACGCCGCGGCGGCGCGATTCGGCCCCTTCACGGCTGAGAACGTGGGAAAAGACCTGGCGATCGTGCTCGACAACCAGGTTTATTCCGCGCCTGTGATCAATCAGCGGATCGACAGCAACGGAGTGATCGAAGGCAATTTCAGCCAGCAATCGGCCCAGGACCTGGCCGTGGTGCTGCGCTCGGGTGCCCTGCCTGCATCGATCAAATATCTGGAAGAAGATACGGTTGGCCCGTCGCTGGGGGCGGATTCGATCCGTGCCGGCGTGCGCGCTTCGATCGGCAGCATCGTTGTGGTGATGATCTTTCTGGTGATCTATTACCGGCTGGCCGGTGTCAATGCAGTTGTGGCGCTGATTCTCAATCTCGTCATTTTGATGGCTGCCATGACTTATTTTGGTGCAGTTATGACGTTGCCCGGCATAGCCGGAGTCATCTTGACCATAGGCATGGGCGTGGACTCGAACGTGCTCGTCTTTGAGCGCATTCGAGAAGAACTGCGCAATGGTAAAGCGAACGCGTCGGCGGTAGACGTGGGCTTCGAAAAGGCGTTTTTGACGATCATTGATACTCACGTAACTACCGTCGTTTCAGCGATTTTCCTGTTTCTTTTCGGAACCGGACCTGTCCGAGGTTTTGCGATTACACTGACCATCGGCTTGGTGGCAAACCTATTCACATCAATCTATGTTTCCCGGGCGATTTTCGACCTACATCTTGCACATATGAGGCGCGATGAAGCGCTAAGCGTTTAGCGGTAATGGTACTGGCTGGCGTTGCGAGGCGCTTGGGCACAAATTCAGCAACGTCGGTGTCAAATTAGACGGATCGGACTCTTTAATGGAATTTTTTCACGCACCGAATTTCGACTGGATGGGAAAGGCGAAGTACTTTGTCACGCTTTCGCTGATCCTTCTGATTGTGGGCTTTGCTTCGGAGCTGAAGCAGGGCTTGGCTTATGGCATCGATTTTAAAGGTGGAACGGCCATCACGGTCCGGTTTAAGAGCATGACGGAAGGGCAATTTACCGACCTGCAGACGAAGATCCGCAGCCAACTCTCTCAGGCGGGACTTCCGAACAGCGACCTTAAGCCGATAAGCGATCCTGCCGACCCACGCACGAAGAACGATCTTGTGATTTCCCTTGCGCAGTCGAAGGGGGCGCAAGAGGGCGCCGACGTCGATACCGACAGGCAGACCGTCGTCAATGTCCTCCATAAGGTTTTGGGAGAGACCTCGTCGAGTAAGCCGGATTTCAACTCGGCGACTGCTTCAGAAGTGGCCACATATCTGACGCAAAAGGACCCGCTTCTTCTCGGCGCTAAGGCGGGCGATCACTATACACAGATGGCATCCGCGCTCGTTTCGGCGCGAGATAGCGATTACGGCGGTCTCGTTTCAGATTTTAATCAGCTGCAGAGCGTAAACGGTGTGACGCCGGCGGTGACGAGCGCTCTTGCTAACGAATATTCATTAGGCGGCTTTGCGATTCTTCACGCGGACACCGTCGGGCCCACCGTTGGCGCTCAGCTCCGCACCCAGGCTATCGATGCCACGCTTTATGCACTCGCCGGCATGCTGGTTTATGTGGCGATTCGCTTCTCGGGCGGCGGCCTGCTGCGCATCGGCATCGCGGGAAAGAAGCCGTTCTTTCTATGGAAGTGGATTGATTACGGTATATTCGGAATCGCTGCCGTGATCGCTGTTTTTCATGATGTTCTGATCACGCTAGGTTTCTTTTCGCTTACCCATTACGAAATTTCTCTCACAGTGATCGCGGCATTGCTTACGCTCGTCGGGTATTCGATGAACGATACGATCGTGATCTTCGACCGCGTCCGGGAAAACCTGCACCTTATGAGGCGGGAATCCTTTCCGGAGATTGTAAACAGGTCGATTAATCAGACGCTCTCGCGAACGATTCTGACGAGCGGCTTGACGTTACTGACGGTTGGGGTCTTGTACTTTCTGGGCGGGCAGGCTCTCCGTGCATTCTCCTTTGCAATGGTAGTCGGAGTTGTGGTAGGTACGTACTCCAGCTTTGGGATAGCCGCGCCGCTCGTGGTCGTATGGAACAAATTTAGAGGTGGTGGAGTGACAGCAGCGCCCGTACGTGCCGGATCCGCAGCCGAAAAGCACGTGGCCGCAGTGGCCAGGAGGTAGTTCATGTTTGACGATATGGTTGTCTCAGGCAACATGAAGAAGACCAACAAGCCTTGGGCTGTGATTGTATCCAGCGTTGTCCAGGCTCTCATTCTTGGTATTCTCATTCTGATCCCGCTGATTTCGTATTCGGAATTGCCGAAGAACTTTAACGCGACGTATTTGGCAGCCCCGCCGCCGCCTCCTCCGCCGCCGCCGCCTCCTCCTCCGACCAAAGAGATTAAGCAGCCGCCGAAGCTAATTCCGATCAATAAGGTGGCGGCGCCGACGGTTGTGCCGAAGCACATCGAAATGGTCAAGGAAGCGGCTCCAACCGTGGATTTTTCGAACGCGGGCGTCGCGGGTGGAACGGGCGACGCTATTGGAGGGCTCGGGAACTTGCTTGGCGGCGGCGCCGCACCACCGCCTCCTCCGAAGGCACCGACTCGCGTCCGGGTCGGCGGTAACGTCGAGCAGGCCTCGTTGGTTCGGCAGACAATGCCGATCTATCCAGCCATTGCCAAGACTGCGCACGTCCAGGGAACTGTGGTGTTGCACGCGATCATCGGTAAAGATGGCGCCGTTCAACAACTCGAATATGTCTCAGGTCCGAGTTTGCTGATGAAGGCTGCAATGGACGCGGTTGCTCAGTGGCGCTACAAGCCGCTCATGCTCAACGGCGAACCGACCGAGGTCGATACGGAGATTCAGGTCCAGTTTACGTTGAACGAATAGGCAGGACACAGACCCTGCGGCTGCGGCCGCTAGGCCGGTGGGGGAAGTAAAAGCTTTGCCGGCGGACGCAAGTCCTGCCGAAAATCTTGGGCGAGGAATCGAGGAGGAGTAAAAATTATGTTTGCAACATCTTTGTGGGCCGCCATCTTGTTCCTGCAAGACGAGGCCGGTAGCGCATCGGGTGGTTGGGATTTGGTCAGCATGTGGCACAACATGGACATTCCGGCCAAAGTTGTCGTCATTCTGCTGTTCGTTATGTCGGCGTGGTCGGTTGCCATCATGATTGACCGTGCCTTGATGTACAGCGCGGCCCGGAAGCAGTCTCGCGTGTTCGTGCAGCAGGTTGCAGGCGCGCTCAAGGACAACAAGCTCGACGAAGCGATTTCGATCGCCGAGCGCAACAAGAAGAGCCATATCGCAAAGGTTGTTGCGACCGGCCTCTCCGAATTCCAGGCTGCATCCTCACAGGTTAACGACGAGGAAGTGATCGAGGCGGCAAAGCGCGGCCTTGAGCGTTCCATCGCTATCGTCCATGCCGAAATGAAGCGCGGCCTTTCCGGGCTTGCCACCATCGGCGCGACGGCGCCTTTCGTCGGACTGTTCGGAACGGTTATGGGCATCATCGGCGCGTTCAAAGGCATCGCGAACTCGAAAGTCACGGGCTTGTCCGCGGTCGCGGGTGGTATTTCGGAAGCCCTCGTCACCACTGCTCTCGGTTTGCTCGTAGCCGTGCCTGCCGTGTGGACCTTCAACTATTTCACGAATCGCGTGGAGGCTTTCGACGTCGAGATGGATAATTCGTCGATGGAACTGATCAACTACTTCATCACACGCCGGGGCGGAAAGAAGTAACAAACCATGGCTTATAAACCAAAAGCACCGCCGGTGATGGCGGCGCCCAACGTGATTCCCATGGCGGATATCATGTTGGTGCTGCTGATCATCTTTATGGTCATCATTCCCATGCTGCAGCACGGGCAAGCGGTGAATATGGCCAAGGCTACCAACGTCGACAAGTTTCCCGACGCTGAAAAGGAAGACGCAGTGATCGTTGCTATCACGAGAGACGGTCGCTATTTCTTGAGCCCGGGGAACAAACAGATTACGCTGGACGATGTCACCAATGACGTAAGGGATCTCTTGACGGATAGGCAGGACAAAACCGTTTACGTACGCGCTGACGAGCGTGCGCATTACGGCGACGTCGTGAAGGCAGTCGACGAAATCCGCTCGGCAGGCGTCGAGAACCTCGGCCTCTTGACCGATCAGATTCCGCCGAAAAACGTGCCGGGAGCACCGCCGCCGGCCAGCGGCTCAGACTAGGCTAAGGATTCGAGGAGCACTACTATGGGAATGTCAGTCGGTGAGAATAAAGGAGCGATGTCCGAACCGAACATCGTTCCTTTGATCGACGTGTTGCTTGTGCTGATCATCATTTTCATGGTCATCACGCCGCGGACTCCAGTGGGACTTAGCACGATTGTTCCGCAGCCCGCTCCGCCGAACCAGAAACAGCAGCAAAGCGCGGACGACACGATCGTGGTGCAGGTGCAAGACGGCGGAAAGGTCTTGATTAACCAGGACCAGTACACGTGGGATACTCTTGGCCCACAGCTGACGAAGATCTTTGAGATTCGTGCAACGAAGATCGCGTTCGTGAAGGGCGACGATAACGTCGAGTTCGCGCAGATCGCGCGCGCCATCGATATCATGCGGGGCGCGGGCATCGATCACGTCGGGCTCATTACGGCGAAAATCGAAGCGGGTCAGTAATCCTGATGGCTTAGGGCGGAACCTGTTTTTCGTCCGGCGTGCGCTGTGGAAGTGCGCCGGACGATACTCGGCTTTATTAAGGAGATTCAGGAATGCAGCGCAAATCCAGTATCACGCTCATTCTGGCCGCCCTGGCGGCGGCCATCGTCGCGGGCGGTGGTTGCAATAAACTGCGCGCGCGCGACCAGCTAAATAAGGGCGTGGCGGCATACAGCAGCGGCCAGTATGATCAGGCCATCGAGCACTTTAAGAATGCTGAGCAGTACGATCCGACACTAACGAATGCGCGGCTCTATTTGGCAGCGGCCTATCAAGCGCAATATATTCCGGGCGCGCCTTCACCGGATAATCTTCGCAATGGCCAGGAAGCGGTCAAGATCAACGAAGATATTCTTAGCGGCGATCCGAACAACCTCAACGCGATCGATAATCTTGGCTCTTTGTATTACAACATGGCGCAGACGCCTTTCGACGAGGCCGGGATGCTGAAGGCCCGGTCGTTTCACGAAAAGCATATTCAGCTCAGCCCCAACGATGCGCAGCCTTACTACTGGGTAGGCGTGATCGACTTCTGGATCTCGCATCATGCCAACCAGGAGTTGCGGAGCGAGTACAATCAATCTGGAAAGAAGCCGATCAAGGACACGGACCCTCTTCCGAAAGATTTGGCCGCCCAGTTTTCGGAGAAATACAGCCAGACCGTGAATGACGGCATTACAGCTCTCAATAAGGCGATCGAGCTTAAGCCCGACTATGACGATGCGATGGGTTATCTCAGCCTTCTT
The DNA here is from genome assembly GCA_035607335.1 of Binatia bacterium. GTDB lineage: Bacteria > Acidobacteriota > Terriglobia > Acidiferrales > UBA7541 > Palsa-295. The sequence continues at coordinate 14,745 of DATNBB010000040.1, read as the reverse complement.
GACCGCCAAAAGGGCGATATGGAAACCTCAGCCGACGCCCGCGTAGCGGACAACAAGGACGCCGACCAGCTAATGGATAAGGCAAAGGCCATTAAGCAGAAGCGGGAAGCGGCCGCGCTGGCATCCGGCTCCAGCTCCTGATGATGTCGGATTAACTCTCCTTGAAAATTTCGGCGGATCCGATTCGGGTCCGCCGTTTTTTTTTCCGCAACAGCCCTGTGCTTCAGAAACGATTGCACCGGATACTTGCAGGGACTATAATTCCGCGCGTTCCCGCAGGCGAACGCGTGAGGCGTGGTGCGGCTCGCTGTGGTCAGTCAGATTAGGAGGTAATTTCCATGAGAAGGGTCCGAGTTGGCGCAAACACGGCTTTTATCCCAGTTGCGGCAATGGCGGCGTTCAGTTTGTTTCTGAGTGCCGGCAGCACGGCTGCCAAACCGCCCGCACCGGCCGGTACAAATCTCTATCAGGACGTGATGAGCCATAAGGCGAGCGTCAAATGGCAAGAGGCTCCCGGCCAAAATTATCCCGACGACGCTTGTAGTTATCTTAAAGCCTGCTCGGCGGATGGCAGCGCGCCCAAAGTATTCGTGTTACCAGTCGGCACGGTGAACGGGCGTCGAACCGCCCGTGCGGTTTATCTTGTGAAGATCAGCAAGGATCCCAAACAGCCCGAAGCCGTCGTTTTCGAGCATCAGACCACGGACCAGACGTATTTCATTCGTGTTGGTCCCGACGGCAAAATCATGTACGTCACCTATTTGGAGCCTGGAAAAGCTTGGCTATTTATTGCGAATCAGCTCGGCCAGCCCGTTCTCGATAAAGACGCTGCCGATTGGCATGCGGCTCTGGCAAAGGTAGCAGACAAGCCCGGGGAGTAGCGAAATTGGGCGCGCGAATTGCGCCGACATTCTCATTCACCTGCGTGCCGTGTTCCGCATAAGCAGGCTGCTTCCTTCAGGGTTTACAATAGACGCTCATGGGAACAGTGGGCAATCCAGCCGTCAATCTGGCTGCCCGGCATGCAGTGGACCTTCGCTTTGCCGAATTACTGGAGAAGGTCCACAAAAACCGGCCGGGCGACGATCTGGACATTCTGCGCCGTTCCTACGACTTCGCTGCCGAGCATCATCAATCCCAAACTCGCCGCTCCGGCGAGCCATATCTCTCCCATCCCGTTGAGGTTGCCCATCTTCTCGCAGACATGAAGTTGGATGTGACTTCGATCAGCGCCGCGTTAATGCACGATGTCGTCGAGGATACGAGAGTTCCCCTTGAGCTGATCTCGGAGAAATTCGGCCCCGATGTGGCGCGTCTGGTCGAGGGCGTCACGAAAATCAGCCGCCTCGACCTGCTCGCCCCCGAAGCGCGTCAGGCTGAAAACGTGCGCAAAATGCTGCTCGCAATGGTTAACGATGTGCGCGTCGTGATGGTGAAGCTTGCCGATCGCCTCCACAATATGCGCACGCTCGAATATCTGGAACCTGCGCGCCAACAACGGATTGCGCGTGAGACGCTGGACATCTACGCGCCTGTCGCGAACCGGCTTGGCATGGGCTTAATCCGCGGTGAACTGGAGGACCTGGCGTTTCGCTATCTGGAGCCCGACGCCTTCGCGGAATTGCAAAAGAAAGTTGCGTCGAAGCGCCCAGTCTACGAAAAATTTCTCGTCGAAGTGCAGGAAGCGATTCGCGCAAAGATGGTGGAGGCCGGCATTCCGGCAGATGTGCAGGCACGCACGAAACGGTTGTATTCCTTGCACGTAAAAATTCAAAAGCAGCAGCGAGTGCTAGATCAAGTCTATGACCTGCTGGCCGTCCGCGTCGTCACGGACACCGTGAAGAATTGTTACGCGGCGCTGGGCGTCGTGCACCAGATGTGGCGACCGGTGCCGGGCCGATTCAAAGATTACATAGCAATGCCTCGCCCGAATCTTTATCAGTCGCTTCACACCACCGTGATCCATGCCGGACAGCCGTTCGAAGTGCAGATTCGCACGCAGGAGATGCACCGGATAGCCGAGCAAGGCGTCGCTGCTCATTGGAAATATAAGGACGGTCCCATCGCTTCAAGTGCCGACGATCAGCGCATCGTCTGGATGCGCCATCTGATCGAATGGGTGCAGGAGATGCAGGAGCCCAGCGAATTTCTTTCCACACTGCGTGTCGATCTTTATCCGGAGGAAGTGTACACGTTCACGCCGAAAGGCCGTGTAGTGGTGCTGCCCCGGGGTGCAACGCCTGTCGACTTTGCGTACGCGGTGCATACCGAAGTCGGCCACCAGTGCGCGGGCGCGAAGTGCAACGGCGAAATGGTTCCGCTTCGCCACGCGCTTGCAAATGGTGACGTGGTCGAAATCATCGCACAGAAGGGCCATGAGCCGTCGCGTGACTGGCTTTCGTTTGTCCACACGTCACGGGCGCGCAGCAAGATTCGCCAGTGGATTCACCTCCACGAACGCGTGCAGGCGACAGATGTCGGCAAGAAATTGCTTGAAAAAGAGGCGCGCCACGCGGGAGTGAGTCTCAGCCGGATCTCGGGCGACGACTGGCATCGCGTCGCGGCGGATTACGGCTGCTCACGCCAGGAAGACCTGTATGCTGAATTGGGCTATGGAAAGTGGTCAGCCCGCCAAGTGCTGTCGAAATTGACGGGCAAGCCGCTGGCAGAGCCGCCGGAGGAGCGCCAGCCTAAGCCTGACACGACCGTGAAGCGCATGATGGGCATAGACGACGCGACCATTGTTGTCCGCGGTCACGGCGACCTTATGGTCTATCGCTCGAAATGCTGCAATCCGATTCCAGGCGACGAAATTATCGGCTACGTCACACGCGGACGCGGTATCGCGGTGCACAGCAAGAATTGCCCCAATGTCGAAAATCTTCTTTACGAGGCCGAGCGCCGAATCCCAGTCGAATGGGCAGCGTCAACCCATGCTACGTTCCCTGTGCGCCTGCGAATCTTCACGGAAGATCGTCCTGGCATGCTTGCCGGGATCACCGGCATCATCAGCGAAAACGCCGCCAATATCCGCACGTTCGAAAGCGGCGGGGAAGACAACACGCGCGCCCGCATTGAGGTCGCGTTGGATGTGCAAGATCGCAAGCAACTCGAGCGCATTCTTAGCGGCATTAAACGCATTCCCGGCGTCTTCGACATCGAGCGCGTTTACAACGTATAGGGCCGGCGTCTGTCCTGATTGGTTGCTTTTATCTCAGCGTTTTCGGTCTTTCGCCGATTGGTATGCCGGTGAGAGTTCGCGCAGTTTTTGTACTGTTTCGACCACGCGTCCCGCCGCATAGTCGATTTCTTCCTCTGTATTAAATCGTCCCAACCCAAATCGTATTGAAGCATGCGCGAGATCGTCATCGATGCCGATCGCCCGTAGCACGTGACTGGCCGCCAACTGCGCGGAAGTGCACGCCGAACCGCTTGAAACGGCGACATCATGAATCCCCATCAGCAGGGCTTCACCCTCCACTCCGCTGAAACTCAAATTCAGATTGTTCGGGAGCCGATAATCCAGCGATCCGTTGACCGAGACTCCATCCAGCCGTCCCATAATCGCCGCACGCAGGCGCTCGCGTAGCTGAATCAGCCGCTGGCCCTCGCTCGCCATCTCTTTTTCGCAAATCTCGCACGCTTTCCCAAGCCCGACGATTCCCGGCACATTGAGTGTGCCCGAGCGAAGTCCGCGCTCGTGCCCGCCACCATCGATTTGCGCTGTAAGCTGCACGCGCGGATTTTTGCGCCTCACGTAGAGCGCCCCCACACCTTTCGCCGCATAGATTTTGTGTCCCGAGATTGACATTAGATCGATACCGTCATTTTCGACATTGATCGGAATCTTGCCCACCGATTGCGCGGCGTCAACGTGAAACAGTACACCAGCTTTCTTTGCAATTTTTCCAATCTCAGTTATGGGCTGAACTACGCCAATTTCGTTGTTCCCATGCAAGATAGAAATCAAAATAGTCCTTGGCGTAATCGGGTGGGAGATACTTTCTAGGTCAAGTAATCCGTTCCTCGCTACCGGCAAAAACGTGGTTTCGCACCCGTCCTGCTCCAGCCGCTTGCAAGTATCGAGCACGGCCTTGTGCTCGGTCGCAAGCGTGATGATGTGATTTCCTTTATCTCTGTAAAACTGCGCAGCGCCCTTAAGCGCAAGATTGATTGACTCTGTCGCGCCGCTGGTGAAAACAATCTCTTTTGGAGAGGCGCCGATCAGGTGCGCGATCTGGCCCCGTGCGTTTTCGACGGCCTCCTCCGCCTTCCACCCAAACTCATGATTCCGGCTAGCCGCATTGCCGAATTTTCCCGTGAAATACGGCAGCATCGCCTCGAGCACGCGCGGATCAACAGGAGTTGTCGCGTGATTGTCCATATAAACGGGCAGCTTAATTGGCATGTTGATTCTCGTTGAATCAGCCCACGGCGGAGTTAATCTGCAGCAATGTAAGCCGTAGCCGTGCATATCAACGATACCAAGCTGTCGATGTCGGAGTCGAATCGAAAAGGCTCTTCGCACGACCGCCGATGACGGCCTGTGCTGTCTACTGGTCTGGATTGGTTTCCGGCGGTTGGTTGATCGTCTGCCTGCTGCTTACCGCGAACAGCTTATAGCGCGAAAACGTGTCACGGCGATGGTATCGCTGCTTCCTAAACTCGAAGTATATGTCGGCGTCTGCCGGCAACCAAAGATCTGGGCCGACGGCAAAATGCACGGGCTTGTAATCCACGGAAATATGCTCGAGCGCGAACTGAATCTCCGGCATTGGCTTGATCAGGTCCGTTTCCATATGCGCCACTTCATACGAGTCCGCCATGATCCACGCACGGCCTTTAAAACTGATACGATGCGTACTTCCTCTTAGTACAAACGCGCTAATTCGGCCCGGTATGCCTTCACGCTGTCTGAAGTAAACAATCCAGGCGGGCCGCCCGCGCCAGTCCCCACGCCCTTCGCAAGTCATCTGAAAGTCGCCCCGGAGCATTGGGTGAAAGACGAGCGCCATACTGATAAGCCCCGGGGTCGCGATGTTTCCCGGGAATGCAGCCGCGCCGCTCAGTCCGTTGCGCGTTTCGGAAATTCCTATCGTGCCGCGAGCGCCTTGAGTGAAATTCGCCACATAGTCATACTTCAACTTCGCCGTTTCCACTGGTTTCCCAATTTCGTCTAGCCGATGATTGATAAGCTGCTCAGTTGCGTCGATGTTGCCGACGTTCGTAACCAACTGCATGACCTTCGCTCCAGTTATTTGGAGCACTTCCGGCAGAGAGCAATTCACGCCCATTGCAACTGGCGGCTTCGTCTTGTCCACATCGGCTGGAGCCCACTGCGAAAGCGCCATGTTTGTTTCGGTATTGCCTAGGCCGGGCACCGCGCCTGCGGCGGTCGCCTCAGTGGCCGGCGCAGATCTCGGCGTACCGGAAGATCGGGCCAAATCCGAGATCGCTGCCGCGCGAACTGCGGCGGCGCTCTTCTCGGATGTCAACTTTGCAATCAAAGCTTGCGCCGCCGGAACCGCTGAGTTTGTCGGTGCATCGCGGAGAAACGAATTCAACGCCTCAATCGCTTTGTCTGTATCGCCCGAGCCCGCCCACGTCTCTCCGATAATGATTTCCGCTCCGTTCGCCGCACCCTTTCCGTACTGCACGGCGGTTTGCGCTTCAGCACGGGCGTCATCATATTTCGATTGCTTGAGATATGCGCTCGCAAGCGCCCAGTGGGCGAGCCAATTCTCCGCGTCAATCGAAATGGCCTTTTGTAGAATTGATGCAGCGGAAGGAAGATCGCCCTGCTGAAGTTTCAACTGCCCGAGGGCGACGAAAGCGTCTGCGTAGTGCGGATCCAGGGATGTAGCGCGTTCGAGATAGTTCTGCGCATCGGGGAAAGTCTTCTCCTGAAGAAAAGTGTATCCGAGGAAGAAATTCACGTCGGGATTACCGGGAGCAAGTTTATACGCCTCCTGAAACTGCTTCTGCGCCTCCGGAAACTTCAAAACCCGCAGCGCTTCGACCCCACGCTCCAAATCTTTTCGAGCCTTGGGCGCTAGGACGGGACCGCCAGCGGCCCCGCTTGCATTCTGTGGACCTGCTTCCGGCTCTAGGCGGACCCAAGTCGTATAAGCGCCGCCCATCTGTTGACCTACTTCTACTTGACCTGCCCCGGGCTTGTATCCGGGAGCCGTCACTGTTACGTAGTAATTGCCTTCGGAGACGCCGTTGAACTCGGCCTGTCCCTGATCGCGTGTCATCTCGTGCTGCGCGCCGCCCTCGCCGTTTGCTGTCAACGAAACATCAGCCGAACCATCGAAGGGGCCGCCATCGGGCGCTTCCACACGTACCACAACCGTTGCACTTGTGCTTGCGCCGGGCCTCTGGGCGTAAGCAGATATGGTATTGATGAGAAGAAGGACAGGAAGGAATGTCAGTAGTGTCGAGATCGTACGCGCAGTGCTTGAGAACGGCGTGCCGCATGTAGCTCTCTTAGCGGCGGGAAAAACTCCAAAAAACGGAAGCGGCGGCACGTGGGCAACACCCTCGCCCTCACGGGTTCTCGTGGAGAGCGGATGGTTTTGAACCCGCACGAGCTTACCGAGAGACTACCTTCGTTGCCCCAATATATCACCCAGCGCGTCGGTCGGCTACGCTTTGTACTTCGGTGTGGCTCAGGTCCACTCGCCCGCCCGCATCACAGGCTCTTCGTCGCCGGCTGCGGTTATGCCATCCACGTCGATTTGATTTGACCCGATCATCCAATCGACGTGAATCAGACTGTCGTTTGCGCCGCGCGCCGCGAGTTGCTCGGGCGTGAGACTGTCGCCGTCCTTTAGGCACGAGCTGTAGGCCTTGCCGAGCGCGATGTGGCACGCCGCATTTTCGTCGAAAAGCGTATTCATAAAGAGCAGGCCGCTTGCAGCAATCGGGGAAGAGTGCGGCACGAGCGAAACTTCGCCGAGCCTGCGCGCACCTTCATCCGTTTCAATCATCCGCTGCAACACCTGCTCACCTTTTGACGCTTGAGCCTCGACAATTTTTCCACCTTCGAAGCGGACAGAAATTTTCTCGATCAGCGTTCCCATATGCGAAAGAGGCTTGGTACTTGTGACGCGGCCCTCCACGCGATCCTTGTGCGGTGTCGTGAAGACTTCTTCAGTCGGCATGTTGGGAATGCAATACTTGCCGTTGTGCGCCATGGTTCCGCCGCCGAGCCACAGGTGCCCATCGGAGAGGCCGACGCGCAGGTCGGTGCCTGGACCGCGGAAGTGTAGAGCGGAATAGCGCTTCTGGTTAAGGCGATCGGCGCGAGCATGCAGATTCGCGTCATGCTGCTTCCACGCGGCGACGGGGTCCGCTTGATCGGCGCGCGAAGCGGCGAAAATCGCATGCCATAGTCGTTTCACGGCTTCATCCGGCGGCAAATCCGGGAACACAGCTGCAGCCCAAGCTGGTGTCGCGCACGAAACAATTGTCCAATTGATGTCATGCCGCGAAATATATTCCAACGCAGGCCGATAGGCCTTTGACGTCGCACGATTCAGCCGGCTCACTTTTTCTGGATCTTCTTTGGAGAGCAGGGAAGGATCGTTTCCGGCAATCGCAAGTCGTGCCGCGCCATTCTTGTACGCGGCCGCCATACCCTCATAGAGCCACGCAGGCGCGGCGTCAAAGCTCTCGTCCGGCGCATAGCGGAATCGCAGCAGTGCCGCCTCTTCATCGCCATAAATCGTGTTTACAAGTTTCGCTCCGGCTTTATACGCATGCTGCGTGATGAGCCGCGCAAGGGGCACAGCATCAAGCGTGCAAGTCATCACGAGTTCCTGACCTGGCGCAAGGCCAAGCCCTATACGCACCGCTACTTCCGCTAGCCGGTCAAGATTTTTTGCGAATTCAGGGGACTGCAGGTACTCGGATTTGGCGATTGCCGGATTTGATGTCATGCAGTGATTATCGCGCGGGCAGCCGCGCATTGACAACGGAGCTTATGGACTCGAGGGACTTACGGCGAGCGCGTGCCATACGCCGTAACCAATCGCGGCAGTACCGCCGACCAAGATCAGCTCGAAAATCAGCTTCCGGTGATTGTTGCCGGTGCCGGCACCCTGGCCACCCTGGGGGTAAGCAGCAGGCGAAGCAGGTTGCGCTGCAAGCGTCACGCGATAGGATTTGCCAGCCTCGACCATTCTCTCCTCACCTTCATGAGTGAGCGAGAGCGTTCCTTCGTAGGAAGTGACGATAATCTGATTACCGCCGGTAATGGTCACCTGTCCAAAAGCGTGCTTGCCATTCGCCGGACGCAAAGTGCCCACCGGCGTGTCAATCTCAAGAGGATCGTCGATAGTACCCGAAAGTCCTGCGGTGCCGCTCTTCATCAGCATATCGACGAGACCATGATCCTGCGTTACGCTTGCCTCGCTCGATTCGAGCATGAAAAGCTGGCCTGCTCCGACGCGCATCCTAAGCGTTCCGCCCGGATATGTATTAAGGGAATCGCCGGCGTAGACATTTGCTCCAAGCGCCGCGTCGGCGCCATCCACATGTGCACGAACGGCATTGGAAACAACACCAGTCGGAACGTCAGCCGCGATCACGACCGCAACGCCCAAGAGCGCTACACCAGCCGATACCGCGACTTTACCCAACAGTCTCATGAATCCTCCGACCCCGTAGCAAATCTAGAACCTGCAATCCTCGATTGTCAATACAGGGAAGCCGCCCGAGCCGCCGAACCCGTTTAATTGCTGATGGTTATGCGCGCCTAGCCGCCTCTCTCGTAAGGGTCGTCGTGTGTCATAAATTCAGGATAAGCGCCGCCGCCCAACTCAAAAAGGTCCATTCCTTGGCGCTCGCCTTCCGGCTGCACTCGCTGACGATAGACCCGGTCCAGCATCCAATTGAGCCCGTACGTTAAGGGAAAAACAAACCCTAGCAACGTACCGATCCCTACGAATTGCGCAAGCAACTGTCCGTGGTTCGCCAAGCCCGTAATGCCCGCCGTACCGAACAATCCGACTGCAAGCACGCCCCAGAGCCCGCCGAGTGCATGCGCCGAAATCGCTCCGCCAGGGTCATCGACGTGGAGTTTTAGCTCAAACCATTCGACCGAAAAGGTCACCAGTGCACCTGCCACCGCGCCCACGACAACTGCCTCCGGCGGCCTGATGAACGCGCAGACCGCGCTGCTTGCCACAAGGCCGCCCACCCATCCGTTAACGCTGAGCGAAGCATCCGGCTTTCTGAATCTCACCTTCGTAACGATCGCGGCAGTCAGCCCGGCGGAAACCGCACAGAGAATCGTATTCACTGCAATCAGCACCACGTTCCCAGGATCAACGTTTGTCAGAAGAATGGCTCCTGCGCCGTTCAGTCCGATCCATCCAATCAGCGACAGGAAACAGCCGAAGGTCACGTAAACCGCATTGTGGCCTGGAATGGCGGTTGGCATTCCGTCGCGCGCATATTTCCCTTGCCGTGGCCCGAGGATCCATGCGATCGAAAGCGCCGTTAGGCCGCCGACGCTATGGATCGTACTCGATCCGGCCGCGTCAATGAATCCTTGCCCTATGCCATAGTTTTCGCCGAGCTGTTCAAGCCATCCCCCTCCCCAGACCCAATGCGCAAAGAGTGGATACGTCAAGCCAGCTAACAAAATCGTCGATAACGCAGCGCCACTCACGCGCCATCTATCAGCACCGCTGCCCAGTGGAATGATCGCGGCGAGGCCTACGCTGAGTATCTCAAGCCAGACTGAGAGCGAAGGCAATGAAATGTCGAGTGGAACATCACGCATGAAAAACCGTTCCGCTGCGATCCAATTCCATTGCTTGCCGCCGACAGTAAAATAGTAGGCTGGTCCACCTGCGTAGCCTTGCCAAGCATATCCGATAACGAAATATACAAGCGCAGCAACTCCGACCACGCCGAGCGAGCACATCATCATATGTGCTGCGCTGCGCGAACGGCCGAGGCCTGTGTTGATTAGGCAGAGGCCCGCGATGGCGAAGGGGACAGTAAGGATAAGTGCGATACAGAGCACTGTGACGACTTCGGATAGAGCCGGAGTTGAGGGCGGCATCAGTCCTCGAGACCTTGCGGCGCAGAATGAGATCGAATCACAAGTGCCAAGCCAATCACCTCTACTAAAATTCCCGCTGCTACGAAAGCGCCTCTCGTTCCCAATGCGGAGAGCATTTCGATCGCTGCGAGCGCGATAATCCAGCCCGCCAGTAGTAGAAGAAAACCCAGAGTTCTCATATCGAAGGTTGGATGCAACGCTCACCGGAATGCCCACCGCGTTGCGCGCGAAGCGTAGCACTCAGCTGTTTCAGGGGTCCAATCGATTATTTGGATGCGTTCGGTAAGTATTTATTACGTAATTCGAAAACGCTATCTATTACATCGAAACGTTGCATTTTACCGGCACGTATCTTCCGTTTACTCTCCAGGCCGAGTTGGCTCTTACGAGTTTTTATACTCCACAAGGAGAGTCTCAATGGCCGAAAAGACGACCGGTGAGATGCAGGCTACCCTAGGACTTACCGGGCTTACGATGAACGCTATGGCGCTCATCGCGCCCGGTGCCTTCCTATGGCTCACCTTTGCACCGCAATCTGCCGAAGGAGTTACCGCACCTTCGATGTGGATTGGCATCGTTTTCGCTCTAATGCTTTGCTTAGCCACCGCCGTGTGTTATGCGGAAATGGCTAAACTTTATCCAGGCACGGGTAGTTCTTACTACTTTGCCGAACAGGCGTTCCTGAATCACGAGAAGGCTTGGAAATACTCGCGCCTGATGAAGTTCATTGTTGGCTGGGGTTCTCATCTTTATTACTGGATCTATCCGGGCGTGATGGTTGCTGTTACCGGTGTCTTCTGTGGGTATATCGTTGGTACGTTGTGGCCCAGCTTCATGAGCGCTACAAATCCCGGGCCAATGTTCATGATGGCTGTCGCGGTCGTTTTTGCCTTCGGCGTCGCCTATATCGCTTCCCGCGGCGTCAACGGCTCGACGGCAGTGAGCATCGCCATCAACGTGATTCAGATTTCCGCGCTGCTGGTTTTTGCATTTTTCGCGATCAGCTATCGTGTCAGCAACCCGCCGGGAAGTATCGCCTATCAGTGGGACGCAACCACCAGCCAGGCTTATAACTATCAATTCGCTACGGCTCCGCAGGTAGTCAATGGTACGGCAACGGATGTAATCGTCCGCGATGCGAATCAAGTGCCCCAACCCAAGCTGGACGCGAGCGGGAAGCCCGTTCCTTACCGTGTTAGCTACCCGACCACCGATTCGAGTGGTAATTTCCTCACTCACCCGAATGCGAAATCCGTCGTCTCGCTTCATAACTTCAACTGGATGCTGGTCCAAGCCACAGTGGCTATTTTGATCTTGGTCGGATTCGAATCAGTGACGGCTATGGGGGGCGAGGCGAGAAATGCAAGACGCGACGTGCCGATTGCAGTGATTACGTCACTTCTCGTTCAAGGAGCGTTCTGCTATTTGATCGAGTATTTCGCCGCAAACTACTTCTTAAGTAGTGGCTACACAATGCAGAACGCCATGGGCTCCTCCGCGCCCATAGGCGACATGATGGTAATGGTAGGAGATGCTCTTTTCCATGGACATGGCCGGGCCTTCATGTTGTGCGAAGCGGCCACGGTGTTTCTCGCGCTGATCGGCACCACACTTTCGTGCATAAATACTGGAGCGCGCGTGACGTATGCTATGGGGAAGGACAGCGAAGTGCCCGAACATTTCGGCATTCTGCACGACAAAACTCTTAGCCCGCATCGAGCAATCTGGACGTTGGCGATCATTTCCGCGATTACCGGATGCGTTGCGTTGCTCGTATTATTCGGCGACGGCCCGGCTCTCTCGGATGCCACAATTAAGGCGCTTCCGCAGGGTTTCTGGTCGAGCTTCGGCTACATGTCACATGACACGATGGCCAAGCTTCCGAACAGTCTTCTCACCATCACTTTAGCTTCGAACTTCGGGACGTTCCTGCTCTACATGCTGAGCTGCGTTACCTGCATATTCTGCTATAGCGGGCACCCGAATCGCAGCGTGACCAAGCACATGATCATCCCCATCCTGGGAATAGCGGCAAATCTTGGATGCATGGCGGCGTATATCGTCCTTCCGTTCATGGGTTACGGCACGAAATTGGAGCCATTTTTCGCCTTGGGTATCGCGGCAGTGTGGGGAATTTACGGCGCAATTTATTTCGCGCTAAATAGCAAACGCACCGGTCGAACTACGCTCGTCACGAGCAAAGCCTGACAGTTGTCAACCACACCCAAAGAGGGTGGGCGCCTCAAACACAGCGCCCGCCCTTATTTGCTTGGAGATGATGTCCAATGAACGCGGCCACGCAAAATGGTTCCGCGCGCGGCCGCCGCAGCAACTGAGGCGAAGGCTTCTTCACGATTCGGTATGGATCTGGAATTCGCGCAAATCTCTGACGTCGGCCGCGTGCGCACGGGCAATGAAGACTATCTGGGTTCTGTTCAACCGGATTCCCCACAGCGCGTTCGCTCGCATGGCTGGTTGTTTGCACTTGCCGATGGCGTTGGGGGCCACGACTTGGGAGAGGTCGCGTCCCGAACCGCCGTCGAGTGTATCGTTGAGGGCTTTCGCAGTTCCGTTGCCGGGGAATCGCACTTCGCCGTTCTCAATCGCCTTATCCTGGCGGCGAATACAAGAATCATTGATGCTGGCCATGCCGCGCGCGTGAACATGGCGACAACGATTGTAACCTGCGCTCTTCGCTACGATCGTGTCACAGTCGCTCACGTCGGCGATTCTCGCTGCTATGTGATCCGCCGAGGGCAGGCAATGCAGGTCACGCGAGATCACACCCTGGCTAACGAGCAGTCGCGGCTCGGTGTCTTGCCTTCCTCAGAATTGGAGCGGGCCGAAATGCGTCATGTTCTGAGCCGCTCGCTCGGATCGGAACTTATTGTCAAGCCTGATCTAGCCGAGGAACAGTTGTCTGTAGGGGATGTGGTGCTTCTGTGTTCCGACGGTTTGCACGCTTCGGTGAAGGGTGCCGAATTGGCCTTGATTCTCACACCGGAAGCTGAGCTAAACGCAGCGGCACAGCAACTCGTAGACCTTGCGAACGAACGCGACGGTGGCGATAATATCAGCGCGCTCGTAATCCGCATCAAGAACGTGGAACGCGTCGGTATGTACCGCGGGCGGCCTTATCGCCTTCCTTGATGCCAGCCAGCGCATGCCCCTGCCAAGCGCTCCGATGCGAGGAAGCTTATCAATCCCGGCGAACAACTAGACCACTACAAGATTGAAGGCGTAGCCGCGCGGAGCGGAATGGCATCTATCTTTCGCGCCACTGATATTCGAGACGGCCGCCAGGTCGCGATAAAGGTTCCTCATCCCGAAATGGAAATGGATCCTGTCCTTTTCGACCGGTTCCATCGCGAAGAGGCTATAGGAAAATCACTCGACCATCCCGGCGTAATGAAAGTTTACGACGACGAAAACCGCAGCCAACTCTACATGGTCATGGAGTGGGTTGATGGTCGTCTCCTTCGGCGCCTTCTCACGGAAAAAGGGAAGTTGCCCCCAGAGCGTGCTATTCGCCTCACGATCGCCGTCTGTGATGCGCTCTATTACATCCACACCCACGGCATCGTTCACCGCGACCTGAAGCCAGAAAACATCATGGTCGATGCCAACGATCACATTAAGCTGATCGATTTTGGGATTGCGGGACAAGAAGGAGCCCGTCGCCTCACCTTCGCTAAACTCTCCAATGTTATGGGCACACCGGACTACATCTCTCCCGAGCAGGTGAAAGGGAAACGTGGTGACGCACGCAGCGACATCTATGCGCTTGGCGTGATGTTTTACGAGATGCTTACTGGTAAAACGCCGTTCCAGGGCTCTAATGCCTTTGCAATCATGAACGATCGGCTTATCAACAATCCTATCCCCCCGCGTGAAATCGATCCTTCGATTTCGCCGCAGCTTCAAGAAATCATCTACCGCGCGCTCGAACGTGATCCCAAGAACCGCTATGCTACCGCTCGCGAATTCGCTCACGACCTTCAGCATCGAGACCAGGTTGGAGTCGCCGAGCGACCGGAGCTTCGCGAATGGACCAAGCGCCGCAGCCCATGGATTCGCAGGGTCCTGTTTTACATTCTGATGGCGCTCATCCCCATTGTTGTCTTCGGACTAATGCTTTTCGTCGCTCGCCACTAACGCTCCAACGGAAGAATTGCAAAATAGTTTGTTCGCTGTCTACGCAAACGCCGCTCTAGCTCGGCGCAAAACTCATCCATATTTTCGCTAGGTTCCATAAATAGAAGCGCGCGCATAAAGAATAAGTAAAGATCGGATTGGTGCTTTCAATCTATTGCATAGATTTTCTGAGTTTGACCGTTCATCGCCTCGCCTGTAGTTTGTTCACACGCCGTCGCGGTTCGCCACAAACGACAGTAAACGCGGTTGGGAGGAGAAAGGAAAAAATGAAATCTTTACTACGGAATGCTTCGGGAGTTGCCACGGGCATATTCGCCTTAGCCCTTGCTTTGTGCCTGGCGCCGTTAGCTGAAGCGCAGTCTGCGATGCAATTGCCGTCAGATTCTTCTACTAACTCTGCGTCTGCGGCTACGGCGAAGTCCACGCAACAGCAATTGGACGATCTTCAAAAGGAGATGGACGCACTTCAGCGGCAGATTGCCGCGTTAAAAGCCGCACAGAACGCTCCGCCA
>DATNBB010000034.1:0-13971 GCA_035607335.1 Binatia bacterium | reverse complement strand
CTTGCTGTCTTTGAAATTGCGATGGCGGTGGTACTCGTGATCGGCGCAACGCTGGCGGCGCGAAGTCTTTCGAAGCTGATGGCGGTGCGCCTGGGATTTCGAACGGATCACATCATCACCATGAAAGCCAATTTTAGTAAGCACGCCTGCGAATCGGCAAAAAGCGGCGATGGCGAGAGCTGTTGGCTGTACATCAGCGGAGCGCTCACGAACATGCGCGGCATTGCCAGCGTGCGAAGCGCCGCGGCGGCGTCGACTCTGCCGATCTCTACGTGGGCGGTGGCGCCGAACGTGCAGATCGAAGGGCGTTCGAAAGAACCATCGCTAAGTAATGGCGATGTGATCGCGGACCGCATCGTGTCGACAGATTACTTTCGCACGCTTGGCATTCGATTGCTGACAGGACGCGAATTTCTCGCTAGCGATAGTGCCGAGGCAGGGCGCGTGGCGGTGGTAGACGATACATTCGCGCGGAAATACCTGGGTAACGAAGCCCTCGGGCAGAGAATTAGCTGGCGAAACGATGCGAAAGGTAACCCGGAGTGGATGGAAGTTGTGGGAGTGATCAGCGCCGTCCATGACCTGCGCTTAGAGGCGCCTCCTCGGCCGGAAATTTACATTCCATTTGCGCAGGCAGATGTTTTTCAGGGCGCGAACTTCATTGTGCGCACGTCCGAGAATCCAACAGCAATGACATCGGCTCTTAAAAACGCGATTTGGGCTGTGGATAAAGAAACGCCGATCACGGCCGTGTGGACGATGGACCAGATTGTGAGCGACTCGCTGGCCGCGCCGAGATATCAGACGATTCTGCTGGCGGCGTTCGGCGGGCTTGGTTTGTTGCTGGCGATGGTGGGGATTTATGGCGTGATTTCGTACGGCGTGAGCCAGAGGACGCACGAGATCGGGGTGCGAATGGCACTTGGGGCGCATCGCGGCAGCATACTGGCGATGGTGATTTGGGAAGGGATGCTGATCGCTTTCATGGGAATTGCAGCGGGAGTTTTGGGGGCGATTGGGCTGGGGCGGTTCCTGCAGAGCTTGCTATTTCAGATTAAACCGACAGATCCAGCGACTTTTGTTGGAGTAGCTGTAGCGTTGCTGTTGGTTGCGATGGCGGCGTGTTATGTTCCCGCGCGGAGAGCAATGCGAGTGGATCCGATGGTGGCGCTGCGGCACGAGTGATAGCGCCCACCTCTTATTTTAACGGCTGCGAAACGCCGGCTCAACGCACGGCTGTGACGCTATTCTTCTTAGGCTCTTCGCCGCGTCCGATTCTGCATCGCAGCGCGCAAGAGCCTGTTTATGCGTGACTGGTATCCGGGTCCTTCCGATACGAGCCACGCAAGCACGTCGGCATCGAGGCGTATTGTGAGGGACTTTTTGATAGGCCGATAGAATTTCCCAACGACAGCCCCGCTCCAGTCCGTTTGCTCGGAATATCGCTAAAATCGATATCCTCATCGTGCATTGCCTTCAGAGCCGCGAGTTCACGCGCCTGTTTTTTGTGATTTTTTTCATAGATGTTTTTATCGCAGACATGCTCAAACGACACAGAGGTGGATGACGGCACGCTCGAATCGCATCGCAAACGTATCGCCATGTTTCAGGACATTGCGCCGATTTCTTCTTACCTCCCATTTAAATTGCATTGTACACACACCCTTAATGGCTGCGCACGATGTCCGTCAACGCCACCTAGCATTCCTATATACAGATAGTGATCTGGGCTCGCGTCCTTTCCTGTTGTCGCGGGCTATGTGACGGGAGGGCCGAGGTTGAGGAGTTTCTTTATTGACTGAACGTACTCGGCGAGAGCTTGCCGGCCGGAGTCGGTGATGCGGTAGACACTTTGCGGTTTGCGCGAGACGAACTTCTTTTCCACGCCGACGTAGCCAGCTTCCTCGAGCTTCAGCAATTGTGCACCCAGATTGCCGTCTGTGGCTTGAGTCTTGGCGCGGAGCCAGGTGAATTCAGCGTGATCGACGCCACTGAGCAGCGAAAGCAGAGCCAATCGCAACCTGCTGTGAACGAGCGGATTCAGCTCGGGCAGGTCAGGCATGTGCGGGAACGCGCGGCTTGCGTTGCTGCCCTCCGACGATCATGCCGTAAACGCCAAACAGAATCTGGCAGAGAAAGATCGCGACGAGGAATACGATCGTGCTTTTTGCGTTACTGACGAAGCACTCTACGACAGCCGTCGCCCACCAGACAATGGCCGATGCGAGTTGCACTTTCCAGCGAAGAAGGATCGACGAGGCGCCGTTGGCGAGGCCGAGCATGGCGGAAATAACCGCGGCAAAGAGATGCCCGTCGGTGAGTCGGCCGCTCATTCCGAGAGCAAAGAAGAGCGGAAACATAGACACGCCCAACGCGATCCAGATGGAACCGACTGCGCGTGCTAGCGTTGTCATCGGATGATCGGCAGCCTTGGAAGACGCGACGATCACCGTCACGGCGACTCCTATTATTACCGTGACCGGCCAAGCCCATGCGCTGTGATTCCATGCAGTCCAAGCCAAGGCGGCGTAGTAAACGAGGCCCCATAGAACAAAGGCCCAGCCCCAGTTTTCCGTGTGAGCACGACCCTCGGCGATCATGGTTTCAATGAGTTGCAGCCGATCCCTCAATTCTTGTTCGGTATCGTCCGGCATGTGATTCTCCTTTCGGGAACTCTCCCGCGCTAAAAAGGCGAAGCGAGCAGCGCCCTAGCGATGTTCACAGCGCAATCAAGAATCGCTGCGCCGCAAAAAAGCTCATTGCGATTTTTGCAGCAGCATGTCGACACTGCGCATCGGTGGATTGCCGCCGACGGTTGTCTCAGTGACTTCGGACCACTCACCCTTATCGGTGAGATGCATTGTATTTACGATGTGCGCCGGACCGGCAGTAAAGCCCCAGGAGAAACCTTTGTCCGGGACGGATAGCTCGGTGTCCACATAACGTCCATCATTGTATGCGCGGAAACGATAAGTGCGAGATGCGTCGTTGTAGGCGATCGTAGCAAGGGCGCTGAATTGCGCTTTTCCGTCCGCGCTGGTGCTCTGCCCTCGGATCAGCAGAACGAGGCCGCCAAGTTCATAGGTGACGTTTTCTGTTTGAGTAAAGTGAAGGGCCTGGCCTGGACCACGGACGACCGTGATGGGACCGGACCAGTGGCCTACAAGAAACGATAGCTTTTGCATCGCTTGGTTCTGGGAGTCGATGCTGTTTGGAGGTGACTGTTGAGCGTATAGCGAAAAGGAAAGAGCAAGTGCAAGCCCTGAGAGGGCGAGCTTAAACCGGGGTTTCATAGTAGCCTCCGGAGTGACGTAGAAACAGAAGTAGAGTACTCTACATAATAGAGTGCAGTCAACAACATTGAAGTTGATCCAGCGGAGATTATTCGAGTTGTTTTTGAAATTCGGCGAAGCGCTGCTTTAGGTCGGCCAATTCGCTCTTCAGAGCCTCGAGTTCGCTCTCCATGCGCGCCAGCCGATCATCGGCTGCATGGCCGCGCGATGAGGGCGCGATTTGCACAGGCGATTCAGATGCCTCGGATGCGTCTGGTGCGGATGCTCCGTCGGGGACATCGCCCGAAAGGAGTTGCGCGTAGCGGGCTTCCTTTGTGCCGGGCTGGCGAGCGAGAAGTTTCGCGAGCGGCGGTTCGCGATGCATGAGGCGCTGCAATGCGGAGTGCACGGCGCTTAGATCTTCAAAAGGATGAAGGCGCGAGGCGCGGCTGCGCAGTTCGCCGGGCGTTTGCGGGCCGCGCAGCATTAATTCGCATAGGACTGCCATCTCCGGACGCGTGAAATTGAACGCCTCCTGCAACTGGTGTTCATATTTTGCGACGCGGCTATCGCCCGCGACGGCCGAACGCGCGAGGGCTTTGTCATCGAGCGAGCGAAGGGCCGTGCGAACCGAGGATTCGTCCAATTCCATCACGGGATCGCGATTCGATTTCTGGTTGGACGCGTTCACGAGCGCGTTGAGCGAGAGCGGATAGTAATCGGGCGTGGTGATTTCTTTTTCGATGAGGGCGCCAAGCACGCGCGTCTCGACGGCGTCTAAGTCATAGATCATTCCTCTATCATCTTAGAATTCACGAACGCCGCGCAACGCTCGTTTCGTCAGGCCGTTTGTGGTTTTCGCCAAGCTCCCAAAATCGCGCCCATGACGACGAGGCCGACCAGCGGATAGAAGTTGTTGATTGCGTAAAGCTCAGCAGGCCCTCTTTCGAACATGCAGGTCGTGAAGGTGATCGGGCCGACGAAGCCGATCCAAATCAGGGTGCCGACGGCGGCGCCGCGTCCGGCGGTGTTAGCGTTGCGCCAAATGCAGACTTGGGCCAAGACGAACGCGATCAGGAGATTGAGCAAGAAAGTGATGATGTACGGGCCTATGCGCGGCATGCTGGCTGCATCCTGAGCGGTCATATGCTCGAGCGCCATCCAGGGTTTTGAGAAAAGAGCGCCGTACCAGAGCCCGCCGATCAGCCAATAGACTGTCGCGCACACCAATACGGCCCAGTAGTTCGTCTTCATGTGTCCTCCGTTTGAGCGTGTGAGAAGCTATGGCGCGGGATATTACCGCAATAGCGGCCGCTCAGCCACTGTTCGGCAGTTTTCCGCTATCGTGAGACCCGGCGTGCGGGAGGATTCGCAAACGTTATTTGACGTTGCCGCTGAAGCCGGGCAAGGCAGCTGAGAACGATAAACTACTGCATGGGCGGGGGCGGGACGATTGGGAGGCGGCGCGGCTCCCCATGGAAGCCGCGAACCTCGACTTCTTCGAGGAGGAGCGAGGGCGCCGTGACGGTGCTGGGAATCCCGTTTTCGACCACGGTACCAAACGCGCCAAGCGCCGTGCCGGCGAGTCCGTCCTCGGCGTTCTGCAAATAGTTGTAGACCGTCGAGTTGTTGCCAATTCCCATAATGTTGCGCAGCGTGCGAACGGTGAGATCCTGCATCGTGCCGCCGCGGACGAGTTCTTTGTGGCCGTCATTGACGTACACCTTGTACATCATGAGCGGAAGGCGCGTGCCGCTGCCGAGTCCGCCTGCAAGCTGACTGACTGTATCGCCCGCGTCGCCCGGATTGACGGCGCCCAATGCGGGATTATCCATGCGCTGAACTTCGAGGCACCAATTGTGGCCGTCGTCTTTGCAGGCTTGGATGAATTTCTGCTGCAGCGCGTTCTGATCGAGCGCGTTTGTGGTTTGCAGAATGAGATTGCTCGGAATCGGCTGTGTATTCCCGGCGCGGGCGTGGCCATTGGACGCGTCGAAGTCAGGGCCCGGGCGGCGCGTCATGAGCAGCCCCGTGAGCAGGCCGTTGTTCACGATGGTGACCTTCTGCGCCTTCACACCTTCGTTGTCGACCTTGTAATCGCCGATGAGCGGCTGGCCTTGCGCGTTGGCGGCGGCAGGATCGTCGATAAGCGAGACGCCTACAGGAAGCACACGCGTGCCAAGACGGCCGCTCCAATCGCTTTGCCCGCCGAAGCGAGCCATCAATTGGTCAAACTGCGTGTTGGAAGAAAGCGGCGGACGAGCGCCCGAGAGCGAGGGCGTAACAAGCTGTGCGATGAGCGAGCCAGCAGCGCGGGGATCGAAGAGCATCGGGCCGGTGTAATCGGCGACGAGCGGCGCATCACGGAGCGCCATCAACTGCGTAGCGGCGTCGTCGATACCTTTTGCGACAGTAGCCGGATCGGGAAGCTCGGCGGGATTCAGCACGTCCACCGAATAGAAATTGTGCAGCGGCATGCCGTCTTCGGCTTGCGTATCGAGAGCGGCTTCAACAGCGGCGATGCAGCGCGAATTGCGGATCACCGTGCCTTCGCTGTTCATCAGGTAGGTGGTCGCGTAGATGATGTAGTAGTTGACGTGCGAGCCGTAAAGATCGGGGAATTTCTTCAGCCCAGCTGATGCCTGACGCGCTTCCTGTTCCCAATTGCGCGAGGTCCAGTCCGGATCCATGCGTGGCTCGACGTCGACGGTCGGCGGAACTTGCGAGAAGTCGTCGATTTCGGGCGGCTTGGTGAGGCTGCTAAGAAACGCCTGCTTCAGAGACATCTGCGCGGCGGCGTTCTTATAGGCTTCATCGGTGGCGAGCCAGAGATCCTGACGCAAGGAATTGTAATCGCGGTCGATGCCAACCTGTCCCGTATTGCCGAAGACGCCCTGAAAACCGCCCTGGCTGCCGATGAAATTCGAGCTATCGAGATGGTAGTTGCCCACGCGAACGTCCACGCCCATGCTGCGCGTCCGCGAGACAGCGCTGGAGACTTCGGCGCCGAACGAGGCGGTGACTTCGCGAATATCTAAATCGATGAGGCGATATTCGATGAAGTAAGGCTTGCCGACGCTGGGGATGATGAGCCGCGCTTTCGAGCGATTCAATTCGTCCTGCATGGCGTGAAGCGTCTGGTCTTTATCGTTGGTGAAGTCCGGCATGCTGCCAGACTGCCGGGCGGGCGCGGGGCGCGGAGCACCTGCCGAGGCGGAAAGTGCTGCGGCCGCAATCAGTGCGACGGTCGAAAAAAGTTTTTTCATTGTGCCTGCCCCTTCGCTGCGTCCGGATCATGCGCGGGGGGCGGCAGGATCGGCGGTTTGTCCGTCGAAGTTTCTTTCTTGGCGAATTCCATTTCGGAAATCAGGATTGCGGGCGACGCGGCTGCCACAGGAACGGAGCCCGATTCGGCGCCGCAGTAACCGTTGAAGATTTCCTGTTTATCGCCAGTGGCAACGATTTTCGAGAGCGAAACGAGCGGCGTTCCGACGATGTTCACGCCGCGCACGATTTGGTCCGGCTTGCCATCCGCGTAGACGCGATATACGACAAGCGGCTCAACCTGGAAAGCCTGCGGTTGCGAACGGCCGGTCATAGTGAAGCCGCCTGAGATGTCGTCAATCAGAAGACCATATGGCAGACCCTGTTGCTTGACCATGGCGATCAGCTTCTGACGCAACTGCGCGAACGGGACGCCGTTGCTACTGGAGACGACCAGATTGCCCTGGCGCGCGACCGGAACGTAGCCCAGCTGCCGGCGGCCATGGCCGTTCGAATTCGGAATACCAACGAGCGGCGAACGCGACATGAGAAACGTCTTCAAGACGCCGTGATCGACGAGTTGCACGTCCTGTGCGGGCACGCCTTCGTCGTCGTAAGGATAATGACCGAGCAGCATCTCGCCATTGAGCGTGGCTTCGGTGGGATCGTCTTTAATCGAGATAAAATCGGGCATGATCTTTTCACCGATCTTGCTGGTGAACGTCTGTCCTTCTTCGATGTCTTTCTGGCGGAAGCCCTCGGCGCGATGCCCGAAGATTTCGTGGAAGAAAACGGCAGCGGCGCGTCCAGTGAGCAGCGCCGGACCCGCGTACGGATCGACGAGCGGAGCCTTGTCAAGCGCTTCGGCTTCGCCGATCAACTGATGAATCGTGGCGTCGACTGTCTTGTCCGTCGGAGCATCTTTCGGGTCGAGCCAATCGAAGTTGGCATAGCGATCGATGTCCATGCCATCGGGAGCCTTGGTCTGAAGATAAAGCTCAAGGCGGTAATGGATGAGTCCGAATTGAAGTTTGGTGCCTTCGGAGGTGACCTGATCCTGATTTGTGGCCTGCGCGGTGAATGTGGCCAGCGAATTCAGCGTAGCGGGCGATTTGCCGAATTCCGCGGTGTAGTGGCGGACGCGCTCTTCCCACGGTTTACGGTCCACGTGGATCGAAACGAGCGGACCAATGGAGGTGTGTGGCGTCTCATGCGAAAAATCCGGAGCCCCACCCTCGCTGCTTTGCACTTGCACCTGCTGGCTCGTCTTCACCTGAATCAGGCGCTGCGAAGCCTCGCGGTACTGCCGATCCGTCTGCCGCCACATTTCGCGGCGGAGAACGGGAATATCGTCATCGAGCACGGCAGGCTCTGCGCCGCTGGTAAAGTCGTCGCGTCCGCCAGTGATTTTGTGCGTATCGTCGAGCTGATAGGAGCCTACGCGCGTCTGGACTTCGAGATAGCGATTATGGTTGTCATCGCTCTCGATCAGCGCGCCATTGGAGCCGGAGACTTCGGATTCGTCGGCGTCCGTGACGGTATAGCTGATGAAGTATGCCGGTGGATTGGCGGTCGATAGGGCGTCCATGGAGCGGCTGAGTTCCTGCTGCATCGCGGTGATGAGCGGCGGCTGAGGGGAATCGGCGGGCTGCGCTGACGCCAGAAAGACGCAACTTACGGCCATTATTGCTGCGAACGCGAACGTTCTGCCACGCTTAAATTGTATTTTCATCGAGGCACAGGGTCTTACAGTGTAAAGTAATACATTCTTTTTTCCCAATGGAATTGCTGCGGCGACCTAGTGCCCCCAGCCCGGTCCGCTACAGGTCAAAGGAGACTTAGATGCGTGCGGCTGTGATTCGGAGGTACGGGGCTCCAGAGGTTTTTTCGGTGCAAGATGTGCCCGATCCGCAGCCCAAGACGGGCGAAATTCTGATCCGGGTGAAGTCGATCGGGGTCAACTTCGCGGATTTGCTGTCGCGAATGGGCCTCTATCCGACGGCGCCTAAACCGCCATTTGTGCCGGGGTTAGAGGTGGCCGGCGTTGTGGAGAAGATCGGCGATGGCAGCCGCCAGGCGGATGGGGACGCGTTGCGGCCAGGCGATGCCGTTACGGCCGTGACGAACTTCAACGGCTACGCGGAATGGGTGACTGTGCCGGCAGGCCTCGCGTTTCGATTGCCCCAAGGAATCGGTTTCGATGAGGCTGCGGCGATTCCCGTGAATTATCTGACGGCCTATCACTCGATCGTGGTGATGGGGAATATGCAGCCGGGCGACCGGATTTTGATCCACAACGCTGCGGGAGGCGTCGGCATTGCGGCCGTACAGATTGCCAAGGCGCGTGGGCTAAAGATTTTCGCGACGGCCGGGCCTGCGAAACAAGACACGTTGCGCAAGATGGGCGCGGATCATGCAATTGACAACGAGAAAGACGACTTTGTCGAGGTGATCAAGAAATACGCGGCGGGAGGCGTCGAGATGGTGATGGACCCGATTGGCGGAAAATCGTTTGCGCGCAGCTACGATTGCCTGGGGACGACAGGGCGACTGGTAATCTTCGGATTTTCGACGATTGTGAAGCCGAACGGCAAGAAAGACACGATTGGGAATGCGAAGGCTTTGCTCGAAACGCCGAAGTTTCAGCCGCTGGATTTAATGGCGAAGAATGTCTCGATTATCGGCGTGAACCTCTCGGGATTGACGTCGCGGCCCGCGCTCCTGCATAGCGAGATGAAAGATATTTTTCAGATGTACTCGACGGGAAAGGTCAAGCCGGTAGTGGGGAAGAAGTTTCCGCTGGCGGATGCGGCCGCGGCGCACCAGTACATTCACGACCGGAAAAATATCGGGAAGGTCGTTCTTTGGGTGAAGTGAGGTTAGCCACAGAGACACAGAGGCACGGAGAGAGGGAAGAAAAGAGGCAGGGAAGGACCGCTCCATTTCGTAAAGTTAGAAATAATAGCGGATTAGTGCTGTGGTTGTTGGGGCGCGGCGAAGAGCGAATCTTGTAGTGAGGGATTGAGCTTTAGATCCTTTACTGTGGACTCCATGTACTTTTGGCCGTCGCGGTAGACGACGGTGGAGAAGGCGAATTGCCGACCATCGATCATCCGGTAGTCGGACCAGCGCTGTTCGCTATCGACCGCGCCCTTGGATGTAGCGGATTGATAGCGCGCTACGGCGAGAAGATGCGTTTGCGGATCGAAGTAGAGTTTTATGTTGCCGAAGGCAGTCTGCATTACAACGCCGGGCAAATTCTTGCCGTCGATTTGCTCGTTGCCGATTGCTTGCGCCTGGATTGTTCCGGCGAGCGCTTGCTGATATAGGCCCCAGCCGCCTCCGAATAGCGCGATCCCGCGCTGAAACTCACCCATCATTTGCGTGGCATCGTGCGTTTGTGATTGCCACTCGATCCACGCGGATTTGCCGTCGGAACCCTGGCGGATGGTCATGCCGTTGGATTGCACTTCGGCGCGGCAGCGATTCGGATATTCGACGGACCAGTTGACGTTGCGTTGCATAGGGGCACTTCCGCCGAGAAGCTGTTCGGACTCGGTCATTGCCAATCCGGAAACGGATTTGAGTGCATCGCCTCCGGCGGCTTGCGCGGCTGCATCAAGCAACTGCTTGCCCGCGGCGAGTGACGCCGGCGTAGCTGCTGCGGCAGCAACCTTTACGGCGCGCAAACCGGGCGCGAGCAGGTCGATCTGGTCGGCTGCGATCTCGTCAAATTTTGCGGAAGGAAATTCTTTTTTTAGCTCGTCACGAAATGCGCTGACGTTGCCGGCAAGGACAACATCGAGATCGCCCGCCGACATATATTTCGCGGCCATGGATTTGACTTCGGTAGCGGTGACGCCGCGGATTTTATCGGGATACGTGCTGTTGTAGTCGGCAGGCAAGCCGTACTCGGCGACCGCAAGAACGCGGCTTGCGACCTGATCAGCCGTCTCGGACTGGATCGGATAAACGCCGGCCAGATAATCGCGCGCGAAATCCATTTCCTGCGGGCTCACGTCGCCATTTGTCATCTGCGAGAGAAGGTTCATCACGAGCTTCATGGCCTCGACGGTTGCCGGCGTACGCGTATAGGTGCCGACGACAAACGATCCGGCGTAGCGGTGCGGATTGAACGAAGAATACGCGCTGTACGTTAAGCCCTTTTTGATGCGGACTTCGGTGTTCAGGCGGCTATTGTACCCGCCGCCGAAAATCCGATTGGCGACGAGCAATTGGATGTAATCGGGATCGGCGCGGCGAATGCCAAGCCTGCCGACGCGAATCTGCGTCTGGACCGCATCAGGCTTATCGATGAGCCAGAAATGCACTCCAGAAGGTGCGGCGGGCGGCGGAGGCGCGGCGTCGGCTGCTGCGGATTTGGGCCATGACCCGAAATATTTTTCGGCTGTGGCGAAGGCCTCTTCGGGCGTGATATCTCCCGCGAAAGCGAGCAGCGACTGATTGGGCGCGTAATTCGCATCGTGGAATTTCGCGAGCGCGTCGCGATCCATTTTCTTGACGGAATCCGGCGTACCCTCCGGCGGGAGGCCGTAGGGGGAATTCCCATAGAGAACCCGGCCAAAAACGGCGGTGGCGAGATAGTCGGGATCGGAATATTCGACCTCAAAGTTGGAAAGGAGTTGTTCGCGCTGGCGGTCGAGTTCGTCGGTTTTGAAGGCGGGATGCAGCACTACGTCCTGCATCAAGTCGAGGCCGACCGTCAGATCTTTTTTGACGATGCTCAACGTGACATCAGTGGAATCGAAACCGGCTGTGGCGTTTAACGTGCCCCCAACGAAGTCGATAGCCTGCGCGACCTGCTGCGCGGAGCGCGTTTGCGTGCCCTGCGTGAGCATGTTGGCCGTCATCTGAGCGATGCCGGGCGCTTTGGGATCGTCTTTGCTCGTGCCGGCGGTCATGACGACAAGATGGACGGCTACTTCCGGTTCGCTTGCGTCATGAACGACGAAGACACGGAGACCGTTTGACAGAGTTTTCGTCGCTGCTTCGGGGAAATGGAATTGTTTAGGCGGTCCCGGTGCGGGCCGCTGCGGCGCGAGTTTCACTCCCGGCGGAACGACGCCAGTGCCGTTGGGATTTCCAGTGCTAGGCGAATCGGCCGGACGCGCTGTCTGAGGGCCGTTTTGCGCGATGGAAACATTGGCGAAGCCAAGTGCGAACGCCAGGAGCGTGGCCGCAGTCTTTATCGTTTTCATTCTCATTGGGTTGGGGCCGCCGGGGTGACGTAGAGAACGGTCGCGTGTTGCGGGACGAAGTATTGCTTCGCGACACGCTGGATGTCCTCGGGCGTAATCGTGAGATAGCGATCGAGCTCCGTATTGACGAGATTGGGATTTTTGCCGATCACGGCGGCATTTTCGATCGCGACGGCCTTATCTTCGTCTGAATCGCGGCCGAGGACAGCCGCGGCAATCTCCTGATTTTTCGCCTTCTCAAGTTCCTCGGCATCGACGGGCTGAGTTTTCAATTCATCTAAGACGTTAACGACGGCCTTTTCACCCTCTTCGGCTGTGTGGCCCTGATTCATGATGGCATAAGCCCAGAAAAGATTCGGGTCCTCGGAAAAGTCGCCGAAGCCGGCAGCTTGCACCGCGATCTGTTGCTTATAGACGATTTCCTGATAAAGACGACTGCTTTCGCCGGCTGCGAGAATATCGGACGCGAGCTCCAAAGGATATGCATCGGGCGCGTAGCGGGCCGGCATTTTGTAACCAATCACGGCAGCGGGAAGCGGCGTATTGGAATAGGATTTTTTCACTTCGCGCTCGGCAGTTTGCGCCGGTTCCTGCGGAATATTTCGGGGGATAGGTTTTGCAGACGCCGGAATGCCGTCGAAGTACTTGTGGACCCAGGCGAGGGCCTGATCGGAATTGAGGTCGCCGACGATGACGAGCGTGGCGTTATTCGGCTTGTAGTAGGTTTGGAAAAAGGCGCGAACGTCGGCCAGCGTGGCGTTGTTAAGGTCTTCCATGCTGCCGATTGGCACGTGATGATAGGGGTGCGTAGTGAATGCGGCTGCGCGCAGATCCTCCTCAAGATAGCCGTAAGGCTCGTTTTCGACGCGCAGGCGGCGCTCTTCCTTTACGACTTCACGCTCCGACGTGAAATTGGCCTGATCGACGTTGAGGCTGCCCATGCGATCGGCTTCGAGCCAAAGGACGGTCTCAAGATCGTTGCTGGGAAAAGTCTCGAAGAAGTCCGTCGAGTCGTCGTTGGTTTCGGCATTGTCATAGCCGCCGATCGCTTCGATGATGCGCGAATGCTCGTCCGGGCCAACGTGCGCCGAGCCTTTGAACATCAGGTGTTCGAAAAGGTGCGCGAAGCCAGTGTGGCCCGGCTGCTCATCTTTTGAACCGACGTGATACCACATCTGAAGATTGATTACGGGAACCTTGTGATCTTCGAGCAGGATCACTTTCAGG
This sequence comes from Binatia bacterium, assembly GCA_035607335.1. GTDB lineage: Bacteria > Acidobacteriota > Terriglobia > Acidiferrales > UBA7541 > Palsa-295. Next base: position 989 of record DATNBB010000034.1, on the reverse strand, counting down.
CCGTTGCCGAGCGTGTGGCTCGTGAAGTTGAGCTTCGGCGGGCGCGCGTCAGCAGGAGGATTTTGGGCTGCAGCGGAGTATGCCGGGAAAGCGATGAGGCAGAATACAGCAAGATAGATAATCCATCGGTATGCACGCTTCTGCCGATTTGGTTGCAAAGAGGCTGGGCACCTTTTCATTGTCATAGCAAACCGCCCAAGTATCCTTTTCAGAAAGGCTCGTGTCAAACGCTCGGCTTTCGATACGTCGAGGAAGCTGAATGTTGCTATTTAGACGTATTGTTATCGAAAACGTTTCCGAAGGGCCCCGGTGGCCGGAGTTCTTTCGAACAGTATGTGACAATTTGTAGTTGACGCATCGCGTGTAGAGAAATAGCATTTGGTGCTGATGCCACGTCAATCACCCGATCTCTTACTGCAGGCACGCGATTTTTTCCTCGACAATGTTTTTCCCGGACGAGGGCGCGACGTTCGCCTGGAGCGTCAAGAGCCGAAGCCCGCGTCGCAGTCTCTCTTCGTATTGAAATCGATCCTTCTCACACTATTCTTTGCCGTTGCATGGTTTGCCGCGGCGATTTGCGGGTTAGTGCAGTGGCACTCAAGCACGCCGTGGGTGCAATTTGACGTTTTTTCGGTGGGTCTGCTGATCCTGCTGGCGATTTGGTGCCTGAGCACCGCGCATTTTCATCGCGAAATGTTTGTCTCGCGGGAAGTGATGCTGGAAGCCTCCGGCGTCAATTTCGACCGCTTGATGTTTTTCTGGATTGACGTGTTTGCCGTGGCCGAAGTGCTCGTATTTTTCGATTACGGTCATTGGCATCTGGCGCCCCTATTGCGACAGCCGTATTTGCAGATTCCCGGACTGGCGATGTGCATTGCCGGGACGGTGTGGCTGGTTTGGACAGACGTCTACCTTTCGCAGCAGTTTCGAGGTGGTTTGAGCGATCGCAAGATGATGAGCCATGGCCCGTATCGTTTCGTGCGACATCC
>DATNBB010000021.1:0-3436 GCA_035607335.1 Binatia bacterium | reverse complement strand
GAGGAGACTTCCATCACAGCTTCACTCGCGCCCTGCGACACCGCCTCGGTGAAAATCTGGTTGAGTTCCAACGCTTCAGGCGTCGTGTGCGGAGCGGGCAGAACTTTTCCTACTACGTGATATTCAATCGTTCCGACCAGGGCTGACCTATGTCCTGCCGCCGCGAGGATTGATTCCACGATGAATGCGGTGGTGCTCTTGCCGTTGGTTCCGGTAACGCCGGTAACGGCCAACCGCTCTGCTGGATGGCGATAAAAATTCGCGCTCAATCGCGCCAGCACGCGGCGTCCGTGGGCAACCTGCGCCCAGGCAACATTCGCACGCGGCTTTTCCGCTGCTGAATCGCTGACAATCGCGACCGCTCCCGCGCCGATTGCCTGATCAATAAATTTGTTTCCATCACTCGTTTCGCCGCGCATGGCAACGAACGCGCAGCCCGGTTTGACCTTGCGTGAATCGTATTCGAGCCCGAGGACCTGCGGATTGCCGCTCTGGGCAAGGACTTCCGCTCCGTCGAGTAGCTCCAGGAAGGTCATGAAGGTGGATTATAGAGTAGCAATCTGCCGCGCCGATCTACCGTCCAAAGCGGACCACAATTCTGGAACCTGCCGCCACTCGCGATCCCGCCACCGGCGCCTGATCGCGGGCCACGCCGCTGCCTTCGGCGTCTAAATCAAGTCCGCTGCCTTCTGCGACTTCAATTGCCGAGCGCACGCTTTTTCCGATGAATGACGGCACCACGATTCCACCCTCCGCCACGTCGAGCACTACCGTTGCCGAAGAATCAATCGGCGCAGATTTAGTGGACGGCTGCTGCGCAGAGGTTTCCTTGCCCGGCGCGCTGGATGCGCTCTCGGTCTCCGGCCACGACTCGCGTTGAGTCAGCGACGCGGGCACCAGGTTGTTCCCGGAACTCTGTTCGGGACCATTCACAGGATGAGAATTTTCCGCGGCTCTGGGCTGGATGCTGTCGGTCGTGTTCGCGTCGGCGACTTCCACGCTATCGCCCAGATGGTCGGGCGATCCTTCTTCCAGGTCTTTGTCCTTAACGCGCTTTTCCGCAAGAAGAAGCTGGCGGCTCTGCGGCAGTTCCACATCGTGCGGCACGTGCAGATACTCAAGTGTCTGCTGGGCGACGCTTTGAAAAACGGGCGCGGCTACCTGTCCGCCCTGATGCGGGCCCACTGCCGAATCCAGAATCACAGCAACTACAATCGCCGGATTATTCACGGGCGCGAAGCCGGCAAACGATCCCCAATATTTCGTGTGCGAATACGCCTTGGTCTCCGGATCAATCTTCTGCGCCGTGCCGGTTTTGCCCGCCGCGCTGTAGCCTTCGAGCACAGCTTTTCTTCCCGTGCCGTGCAATATCACGCCCTGCATCATCTGCTTCATCTCGGCTGCGGTAAACGGAGAGACAACGCGCCGTTCATCTGTAGGGCGAAAAGCCACGGTCTGCACCGGCGATTGGGGCGCGTCGGTGCTCATCACAATGTGCGGAGTGACGTGCACGCCGTCGTCGGCAATCGTCGAGATGAGAGCGGAAAGCTGGACGGCGGAAATTCCAATCCCTTGTCCCATCGAGGTCGAGGCCAACGAAACGCGAGACCATCGGTTCAGCGGCCGCAGCATGCCGCGTGTTTCATGGGGCAATTCAATTCCAGTCTGATCGCCAAAGCCGAACGCGCGAATATATTGATAGAAACGCTGATCGCCGAGCCGCAGCGCGATCTTAATGGACCCCACATCGCTGGATTCCGCCAGAATGCTTGAGACCGGCAGCAGTCCATGCGGTTCGCTGTCATGGATACGAACGCCGTCAATTACGATGGAGCCCATCTGGCAATCGAAGATCTCGTTGGGAGTCGTCAGCTTTTGGTCGAGGGCCGCTGCGATGGTAACCAGCTTAAACGTCGAGCCGGGTTCATAAATGTCGCTGACCGCGTGGTCTTTCAGATTTTGCGGTTTCATCGCGCTTGAAACATTTGGGTTGAACGTCGGGCGATTCGCCAGCGCCAGAATCTCGCCGGTGTGCGGATTCTCCACGATCACCGTGCCTGTAAGCGCGTGCGTCTTTTCCATGGCGTCGTCAAGTGCCCGCTCAGCGATGTACTGGATTTGCTGATCAATGGTCAGAACAATGTTCTGCCCCGGTTCCGGCTGCTTCTCCACGCTGCCAAACCACTGGCGTCGGGCGTCCACGGAAATCAACATCCGGCCCGGCTTGCCTTGCAATTCATCGTTGTACTCGCGCTCAATCCCGCTTAGGCCCTCGTCGTCCATGCCCACATATCCCAGGACCTGCGCGGCAAGCTCGCGCTTGGGATAGAAGCGTTTGGATTCCTTTTGAAAATGGATGCCTCGCAGATTTAAGTTGCGGATGCGCTCCGCCATCTCCGCGTCGGCTTTGCGCTTGATCCAGCAAAAGCTCTTGCTGGCTTCGCACCTTGCCAGAATTTCCCGCGGATCGTCGCGCGTGATTCGCGTAATTAATGAAATTGCGCCCGCCAGGTTCGGCATCTCCGTGGGCACCGCGAACACGGAATCTACGGCGATGGACATGGCCAGCTCGCGCCCCGCGCGGTCGTAAATAACGCCCCTGCGCGCCGCGACTTCCACGGTGCGCTGCTGCTGGTGTTGCGCCCGCTGTTCAAATTCGCCATAACAGAAAATTTGCAGGTAAACGAGCCTGATACAGATGACTCCGCACCAGAAAAGAAAAATGCCGCCAAGAAGATAGAGTCGAAGGTTGGTGTTATTGCGGGCTGTGCTTGCGGCCACCGTATTTCCTCGGATCGTTTTGGGTGGCGCAACGCTTTCGCGCTGCGGTAAAGACTCAGAAAAATTTGGCGGCTTGCTCTTGCCGAGTCAGCCGCCATGAACCGATTCCACCCTTATGCCGCGCAAGGGCGGAGAACTCTGTGCCGCCGCTAGCGCCTCGGCAGAATTTCCGGGGCCGTCACGCTCGCCAGCACCGCGCCGCTTGCATCCGCCGCAGGGGCGTCCATGTGAATCACCTGTCCGGCTTGCAACGGCTGCATTCCGAGCTTTCGCGCCAGCACGTCAATGCGCTCGGGATCGCGCAGCGATGCCTGTTCCAGCCGCAGCGCGTGATTGATCTCCAGCAACCCATCGCGCTGGCTGCGGACAGCTTCGATCTTGTAGCCGTATTCGATGGCTTTGAAGTGCTGCCAGGTAAATGTCATGACCAGCAGAAACAGGCAGCCGAGAGCGATGGCGAACTGCTTCATTTCGCGGCTGCGGCGTGGGTCCTCCACTTTTACCAGGCGGGAGTTATCGATGGCCTTGGTGAAGTAGACTTCCGGTGTTCCCGTCCAGCAAGACTTTCGCCTGCTGACATGTGTCACCACTCGTGCCGTTGCCGCTGCTGCCATTACGCCACCCCAACCAGATTGGATTCGAGCATTGCCATTTC
>DATNBB010000319.1:0-5285 GCA_035607335.1 Binatia bacterium | reverse complement strand
CACCGGCTCAAAAAAGTAACGCGCTTCGTCACCTGTTGGGGAAGTCCATGCGACTTGCAGCTTGCTTACGTTCGATGGATTGATTTGCGTGAGCGAGGAATATTGCGCAGAATCCGGGCCGCCGCCGAAGTCGCTCCATTGCGTATGAGCTGTTGCCGTTGCCGATGCGCCTTGCTTCGCTCCTGCTTGCGCTCTTGCCATCACGGCGTCCATCAGAAAGGCTATACCGACTGCCACAATCGCGAAAATCAACGCCCGCACGAACCCTTTGGTCAACTTCATCCAATCCTCCCCACAGAACTGAGCCCCAGTAGCCTACACCAAAGCTGTCTTCAATGCCTCTAAGCGATGCGACGACAGGAACTCTCGTGCGGTACTATCTAGGCGGATTTCGTCGGAGGATGGCTTGTTCGAAAATGAGCAAACGGCGCGCTACGTGCTTGAGCGGTTCTTACATCTAAACGAGCAAATGGATCAGCGGGTCATTGCGATCGAACCGATGACTTCGCCCGAAGAATATCGGGCGTTCACAAGGTCGGTTGGGTATGTCATGTACGAAGTCTTTGATAGAGTCGTCGAGCCCATTTGCAAGCGCCACCCGTCGCTCACGCCGCCAGGCATGATCGACGGAGAGTGAGGATTCCATGCCGACACGTCGCGAAATCTTAGTCCAAACAGTTATAGCGGGAGCAGCTATATTTGCTGGTCGAGTCCAAACCGCGTTTGCGATGGCCTCGCAACCGAAGACCCCTGTTGATTTCGATGTACCGCGCGGGGCGTGCGATTGCCACACACATATCTTTGGCGATCCGCACCGGTTCCCATTCTTTGCGGGACGAACTTACACGCCAGAATCCGCGAGCATCGCCGAACAGGAAAAGATGCATCGCGCGCTGCACATCGAACGCACGGTGATCGTGCAGCCGAGCGTCTATGGCACGGACAATTCCTGCACGCTCGATGCAATTCGGCAAATCGGCTCCAATGCCCGCGGCATTGCCGTGATCGGCGCTCAAACGACGACCGCGCAGCTTGACGAGATGCATCGCAGAGGGATTCGGGGCATCCGGATAAACCTGGAAACGTCCGGCATCGAAGATCCGGCGGTGGCGAAGCAGCGCTTTAAAGCCGCCATCGAAGTCGTGAAGCACCGGCACAACTGGCACATTCAGATTTATACAAGCCTGGGACTGATCGCCGCGCTCAGAGACGAAATCGCAAGCTCATCTGTGCCGGTCGTGTTCGATCATTTTGGAGGACCGCAAGCGGCTGACGGTCCGCACCAGGCTGGCTTAGGCGAACTGATTGGGCTGGTTGAAAGCGGCAAAGCCTACGTAAAGCTTTCGGCTCCGTATCGCGTTTCGAAATTGGCACCGGATTTTCCTGATGTCGCTCCGCTCGCAAAGGCGCTAGTTGCGGCGAATCCGCAGCGCATGCTGTGGGGCAGCGACTGGCCGCATCCACAAACGAAAGCCGGCCGGCCTCCACATGAAGTGACGCCGCTTCTTCAAATCGACGACGGGCGCGATTTCAATTTGTTTGCGAAATGGGTGCCGGACGCGGCGCAACGGAAAACCATCCTGGTTGATAATCCGGCGGGACTTTATGGATTCTAAGCAACCTTGAAGCCCGAGAGCCGCAGCGCCTTCTCGTCAAATGTCAGAGTATGAAGACAGCCCGCGCGACTCCCAAGCTCCGCGATCAGGGCATCCGCGAACGACCCGCGACCCTCTTTCAGCATAATCATCGCCGTAAAAACTTCCTGCTCGTTTTCCACTAGAAGCACATCGATCTGGAGCATGCGTTCTATGGCAGCGACGATTTCGCTATCGGCCAAACCGTAGGCACGGTCGAGCACCCAGACAATCTCAGACATCACAACAACGCTGATAAAGCCAGGATTTCCTTCCGTCAAGCGCCGCTCTAAAATCTCCGCCGCCTTCCGAGATTGAATGGGATCGTCTTGCGTGAGGTAACGGATGAGAATGTTCGTGTCGAGTCCGATCATCGACGCTTCTTGCCCGATGACAGGCTCGCCGCACCTTCAGCGGCAGCCGCTGTCATCTCAGCGATCGTCACGGGTGTGCGACGCCGCCTTTTAACAATTCCCCGTAAAGCTGATGCAGACAGCTTAGGAAGCAGAACGACGCTGCCATCTGGATGCACGAAAAACTTGACGCGATCTCCCGGCTTTAGCCGAAGATGCTCGCGAATCGCCTTAGGGATCGTCGCCTGACCTTTTACGGTGATCGCGGACTCCATGGCAGCCTCCCATTACATTCTATAATATGTAATACCACGCTGCGGTTCGTTTATCAACTGACATGATGTGCCGCCGGATGCAGAGCAAGAGGGATCCTTCGCCGCGTCCTTAAGAACAGACGCGGCTCAGGATGACGGCGGTCTTGCTGGATCGATTCGCTGGACTGGCTGAAGGCGACACGCACGAACAACGCAATTCTGCCGCGCTGAAGGGTGCGGCTCTACGTTTAAACCTACTCCGACACCAGGCGAGTACAACTGGAAAAGAAAAAAGGGAGGCGAGTGTCGCCTCCCTTTCCTAATGCGTGGCTTGAGTTTGCGAAACGCGATCAGCCTGCGGCTTCGCTCTTTTGCTGCTGTTTATCGCGCTGGTCGCGAAGGACCGCTTTGCGGCTCAGGCGAATCTTATTGCCTTCGATTGCCAGCACCTTCACGAGAATCTGATCGCCTTCCTTCAGCTCGTCGCGAACGGAGCGGATGCGCGCCTCCGCGATTTCGCTTATGTGGAGCAATCCATCCGTGCCGGGGAAAAGCTCGACGAAGGCACCGAAATCCGCGATGCGAACAACGGTGCCGAGATATGTCTTGCCGATCTCGGCGGTCGCGGTGACATCACGAATCATCTTCAGCGCGGCTTCGGCGGCGGTGCCGTTGTTGGCGAAGACGTGCACCTTGCCGTCGTCCATTACGTCAATCTTCACGCCGGTCGCTTCGATGATCGAGCGGATTTTCTTTCCGCCAGGCCCTATCAGGTCGCGGATTTTGTCCGTGGGAATCGTGAGCATGTGCAGGTGCGGAGCGTAGGTGGAAATCTCCGCGCGAGCTGTGGTGATCGTTCCCGCCATGATATCGAGGATTTCGAAGCGGGCTTTGCGAGCCTGTTCGAGGGCCTCGCGCATGATGGGGATTGTGACGCCAGTGACTTTGATGTCCATCTGAAGCGCGGTGATTCCCTGCCGCGTGCCGGCGACCTTGAAGTCCATATCGCCGTAATGATCTTCGGCGCCAGCGATATCGGTAAGAATTGCGTACTTATCGTCTTCGATCACCAAGCCCATCGCGATTCCGGCGCAGGGCGATTTGAGCGGGACGCCGGCGTCCATCAATGAAAGCGAGCCACCGCAAACGCTGGCCATCGAGGATGAGCCGTTGGATTCCATAATGTCCGACACGACGCGCATCGCATAGGGAAAGTCCGTCTCGGGCGGAACGAGATTCGCAAGAGCACGTTCGGCGAGAGCGCCGTGGCCAATTTCACGGCGTCCAGGGCCGCGCAGGAATTTCACTTCGCCGACGGAAAATGCCGGGAAATTGTAATGCAGCATGAATCGCTTGAAGGATTCCTCTTCGAAGAGGAGATCGAGCCGCTGCTTGTCTTCTTTGGTGCCGAGCGTGGTGGTAACGAGGGCTTGCGTTTCGCCGCGGGTGAAAAGCGCCGAGCCGTGAACACGCGGAAGCACGCCAATTTCGCAAGTGATCTGGCGGATTTGATCGAAAGCGCGCGCATCCGGACGGCGACGGCGAACCAGCATGTCATCGCGGAAAATGCGCTCACGCAGGCGTTCGAAGGCGCGAGTCGCGAGCTTCTGCTTTTCTTCATCTTCGGCCGGAGCTTCGGCTAGAATTTCCGCTTTGATTTGATCGACAAGGCCGTAGCTTTCGAGCTTGGGATGCTTCGCGGTATCGAGCGCGTCACGCATGCGTTCGGTGTACTTCGCACTCACCGCCTTGTAGAGGCTTTCGTCAAACGCGGGCGGTTTCACCTCCATTTTCGGCTGGCCGACCTTAGCGCCGAGTTCCTTGATCGCGGCGATTACCGTCTTGATGGCGTTATGGCCGAATTCGAGCGCATCGGCTACGATGTCTTCGGAAACTTCGAGCGATCCCGCCTCGACCATCACGATGGCCTGCTCCGAACCGGCAATCACGATATTCATCAGGCTCGTTTTTTGCTCGGCTACGGTGGGGTTGATGATCAACTTGCCGTCAATCAAACCGACGCGAACCGCGGCAATCGGATTGTTAAAGGGGATCTTCGAAATATAGAGCGCGGCGGAGGCAGCCGTCACGCCAATTACATCGGGATCGTTTTCGCTGTCCGCGGAAAGCACCATCGCGACAACCTGGGTCTCGGTCGCGTATCCCTCGGGAAAAAGCGGGCGGAGCGGACGGTCAATGAGGCGCGAAGTAAGAGTTTCGCGCTCGGAGGGCCTGCCTTCGCGCTTAAAGAAGCCGCCGGGAATTTTTCCCGCGGCGTATGTGTACTCACGGTAGTCCACGGTAAGGGGAAGAAAATCCTTTTCGGTCGCGTGCGTGTCCATGCAAGCCGTCGCCAGTACGACCGTATCACCATAGCGCGCCACAATGGCGCCGTGCGCCTGCTTCGCCATCTTGCCTGTTTCAAACGTCAGTTTTCGCCCACCAAGTTCCAGACTGGTCTGTTCAACCATGTTTCTCACTTCCTTTTCGCCCCGGATCACCGGGGATTTTATTCGAAATCGACAGAAATACTCTTGGAAATTGCCTGAAGAAGAAGGAAAGGCAGACGAATGCTCAGTGCGCGGAGACGACACCCCGCATCGCGCCCTGCAACTCCGATTTGTGCGGAGAGAAAAAATTGCGGCCGGATTGGCCGTTCAGGGAATGGATGCTACTTGCGCAAGCTAAGACGTTCGACAATCTCGCGATACCGATCTGGGTCGCGGCGGTTCAGGTAGTCCAGCAGGCGGCGACGGCGATTGACCATCATGATCAAACCGCGCCGCGAAGCGTGATCTTTTGCGTGGGCTTTGAGGTGAGTGGTAAGGTAGTTGATGCGCTCGCTCAGCAACGCAATCTGCACTTCCGGTGAACCCGTGTCACGCGGATGCGTTCTGTACTGTTCGATTACACCAAATTTGGCTTCGCTCAACTCCGCCCTCCCCTGAAGCGTCGTGGCCCTGCTCTTCTCTATATTCTTCTTCGACTTAATCAGCCTAGCACACGACCCATGTAGTGCCAACAAAAAGAATTAAGAAACCGGG
>DATNBB010000313.1:0-2339 GCA_035607335.1 Binatia bacterium | reverse complement strand
CGAGCCGCGCATAATTTTAAGACCGCCGATACTGGAGGAATATTCAGAATGGCCAGCGTTGAAGAACGCGTGAAGCAGATTATTGTCGAGCAGCTCGGTGTGGATGAAGGCGAAGTGACACCCACCGCTTCGTTCGTGGACGATTTGGGCGCCGATTCGCTCGATACGGTCGAGCTCGTGATGGCCTTCGAAGAAGCTTTCGGCATCGAAATCCCCGACGAGGACGCCGAAAAGATTGCCACGGTGAAGGATGCCATCGAATACATCGAGAAGCACGCCAAGGCAAGCAAGTAGCTCCGCTTCCTGCCTACCGTAGGGCAGGGCCGCATGCTTGCCGCGCCGGCAGGCACTAATACGCACAGGAGAGGTTTTCCCTTTGAACCGCCGAGTCGTCGTGACGGGTGTTGGTTTGGTCTGCGGATGCGGTATCGGCACCGAAGAGGTGTGGCGCAATCTGCTGGCCGGTAAGAGCGGAGTCGGACGCGTCACGCAATTTGACGCGAGCGCGTTCGATTGCCAGATCGCGGGCGAAGTCAAAAACTTCGATCCGCTGAACTGGGTCGAGAAAAAAGAGCTCAAGAAGATGGCGCGCTTCATTCAGCTCGCCATGGCCGCCTCTGATTTCGCGATGAAGATGTCCGGCTTGGAAATCACGCCCGAGCTTGCCAATTCCACCGGCGTCTTTATAGGCTCAGGTATCGGCGGATTCGACGTCATCGAGCGTGAGCACTCCAAATATCTCAACGGCGGCCCGGGCAAGATCTCTCCGTTCTTTATTCCGGCGGCAATCATTAATCTTGCCGCAGGCCACGTCTCGATCCGCTACGGCGCGAAAGGCCCTAACTCCGCAACGGCTACGGCGTGTTCTGCCTCAGCCCACGCAGTCGGTGACGCATTCAAAATCATTCAGCGTGGCGCTGCGGACGCGATGATCGCCGGCGGTTCCGAAGGTGCCGTCACGCCGATGTGCATTGGCGGATTCGGCGCAATGCGCGCGCTTTCCACACACAACAGCGAGCCCGAAAAGGCCAGCCGTCCCTTCGATGCCGAGCGCGATGGCTTCATCGTCGGCGAAGGCTCGGGTGTGCTCATTTTGGAAGCGCTCGAGCATGCGCAAAAGCGCGGTGCGAAAATCATCGCGGAAATTATCGGCTACGGCATGTCCGGTGACGCGTACCACATCACGCAGCCGGCCGAAGCTGGTGACGGCGGCTATCGCGTTTCGCTCGCGGCCCTGAAAGACGGCGGCATCACTCCCGATCAAGTCGGTTACGTCAACGCGCACGGCACTTCAACGCAAATCGGTGACGCAATCGAAACCGTCGCGCTCAAGCGCGTCTTCGGCGACCGAGCCAAAAAAGTTCCGATCAGCTCGACCAAGTCAATGACCGGTCACTTGCTCGGCGGCGCTGGCGGACTCGAAGCGGGCATTAGCGTTCTCGCCCTGCGCGATCAGATCGTCCCTCCCACAATTAATCAGGAACATCCCGATCCCGCCTGCGATTTGGATTACGTCCCGAATCAATCGCGCAAACTCGAAATCGAGTACGTGCTATCAAATTCCTTCGGCTTCGGCGGCACCAACGCCTCATTACTCTTCAAACGCTGGTCCGGCACGTAAGCTCTCTGATTCAGGAGTTCACCCTTTTGGGTTTTGCAGCATGAGCAACGCCGCTTTCACGAACGTCGCAAGTGCGAGTGCAGGTGCCATGAGGATGGGAAACACGATCCCGTAACCTTCTGTGAACGCGCAGCTGACACTCGCCCACGTGCCTTCAAAACGGAACACGCCGTAGCCCTCGTAGATCCAAGAAGGGAGGGCTGCGACAGATACGCCCATGATGAGAGTAGCAATGATCGCGCCGAACCAACCGAACGCCGATGAGGTTAGTCGCGTCACGAAGAGCAATCGCTCCATCGCGACGCACAAAATCGAGTCTAAAATTGCGATGGCTAGGCTCAGCTTAGCAGCCACCAAGGCGGAGCCTCCCTCGCCTTTGCAGAAGAAATCGCCCCGGAGAAAAACGGCCAACAATCCGAACGCAACGAGCCAATAGACAAGAAACGCCGTCACCCGGCGCACATTTTTTGAATACCACATCGCGCCGCAATCATATCCAAGACTGGCTCAATGCAGAACCCTTCCCGGGTCAATTTCCCGCATCCGCCACGGGATGCGGCGCAGTGGTCTCCGCATCTTTGATCGCAGCGGTAACGGCATCGCTCACGGGCGTCTCATTCCGGCTGTGATCGGTCATCGTGTCGAAAAGCTCTTGCGCCGGATATGGGTTCAATTGGTCGCCATATTCGTTGGTGAATTCCTTGGCCAATTCGCGCAA
>DATNBB010000307.1:0-16827 GCA_035607335.1 Binatia bacterium | reverse complement strand
GCGCTCGTTTACGACCGTTCAGATGATGCGGATGCAACGATGCTGGTGCTCGAATTCGCCAGAATGCAGTTGCTGGAGTTTCGTTATTACGACGATTTGATGTCAAACCTGCTTTCGGATATCTACACCATGTTAGACCGGAAGCGGAATTACCTTCTCTCGCGCTGGACATTGCCGCGCGACGCGCAGCGCATTAATGCGATCCGACTGGACGTGATGGACCTGACGGAGCGAATCGACAACGCGATCAAGTTTCTGAGCGATGCGTATTATGCGCGCGTTTATCGGCTGGCTGCGGGCAGGATGGGCGTGAATGAGTATCGCGATCTGGTGGATGAAAAGTTGAAGACGGCGGGCGAACTGTACGAGTTTATGGTGGATCAGTTTAACGAGACGCGGTCGTTTGTGTTGGAGCTGATTGTGATGATTCTGGTGTTTTTGGATGTGATTTTTTTGTTCAAGCACTGAGACGCTTGCGCAGGTTAGAAGCCGGGCGGGCGTTGGCCGGAGACGCCAAAAATATTTTCCAGAGCGATGCCGGCGCGCGCGATTGTTCCTTCGTCGAAGAGGCGACCGATGAGCGTGACGCCGTAGGGCACGCGGCGCGGTGACGAAAAGGTCGGCAAGGGATGCTGCGGATCGGGCGCCCAATCGCTGCGGGCTTTTGAGATTTCCACAAAACCGGCGCGGAACGTAAGCGACGGATGGCCTGTGAAATTCGTGATGGTGAGCATTTCGTCGCGAAGGGAAGGAACGAGCAGGAGATCGACTTGCGAGAAGACGCGCGCCATCTCATTGGCGACGCTGCGGCGGAATCTATCGGCTTGCACGAAATCGACAGCGGAAAGAAAACGCGACTGGCGGAAAAGATTGGGCCACGCGTCGGCAACCTGAGCTTTCAGCTGGTCGACTTGATGATTCAGCGTGATGTCTTCGAATGCGGCGGCGGCTTCCGCGAATAAGATTAGGTCGAGCGAATCGTAAGGCCAATTGGGAATAGAGACTTCGACGGGGGCCATTCCGGCTTTGGCGATGGCAGAGAGCGCGTTGCGGTCCACATCCGTGGCGGGAGATTCGTTCAGCCAAGCAGGGAAGTAGCCGACGCGAAGGCCTTTCACATCCGCGCCCGCGTCGAAATCCAGTTTGCTGGGAACGCTCGAAAGATCGCCGGCGTCGGGGCCGGAGATGGCCTGCAGCACGAGCATCGTGTCTTCGACGCTGCGCGCCATAGGGCCGAGTTTATCGAGGGACCAGCAGAGCGTCATCGCGCCAGTGCGGGGTACGCGGCCGTAGGTTGGGCGTAAGCCCGTGATGCCGCAGCGCATTGAGGGGCTTACGATACTGCCGTCGGTTTCGCTGCCGATTGCAAAAGCGACGATGCCCGCTGCGGTTGCGGAGCCGGGGCCTGCGCTTGAGCCGGACGAACCCTCTTCGGGCAGCCAGGGATTCATCGTTTGGCCGCCGAACCAGACATCGTTCAGGGCGAGTGCGCCCATGCTGAGTTTGGCGATGAGCACCGCGCCGGCTTTGTTCAGGCGATCGACGACGACGGAATCCGATTTAGGCACGCGATTTCTATAGACTTCGGCACCGTAGGTGGTTGGGATACCCGCGGTGTCCAGAAGATCTTTTACGCCATATGGAATGCCGTGCAGCGGACCGCGGTACTTGCCCGCCGCGATTTCGGCGTCGGCCTGTTTTGCTTGAGCGCGGGCGAGATCGGCCGTGCGCGTGATGACGCAGCGCAGCTTGCTGTTGAATTGTTGCAGGCGCGCTAAATAGATTTCCGTGAGGCGTTGGGATGTGAGCTTGCGCTGCTCGATCCAGCGCGAGAGATAGGTCACAGGTGCGAAGGCGATATCTTCGTCTGCGGAGGGCAACGGGGCGGAATCCGTTGCGCTGCGGACGAACTGATCGCGTTGTGACCCCGAAGATTCGCCGGCGAGCGCGGGATTCCAGTTTGAATATGGGGCGAGCGTTGGCGGCAGTTGGATTTTTCGCGGGCCGGTACGGCGTTCGTAAAGCGCGGCCATGTTGGCGCGCCAGCTTTGGGCGGCTTGCTTCAAATCCGCATTGGACATTTCGATTTGGACAAGCTTTTCGGCCTCAGAAAACGTGGCTGGCGAAACCGGTGGGCCTACCTGCGGGGCGGTGCCGAATGCAGGCGGCGCACCGGGAGGCAGCTCGGCTGGTTTCTGGGAATTGGAGCGGCAGCCCGCGGTTGCGGCGAGCACGGCTAGGGAACTGCGTTTCAGGAATTGTCTGCGGGAGTTGGACATGGCACCTCCGAGGCAGGCATTGTAGCCGCGGAGGCGGTCGGACTCAATTCGGACGAGCGACGGGAATCCCCGAGGCAGGAGCCTCTGGGCTGGGTTGTCACCGATTTAGGGACGTCGAAAACGAAAACCCTCAGGTCCATCGCGAAATGGATGATGGACCTGAGGTATATGAACGTTTAAACGTGCAGATGACTACGCTGGGAGTTCTCCGGGTTTGATGAGGCCGCGGCCGCGCTTGCGTTTCCATTCGTAATCTTTGCGCAGCTTTTGCTGATGCTTTTTTACTTGCTTCTCGAGTTCGGCGATTGCGCCTTTTGCGCTGGAGCGGACATCGGCCGCCGTGTTGGCGGAATGCAGCACTCCGGTCGGGAGCGAAAGACTCAGCGCAAAGCTGAACTGCTCGGTGCGTTCAATCGTTTCCAGCGAACAATGCAAGAGAACAAGGTCCGGGTCGTATTTCTTTAAAAGCCGTTCAAGTTTTTGAACACTGTGGGCGAGGTCCGACTCGATCTGCTTGCGAAAATGCGTTTCCATATGGCTGTAGGTTATTTTCATCGGCGCACCTGTGGGAATTGCGTTTTGGTGGGAATATCGGCATCACAACAAGAACACAATAACGCCCTGAAAGCGATGGCGCAAGACCGGACGAGATACGATGAGGAGTTTCGAGGCGGAACATTCGGCCAACGCCGCGATTCACAGCCGTAAGGTTTTCCACAGCTTGCATTTGGCAGTCGGATCGTGGGAAGTGACACTTTTTCCTTGCACGGCTAACGGTGACTCGTTAGAGTTAGGCTACTCGAACGAAGAAAAGCGCGTCCAAGGCGACGGTTAGCCTGAGGTGTAGCGGGAACTGAGGAAACACGAGTGGCCTGCATCCTTGCGGTTGCCAACCAAAAAGGTGGCGTCGGAAAAACCACTACTTCCATCAACCTCGCCGCCGCACTCGCTCTGAAAAAGAAAAAGACCCTCCTGATCGATCTTGACCCGCAGGCGAATGCGACGATTGCATTTTTCGCGCCGGATGAAGTGCAATCCACGATGTATGACGTCTTCTCCGAACATCCGACCGAAATGGCCAAGATTGTGCGGCCCACAAAGGACGAGAACCTTTTCGTGGCGCCTTCGCGATTGGCGCTGGCGCGGCTAGAGCAGCAACTGGCAGGGCAATTCGATGCGCCATTCAAGTTGAAGGACGCTCTGACGCCAATTGCGAAGGATTACGATTTTATCGTGATCGATAATCCGCCGGCGCTGGGGATTTTGACCGTCAATTCGCTGGTGGCTGCAACACACCTGCTCGTTCCTATTCAGGCCGCGTATTTCGCGATCGAGGGAACGGACGATTTGCTTGAGACTTACGGGCGCATTCGGTCGCGGCCCAATCCGGATTTGAAGATCGTGGGCGTGGTGATCACGCTCTACGACAAACGCACGAATATTTCGCGAGACACGCACGAACAGATGCGCGCCACCTTTGGCGACGCGCTCTTTAAGACGCGCATCACAAAAAACGTGCGGCTCGAGGAAAGCCCAGCTTACAAAGAAACAATCTTTACTTATGCGCCGAAGTCATCGGGCGCCGAAGAATACAAGAAACTGGCCCAGGAGGTTTTGCAACGTGTCCAAGAGGATCGGGTTGCCCGTCACTCTCAAGATGCGGCATGACGCGCACTATGTGGAGACGCTGACTAGCTTCAGCGGTGCGTCCGTAGGCCGCATGATTCCCATCGATAAGATTCGGCCGAATCCGGATCAGCCGCGCAAGCATATCGGCGATGTGCGGGAACTGGCGGACTCGATTCGCGAAAAGGGAGTGCTAGAGCCGCTGCTTGTCCGGTACGTTCCGCGGGAAGACACCTATTACATTATTTCGGGCGAGCGGCGTTATCACGCTTCGCAGGCCGCGGGTTTGCATGAGCTGCCGTGTATTGAAAAAGTGGCGGACGATGCGGAAACGCTCGAATTAGCGCTGATTGAGAATTTGCAGCGCAAAGACTTGACGCCCTTTGAAGAGGCGGACGGCTTACAGCGGCTGGCGGAGCAGTTTGATTATACGCACGACGATATCGCGCGGAAGATTGGACGCGCGCGGTCGTCCGTTACGGAAATCATGTCATTGAGGCTGATTCCTGACGAGGTTCGCAAAGAGTGCATCACGAACAATGTGACATCCAAGTCTGTGTTGCTCCAGATCGCGCGGCAGCCTACCGAAAAGAAGATGCGGGAGATGGTCGGCCGTATCGCGCACGAAGGGCTAAAGCGCGACGAGGCGCGGCGGGTTCGCCGGGAAGAGACCGAATCGGCGCCGCGGCCGGAGTCTTATTCATTCAATTTCGAAGCGGCGGATGGGTCGTTTCAGATGCGGATCGAGTTCCGCAAGAGCGAAGTGAGCAGGGAAGAGCTTACGTCGGCGGTGCGCGCCATCCTGCGGCAGCTTGAAGCAGGGGCAGTTTCTTCTTCGGCGGCGTAGAGCAGGCATAACTATGCAGCGCAAAGCGCCCCACTGAAGAGCGAGTGGCCGCTGCAGGACGGATTCTTCGATACGGAACCTTATCAGTGCTGTGGCGTGATTTCGGTGGGTGGCTCCTGATACGTTCCGAACTTCTGCGCGATGGGCTTCAGCGTGGGATAAAACTGCACGAACGTATGTTCGACGGCGGCGTTCGTATCGTGGCACTGCCAGCAGGCTTGTCTTGGGTTTGGCGCCGCCTCCTGGGTATCGCCCGGAAAATTGAAGTAGGCCCAGTTGTCGGGGAACCTTTGGTCGTCTTTCACTTCCACGGCGAGACCGCTAAGATCCGTCTGAAAACGCCCGCCTTTGTTGATTGAGCCCTTCGTTTCCGAACGGCGTTCTTCCAGCACGAAGATCGTCTTTTCCGGCCATTGGCCACTCGCGACAAACTGCTTGTAAGCCCATTGGGGCACGAAGAGGTTCGTGAACTGGGGATTTGGGTTGCTGGATGCGCTGTAACTCATGCCCAGGCCGGATGAGATATAGATCCACTCGCGGTAGCTCTGCGGCCGGATCAACTTGCCGCTTGCGTACTGCGGATGATCTGTAAGGACGACTATGTTTTGGGCCCACGCTTTCGCGGTCGCGAGAAGCAGCGCGGCCGCACCGAAGGAACAGATTGCCAGAGCCGCAGCCAGAGATCGTTTCATTCGATCAACCTCGGTGCCGGAAGTATCCGTTTTACAAGGAGAGAATGCAAGATCGGCGGACGCCAAGGGAAGAGCCAGGGCCCAATCTTCCGTTGCGAGGATCAATCCGCAGCGCTGCAGGCACGCAATGTCCCCTTGTAGGACAAACTCTTAGTACCACGACATTAACGGTACAGACAACAAAGACGTTATTTCGCGCAGTTCCAATTCGGGAATTTTCTGCGCCATGTTAAGTTTAGGTTTCGTCATCTTCGTGGCGGTCAAGAGGCGAGATGCAGACCCGGTGTCCCTATTGCGGCGCGACGCTTCATCGAGACGCGGAGGACCAAAACCCCACCAGATGCTGGATGTGTACCGCGCCGCTGGAAACAGCGGCGGCCAAACCCAAGGTAGACAATCCGACGATTATTCTGAGGCCTTCGCAGATCTCCGGTTCCGCGAGACCGGGCGCCATTCGATTGAGCGACGGAGAGGACGTTCAGGGGCAAAGCCTGACGCTGCCGAGCGACACCGTAGTGAAAATTGCGGTCGTGGAGGGAGCGACGCCGGGTGCGGAGTTCGAAATTTTGAGGCCGCTTATGACGATTGGCAGAGTCGGAGGCGGTGCGGACATTGAGATCGACGATCCGGAAGTCTCGCGCGTACATTGTTCTGTGGAAGTAAGGAAAGAATCGATTCTGCTGCAGGATCTGCGTTCGAAAAATGGGACCTTTCTCGATGGCGAGCGCGTTTTCGCGGCCAAGCTCGATGAAACATCGCGTTTTCGGATTGGATCGACCGTATTACGGATCGACCGCCGCGGCCTCTAACGCTATTTCACTGCGCGCGGCTTAAATCCTTTATCAGCCAGCGCCTTTTCCGCTGTTTCCATCGCACTCAACGTTTTAAACGGTCCGACTTCGACGCGATAAGACTGCGCCCAGAGACGGCTTTTGCGGACCGCGCGGGCAGCAAAGCCCAGTTGGGAAAGATGGCTGACGGCGCTGTCTGCCCAACCGGCATCGTTGAAAGAGCCCACTTCGAGATACGCATCGGGCAGGGAGACCGCGTCCCGCGCCGGCTGAGGCGGCGGCTTCAACAGGGGTAACGACTGAAGGGACAGCATGGTCACAGAGACGTTACGATTTTCCAAGGGAAGCATTCCGACAGATTCGGGTGCTACGAGTGGAGGCGCGATGGGCAGTTTAGATGGTTGCACAGAACCCGTTGACGCTAGTCCATGAGTTTGCGCGCGAGTTTTCTCCACCCTGGCAGCTAAATGAAGCGGCTGGGGCGGCTTTACGGCCGCCGTTGCTGGAGTTGGGGCAGCTGAGGCGGTCTCTTCATCGCCGGAATCGATTACTGCGTCGGAGGCGGGTGGCGTTGCGTCGAAGTCGAATTCCTTGGCCGTGAACGGCGAAACGGGAGCCGATACCGCCGTCGTCGTGATTTGCGAAGCGGCTGAAGATGCCGACGCGAACTTTGTGGAAGCTTGAGTTGCGGACGTTGCCTGTTCGGCGTGCGTTTCTTTGCGCATGACGAGGCCGAAAAGAACCGAAGCAGTGAGGACCGCGGCTCCGAACACGGCGGCCTGAGCCCGGTGACCTGATGGCAACGTCGTTGAGAATGTCGTTGATAAGGAGCGCAGTTCGGCGACCCAGTTTTCGATTTTTGGACGCGCTGTCCGATAAAGCTGTTTCGCGCCGTGTGTGAGTTCCTTTTGAAGCAGTTTCAAATCTGAGAGAGCCGCTTTGCGCACCCTTTGGAGCAGCGCGTTTGCCGCCTGGAAGTATCTGTATTCCATTGGCGGCCGGACCGACGCAGTTACGGGTGCCACAGCTTTCTCCAGAGCAGCACTAAGTTCTGCAACGGATGCGAACCGTTCTGCCGGATCTTTCTTGAGGCATCGCAGGATCACGCCGTCCAAACGTGCCGGGATTGCCGGAACAATCGATGAGGGACGGGGTGGTTCCTGCCTTAGCTGCCGGAAAGCGAGTTCGATGGCGTCTTCGCTAGTGAACGCCTGCGTTCCGGTGACCATTTCGAAGAGGATCATTCCCAACGAATAGATGTCGGTCTGAAATGTGACCGGCGTCATCTGCAACTGCTCGGGCGACATGTATGCAGGGGTTCCGGCCAAGTCCTCGGTCGCGTTGGCGGCATCGTGCGATCTTTTCGCGACGCCGAAGTCCATAATTTTCACGGTTCTGTCACGCGCGATCACGGCATTGGCCGGCTTCAGGTCGCGGTGAACGATTCCTTGCGCATGGGCCTCACCAAGGCCGGCGCAAATCTGCAGGGCGATCTCGACTGCATCGACGGGCGAGAGTACACCCCGCCTTTGTAGTTTTGCGAGCAACGTCTCGCCAGAAACGTATTCCATCGAAATGCAGGCTGTAGTTTCGGAGCGCGTAAATTCGTGGATGCGGCAGACATTCTTGTGAGTGACTTTGCGCGCAAGGCAAACTTCCTTACGCAAACTCTCGCGCATGGCGGGATCGGCTGCGATCTCCGGCTTGAGAATTTTGATAGCGACAACTTCGCAGGTCTCGATGTCGCGAACCCGGTAAACAATACCCATACCGCCCCGGCCGAGTTCTTCAATCACTTCGTAGCGCGCAGGAATGGCCAGGCGGGCTTGAAGCGCATCGAGCGAAGCCCTTAGGCCTCCCGTGCCGCTTCTCCAAGCGTCTTCCAACGGTCGGCCAGAAGAAAGAACGGTTGTATCGTCGATGATAGACATCGTTGCCAGCTCAGTCCTCTAATGGTCTGAATCGATTGAAGATGCCCCGGCCCGGACATGGCGGTAACTCCCCTCTTGAGTTAGGCCGTGCCTTCGATCCCAATTTGAGCGGATGAGAGCGTTCGCAACAATGGGCGGTCAGTTCTATAAAACCCTAGTACAGAAAAGTGACAAATTTTGTCGCTTTGGTTCGTTCCCATCCTCACGAGGGAGATTCATTCTCGCAAGTTTGCCTATTCCGCGCCGGTTCGCTAGAAGGTCTGACGTTTTTCGTCCGTGCGCCGATAAGAGTCAGTGAAACCGGTTTGAGCAGGCTGCGGAAAAAGGTAAGAGCGGCACCTCAGGGCTGAAGCCCTGTTCATATTGCCGCCTTTACGACAGGGCTCGAAGCCCCCGTCCCACAGTTCTCCGCAATTTTTTCGCATCCTGTTGAGCCGGGAAGTACTTCAATGAGCGCTGTGAGCACTGAGCCGACCCAGACATACACGACGGTGCGCCGAAGCGGGCGCATATCCAAGGAGGTCCCGATTATCTTGTCCGGAGGAGATGCCGCTGGCCGCCAATTCTCTGAACGTACCAGAACGCTCTTGCTTAGCCTGCACGGGGCCAGCCTGATCTGCCACTATAAGCTCATTCCTGAGCAGGAGGCATACCTGCGCGTGGTTTCAAACAGTCGGGAAACGGAGGTGCGAGTCTGCGGGCAGATCGGCGAGCGCGACGATGGTTATATATACGGAGTTGCATTCACCGATCCGGACATCGATTTTTGGCGGATCGAATTTCCTGCTGCGGAGACATTGCCGAGTGACTTAATGCCGGTGAGGCTGGAGTGTTCAGGATGCCACCGGCAGGTTGCCCTGCAGTTCGATGCGACCGAAATGGACGTTTATGCCGTGAATGAGGGAATGCTGCGCTATTGTTCACAGTGCAGCTTGTCTACCGTCTGGAAAATCGCTACGCGGAGGTTAGAACAAGATCGACCGGCGAGCACGCCGACCGCGCCCCCCATGCGAACCGCGCCATCTGCGGTAAATGTGCTGCCCGCGGCAAACCAGACCGAAACTCGATTCGCCGTCGATCCGGCATCGGCCGGACCGGCAGGGTTTGAAGCAGCACCGCCTCCGACGGCAGCCATATGCCCCGCAACAATCCCGTCTCCACATCCTGCACAAAAGACGGCGCAACCGAATCGGCGGCGCGATCGGCGCACGCAGGTGAAGTTCAATGCTTGTATACGCGTGTCGGGCCGGGGAGAAGAGATTGTGCCGTGCGAAGACATGTCCCGTGGTGGATTCAGTTTTCGGAGCACGCGCCAATATTCGGTGGAGACGAAGATCGAAGCGGCCGTGCCGTACGAACCTGGCATGAGTATCTTCGTGCCGGCGCAAATTGCGAATGTGTCCGAGTTGCGGGGTGCGACACTCTTCCGGTACGGTGTGGTCTACGTCCGATCCCCTAAAAGCTAGGAATAATCCAGCGTTCATAAGGGAAATGCCTGGTTGAGTTCGGGAAAGCGCCTGCGTATGATCGGCGGAACTCCCAGCCCGGGGGGAACCATGCTCTCGGACATTACTATTTCCGTCGGAAGTCAATCTGTTACGTTTCCCGGCTTGTACCTTCTAGTCGGATGCCTCGTTGTTCTGGGACTCATCGGGTTTATCGTGGCGATTAGCAGTTCGCGGCGCATTGAGCGCAAGACATCCGAAGCGAGCGATATTCTTGTTGTGCAACTGGAGCGAATTGGGGACGCACTCGACCGGCTCGTGACGCAGAACGCAGCTCGGGTTGCGAACGAAACGGCGCCAGCCTCAAAGCGGGATCGATTCCTGGCGGATTGGGCGATTCCGGGTCGTGGCACGCCCCCAGCGCCACGTACGGCGGCTGAGAATGTAGCAGCCGAACGCGTCTCTCAAAAACCGGCCTTTCAGCCCAAGAGCTCATCTGTGCAGCAGGCATCTCCTCTGGTGCAAGACAAGCAGGACGAAAAGCAACCCGAAGAGCAACCAATCGAGAGCAAGCTGAGCGAACCGGCCCGGACGATCCTCTTTTCCATGCTGGGGCGCTAACTTCGACCAGCTAACCGCGAAGGCTACCCGCGCATCATTGTATGCAGTAAGTGAAGGGTGTATGTTAGGGGCAGTTGGGGTACCGAGAAATGGAAGTCCCGCTGAAGAGGGGTTGGCGGTCCAAGACTTCTCACGCCGAGCACTCTAGGGAGCCTGTTCCTTTTGTATTGCGTTTCCAGAAAGAAGCGCGCCGCGAGGTATTTATGAAATACATGCGATGGTTTTTGCCGATTTTGCTGGTCTTGGTGGCCGGGGCTGCGCCGCGTGCCGGGGCCGCCGACACAGGACCGAATGCCGGAGCAATGTCTCTGCTGCACGTGCGGATCGTGCGTTTGAGTTTTGTCCAGGGCGAGGTTGCCGTTCGACACGTGGGCGAAACCGACTGGAGCGCCGGAGCGGTGAATACGCCCCTTCAGGAGGGATTTTCGGTCGCGACTTCGGCGAACAGCTTCGCCGAGATTGAATTTGAGAATGGATCCACCGCGCGGTTGGGACAAGGTTCGGAGATTGATTTTACAGAGCTGGCTCTGACGCAGCAGGGCGACAGGATCAACAAGCTAACGCTCAGCAAAGGCTACGCAACCTTTCATTTCATGCCCGAGCACCACGATCAGTATGAGGTGGATGCATCCGGTGTGACGTTTACAGTGCACGGCAAAGCGGAATTTCGAACGAATTTCGACAAGGGCGCGTTGCGCGTGGAAGTGTTCGATGGCGAAGTTCAGGCCGAACACGACGGCAAGACGGAAGACGTGGGCAAGAATCGCGTGTTGACCTACGATCCGCATGCTGTAGAGGCGTTGAACGTCGCGAATGGATTTGAAAAAGATGACTGGGACAAGTGGACGCAGGCCAGGGACAAGCAAGCGGTGCTTGCGACGGATGACGAGTCGGTTTCGCTGAATCACCCGTTTTATGGCTGGGCCGATCTTGACACGTACGGGGCCTGGAGCTTCTTCCCAGGCTACGGGTATGGTTGGTCGCCTTATGAACCGGCGGGTTGGTCGCCCTACTCGGCGGGAATGTGGGGCTATTATCCCGGCTGGGGTTTCACGTGGATCTCCGCCGAACCGTGGGGCTGGTTGCCTTTCCACAATGGTGCGTGGAATTACGACGCGTCCATGGGGTGGTTTTGGATGCCGGGTTCGTTGGATGCATGGAGCCCAGCGCTCGTGAATTGGTATGACGGTCCTGGCTGGGTGGGGTGGTCGCCCATCGGAAGCGGCAACGGCGCGTGTTCGATTACGGCGGCAGGCTGCCTTACGGCGGTTGCGCCCGGGACTCTCGAACAAGGCACGCCGCTGCGGCCGGGAAGTCCCGTGATTGTTCATCCGATTGGAATCAACAGAAGCCTCGCGCACACAGGCGCGCCACAATTGCAGAGTAGCGTGAATGCGCGCCCGGTGACCGTACTCGGACCCCGCATCAGCATGCGTACGACAGCGACAGCGCCGACGGGTGCGCCTGCCCATGCGGCGCCTGCAAGTGTCGTGATGGGGCGCGACGTGAAGGCCGATGCTTTCCTGAACCACCACGGATTCTTCTCCGGGCCACAGGTAATACATGCGCCTCTCGGTCGTACGATGGGTGGAACGGTGCCTACCGTGATGAGGCACGACGGGGAGATTTCCATCGACTCGCGGTATCATGGCCCGCAGCCGGCGGCAGTAACGGGCGGCGGTCCGAATCCCAACGGCGCGCCAAGGAATGCGGCGAGACCAGGGCCCGCGCGTGTACCTGTGATGATGGCGCGCGGAGGCGGTTCGGCAGGTCCTGCTGGGCCATCTATCGATGCGCGAGGCGGAATTTCGGGACCGAGTCCTTCTGCGATGTCGTCTCCCGGCATGGCACCCTCGCCAAACGCGGGGGCAAGCGCACCTATGGCTCGACCGAGTGCGCCTCCCGCAGCAGCGCCCGCCGGCAGGCCGGATGGAGCAGGCCGCGTGGCTGCCGGTGCAGCAGGCCGGCACTAGGCATATTCAACGGAGCACTGCCGCAGCGTAGGGTTGCGGCAGCGCTTTCAGTCTTTCAACCACTTGGCCTTCGTTCCGAATCTATTGCGGAAGCCTGCACGCTTTCAAATGATCCCGCGAACGGGTGCGTGCACTCGCGAATCCCTACAGCAAAGGCCTTATTGTGCTGAATTGGTCCGCCGATAGAGTGAGGGAATATGAAAAAGACAAGAACTTCTAAACACAAAAAACCAACCGCAAGCGACACGAATGCGAAGCGCGCGCCCGCTCGAAGGAAGCAGAACGAAGTGGGCTCGGATCAGTCACTGCAATCTTCGCTGACCAGCGATGTCGGGCTCGCTCCCTCAATGGACGATAGTTCATCGAGGGCGGGGCAATCAGGAGACGTACAGGGCATCTCCAACATCGCAGAAGCCGATCCGGAAAGCGTAGAAGAGCTTCTGGAAGATGGGCAGGCGCTGGAAGCGGAAGTCGTCAGCGGCGTGGAAGACGCTCCCGACGAGAGGGAAGTACCCGCGCGTGGACGGATCGAGGATGAGCCTCCGCATCCGTTTGACGAGCGCAATAAGATTTAGCGCTGGCCGATTATTACAGCATTTGCCGCAGGACGTATTGCAGAATCCCGCCGTGTTGGTAATACGCGACTTCAAACGGCGTATCGATGCGCGCGATAGCGTTGAATTCGATTTTCTTTCCATCCTGTCCGCGAGCGACGATCTTCAGCTTCTTGCGAGGATGAAAATCTTTCGCGAGGCTTTCGACGTCAAACGTCTCGAGACCCGTTAGGCCGAGCGATTTCGGATTGTCTCCCGGCAGAAACTCCAGCGGCAGCACTCCCATTCCGACAAGATTGCTGCGATGGATGCGTTCGAAACTCTCCGCAAGCACCGCGCGTATGCCGAGCAGAATCGTGCCTTTCGCCGCCCAATCGCGCGACGAGCCTGAGCCGTATTCCTTTCCGGCGATTACGATGAGCGGGACCTTTTCGTCGCGATACTTCATAGCGGCGTCATAGATCGTCATTTTGTCGCCGCTCGGTTGATGGATGGTCCAGCCGCCTTCGGTGCCAGGCGCGAGCATATTGCGCAGGCGGATGTTGGCAAAGGTGCCGCGCATCATTACTTCGTGGTTGCCGCGGCGCGCGCCGTACGAGTTGAAGTCTTTCGGCTGGACGCCGTGCGAGATCAGATATTTTCCGGCCGGGCTATCGGCGGGAATGGAGCCGGCAGGCGAAATATGATCGGTGGTGACGCTGTCGCCGAGCATCGCCAGAGCGCGCAAACCGTGAAGCTCAGGCAACGGAGCGGGTTTGACCGGCATGTTTTCAAAGTACGGCGGATCTTTGATGTATGTCGACTTTGCATCCCAGGAATAAATATCGCCTTCCGGAACGGGAAGCGCGCGCCAGTGTTCGTCGCCAGTGAAAACATCGGCATATTCCTTGCGGAACATTTCGCTGGAGACGGAATTGCGCATCGTTGTCTCCACTTCCTGCGGAGAGGGCCAGATGTCGCGCAAATAAACCGGCTTTCCGGCCTTATCGTGGCCCAGCGGCTCGTTGACAATATCAAAATCCATGCGTCCAGCGAGCGCGTACGCGACGACGAGAGGCGGAGACGCAAGATAATTTGCGCGGCAGAGGGGGTTGATGCGGCCCTCGAAATTGCGATTGCCGCTCAGTACCGAAACAGCAGAGAGATTGTTTTCTTTTACGACTTTGCCGATGGCTTCGGGCAAGGG
Source organism: Binatia bacterium (assembly GCA_035607335.1). Classification (GTDB taxonomy): domain Bacteria; phylum Acidobacteriota; class Terriglobia; order Acidiferrales; family UBA7541; genus Palsa-295. Next base: position 2,882 of record DATNBB010000307.1, on the reverse strand, counting down.
ACCGCTATTGCCGATGCACGTGGTGCATCCGTACCCGACCAGATGGAATTTGAGCGATTCAAGATACGGCCATAGCCCGGCCTTTTCGATGTAGTCCGTCACAACTTTTGAGCCGGGCGCAAAGCTCGTCTTCACCCACGGCTTCGTTTGTAAGCCGCGCTCGACGGCCTTTTTTGCGAGCAGGCCCGCGCCCAGCATGAGCGACGGGTTCGACGTATTCGTGCAACTCGTGATTGCGGCGATCACAACGGAACCGTCTGCCAGTTCGAATTTGTCGCCATTGTTCTGCATGGAGACTTTCTTCGGCGCAGCGGTGAGCGATTTTTCAAACGAACTTTTCGCCTGCGTGAGCGGCACGCTGTCCTGAGGGCGTTTTGGCCCTGCGATGGTCGGCACCACTGTTGCGAGATCGAGTTCGAGCGTATCGGAGAAAACCGGGTCGGGCGTCTGGTCCGTGCGGAATAGCCCCTGTTCCTTCGTGTAGGCTTCCACAAGCTGGACCTGATCTTCGGCGCGGCCTGTAAAGCGTAGGTACGCGAGCGCCTCCGAATCGACGGGGAAGAAACCCATCGTGGCGCCGTACTCGGGTGCCATATTCGCGATCGTGGCGCGGTCCGGCAGAGTGAGACTCGAGAGGCCGGTGCCGTAAAATTCGACGAATTTGCCGACGACGCCTTTTTTGCGCAGCATCTGCGTCACAGTGAGAACAAGATCCGTCGCCGTGGCACCTTCTACCAGGCGCCCGTGCAGCTTGAATCCGACAACGGGCGGGATCAGCATCGAGAGCGGCTGGCCGAGCATCGCGGCCTCGGCTTCGATTCCGCCTACACCCCAGCCGAAAACGCCGAGGCCATTGACCATCGTCGTGTGGGAATCGGTGCCGACGAGAGAATCGGGAAAGGCGAACCATTTGCCGTCTTTTTGCGCGCGGAAGACAACGCGCGAAAGGTATTCGAGATTTACCTGATGGCAAATGCCCGTGTCTGGCGGAACGACCTTGAAATTTTCAAAAGCTTTCTGTCCCCACCGTAGAAAGGCGTAGCGCTCGATATTGCGCTTCATCTCAAAATCGGCGTTGAGCGCGAAGGAATCTTTGCCACCGAAGAGATCGACTTGCACCGAGTGATCGATCACAAGTTCGGCGGGGAAGAGCGGGTTGATCTTTTTGGGATCGCCGCCCAAGTTGCGCATTGCTTCTCGCATCGCGGCCAGGTCAACAACGGCCGGCACCCCCGTAAAATCCTGAAGCAAAACGCGCGCGGGCAGGAACGAGATTTCTTTCTCGGCTCCGCCGCCCGCAGAAGGCTGCCACGCGGCCAGCGCGCGAATATCTTCGGCGTGAACGAAACGGCCATCCTCATGGCGCAGCAGGTTTTCCAGGAGCACTTTCAGGGAAAAAGGAAGGCGAGAAACTCGCCCCGCGCCCGCGCGTTCGAGCGTTTCCAGGCGGAAAATTTCATAGCTGCTGCTGCCGGCACGCAGAGTTGCGAGTGTAGAAAATGAATTGCCCGATGTGGCCATTCTGAGTGAGTTGCTCCTTTCGGCCATATTCTAACGCACTCGCACGCGAGAGGCTCGCTTTTCGCGTCCGTGGGGAGTTTCGGTCGTCATGATAAGGTATGGCGATGAGCGTGCGGGACGCGGCGGCACCTCCGAACAAGAGCGAAGATAAACGCGCACGCAAAACTTTTCTTGCCGCGCGGGATCTGCCCATCCTGCTGCTTTACGTGCTTCTTGGCATTGTCTTCCTTTTGCCGGGATCGCTTCATCTGGGGCGCGCCATTCTGGGTTATCCAGGCGATAGTTTTCAGCATGCTTGGTTCTTATGGCATTTTGGGCGGGCTGTAAGCCATGGGCAAAACCCCTATTTCACCAATCTCATTTTTTATCCCAATCGCGTTAATTTGGCGTGGAGTACGCTGGACCCAGTTGCATCGCTGCTTGCCTTGCCATTCAGCCTCACTGTGGGTCCGGTCATTGCTTATAACGTGTCCTTGATATTGCAACTCGCATTGGCCGCGTTTTTTGCGTACCTGCTGTGTTCGCGAATCTGCGCCAACACGGTCGCTGCCGTCATCGGCGGAGTTTGTTTTGGCTTTAGCCCATGGATGATGGGCGAAGCGCTGGGCCATTTGAGTCTGGTGACTGCGTTTCCGATTCCGCTCTATTTTCTGGCGTTGGACACCGTTTTGCGGCGAGCGAATGGGCGGTGGAGGGACGGCATCGTTTTGGGTATCTGCCTGATGATTACTGCGCTTGCGCATTACAACTACACGGTCTTCTGCATTCTTCTGAGCATCGTGATTTTAGGTGTCGATCTGGCAATCGAGGGCCGGCCGTTAATTAAGAACGTCTGGCGGCCTGTAGCGGCCGGCGCGATCACATTTGCCGTTCTCTTCCTGCCGCTTTTTCTATCGATGTGGGGCGTTTCCGCGGACCGGCCACGAACACGCCAGTTCCAAATGATTGAGGCCCACTCTGCCGATCTGCTCGGGTTGTTTGTCCCGAGCTGGAAGCATCTTTTGTTCGGATCGACCGTGCGCCACTGGAACATGGGACTATTTTCCGCCGGATATGAAGGCATTGTTTATTTGGGGCCCGTGATTTTGCTCCTTGCCGGAATTGGATTCTGGACTTGGCGTCGAGCGAATCGACGCTGGGCGATCCGGTTAGCGGTTTCCGTGGCGATCTTCTGGGCGCTTTCGCTAGGGCCGCACCTTCGAATCTGGGGCGCGCAAACGCGCATCCCGGGGCCCGCATTATTGTTTTATCTCACGCCTTTCGGCCGGTATGTCTCGGCGCCGGCGCGCTTTTATGTTGTCGCCGTGCTGTGTTTCGCTTGCCTGGCGGCGATTGGACTAGCGCAGCTGCAAAATAAAATA
>DATNBB010000293.1:0-9359 GCA_035607335.1 Binatia bacterium | reverse complement strand
TGCAACTCGGAGCACCCACCGCGCGTAGTACACTGAGGAGATGCCAATGAGTTCAGAGAATGGCGCGGCGGTGCGCGCGGAGCACGTCGCGAAACATTATCAGATGGGCGAGACGCTCGTGCGGGCCGTGGACGACGTCTCGATTGCGGTTCAGCCTGGGGAATTTGTAGCGCTGCTGGGCAGTTCTGGTTCGGGCAAGTCAACCATGATGAATCTGATCGCGGGCCTTGATCGTCCCAGTGCCGGAGCGATCTATGCCCATGGCAAGAACCTGGCGGAAATGGATTCCGCCGAACTTGCGAAGCATCGCAGCCAAACGATTGGTATGGTTTTCCAGGCGTTCAATCTGCTTCCGCGGATGACCCTTGCGGAAAATGTTGAGTTGCCGCTGCGATTGGCGGAAGTTGAACGCGAGGAGCGCGGGCCCCGCGTCAGCGAAGCCATTGAGCGTGTCCACCTATCGGGCCGCGCGAACCACCGGCCCCCGGAACTCTCCGGCGGCGAGCAACAGCGAGTGGCGCTGGCGCGTGCGCTCGTGAACAAGCCGGCTATCCTGCTCGCGGATGAGCCCACTGGCAACCTCGATAGCAAGACCGGCGACGAAATCATGACCTTGATCACCGAAATCAACCGATCAGGAGTGACCGTCCTCATGGTGACGCACGACCAGGCACGTGCCGAGAAGTATGCGCGCCGGATGATCTTTATGAGGGACGGGAAAGTCGTAAGCGACGGAGACCGGCCATGAAGGTACGCGATTTGACGGAACTTGCGGCACGCAATCTGCGCGAAGCCGTATTACGAAATTCATTGACCACACTCGGGATTGGCGTAGGCGTCGCATCGCTCGTCGCGATTCTTTCGCTGGGCGTCGGTTTGCAGCAACTTGCCAATAAGCGCCTGACGAATTCTGGCCTGTTCAATGCTGTCATTGTAATGTCTCGGCAGAATTTCCGTGGCGGCTTCGGTCGGGCTCGCGGAACTGAACAGGCCGATTCCACGCCGCCGCGCCCCCTAGACGAAGACGCGCGCAAGGAGCTGGCGCAGATACCTGGCGTTGTGGAAGTTTATCCCGAGGTGCGATTCCCGACGGGAATCAAATTCAACGATAACACCTATCCGACCGTGGTCGCGGGTGTGCCGCAATCCAGTAAGGGAAGCGGCGCCTATGACGGCATTCAGGGTTCCTTCTTCTCGGGCCCAGACGCGCAAGAGGCTATTCTTCAAGTCGAACTCGCCAAGCAGCTCTCGAACAATACGAATTCTTTGGTTGGTCAGAGCGTTACGCTGAATTACGCTGAGCGTCAGGCATTGCCGTCCTCTTCAGACGGAGGAATTTCCGGTGGTTTTTCTGTCGTGCCGCATGAAGAAAAATTGAAAATTGTGGGAATCATCTCCACAGAGCCGACGACGGGTGCAGGCGGCTTCGGTCAGGTCAGGCTGATCATTCCGCTCAATGTAGCGGAGAAGCTCCAGGCCGCGCAGACAAATGATCTCCGTTCCGTTCTCGGCGGCAGCGGCGCGCGGCCGAATTTTGCGAGCCTCACGGTGAGAGTCGACGACCCGTCTCAAGTCGAGGCTGTAGAAGACAACATTAAGGCGCGAGGTTTTGGCGCATTTTCCTTGCTCGACGCGTCTAAGAACCTTACGCTGATTTTTGGCGTTTTTGACACGCTTTTCGGTTCGTTTGGCGGATTAGCCTTAGTCGTGGCGTCCCTTGGAATCGTGAACACGCTTGTCATGGCGATCCTGGAGCGCAGACGGGAAATCGGCATTTTGAAGGCCCTCGGCGCTTCCGATGGCGATGTGAAGAAATTGTTTTTCACGGAAGCAGGCTGCATGGGGCTTTTGGGCGGAGTTATCGGAGTCGTGCTTGGATGGGGCATCGGCCGGGGCATCAATTTTGGCGCGAACGTTTACCTGCATCGCCAGAATTTGCCCAGCATCGAGCTGACCGCAGTACCTATATGGATGGTGATTTTTGCGATTGCGATTTCGATCGGGGTGAGCCTGGCGGCTGGGCTTTATCCGGCATCGCGTGCGGCCAAGCTGAACCCGGTCGAGGCGCTACGGTATGAATAGGCGCGCGCGCCGCAAACGCTTCGGTCGATTCGGCGTATTAGCTGTGTCGGCTATAATCGGGCTACTCAGCGCCATCATTTTTGCGCCGCAACCAGGCGTAGCAGTAGCGTCGCCGCGAAAAACTACTGCATCCTCCAGCCAAGGCCGCGCCGAATGCCGCGACGTAAACAGCAAAATCCTCCGCCGCGCTGTTCCTTATTGCATTTTTCTCCCTCCCAGCTACGATTCGAATGCCACACAAAAATATCCCGTCCTCTATTTCCTGCACGGCCTCGGGGAAAACGAGCAGGTGCTCCTTAACTCAGACGGCTGGCAGATCATCGAGCAGGCGTGGACGGACAAAACTCTCGGCGAATTCGTTATCGTAGCGCCCGCCGCCGGCCGCTCCTTTTACGTCAATTCGAAAGACGGCAAAGTGCGCTACGAGGATTTCTTTATCCAGGAATTTCTGCCGATAATCGAGAAGAATTACCGTATTCGCGCGACCCGAGCAACGCGCGGCCTCGACGGCATCTCCATGGGTGGCTATGGTGCCCTGCGCTTTGCATTCAAATATCCCAAGCTGTTCGGTTCCGTGAGCGCCCACAGCGCCGCCCTAATCGAACGCCCTCCAACCGTGCAAATCAATCCGCAACAACAGGCGGCGGTAACGCGGCTGGTAGGAACAGCCTTTGGCGTGCCGTTTGACCGTGCATACTGGAATCGCGAAAGCCCCTTTACCATCGTTCGCGATAGCCCGAAGCCCGCTGGCCTGAAAATCTACTTCGACTGCGGCACGGAAGACGATTTCGGTTTCAACGTAGGCGCGCAACAGTTTCACGAGCTCCTCCAGAAACGCGGCATTCCCAATACCTTTCACCTCTATCCGGGCGGGCACAACTGGATGTACTTTGCAGAGCATTTTCCTGATTCCCTTGAGTTTGAGTCGAAAGCCTTCGGTCTCACCCCAGGCCGATAGTTCCGCCGTTCGCGGCGTGGCTATCGATGGCTATCCGGCAGGCGTCCGCATACGTCCAAACCAGACGTGGGGGCGAAAAATAGCCGTTTTTGCTCGCGAACGGCATAGTCGATTCCAATAAAGAACTTGATTCAAATCAAGAATCGGTTATATGCTCTGCGCGTTCGGCTCGGCAAAATAGGTGTGGTGGGCTTTCTGCTTGCCAGGCACGTCTTCAGTTCTGGTACGCCTCTCGGCGATGCGGCTCCCGCCGGATGCGGACCGCAATAGGCCGGCAATGATTTGGGGGGAAGTATCATGCGACGATTCTTAGCTGCGGCAGTTCTCTGTCTCGTTTGCGGATTTGTCTGGGCCTCTGTCGCGCGAAGCCAGTCCTCAGGCCAAGCAGAATGGGTGACAAACGGTTATGACATGGAGCGCAGCGGCTGGCAGAAAAACGCGACCGAGATTTCCCCAAGCAGCGTAAAGAATTTCCAGCTTCTTTGGACCTATAAGACCGACAACAAGCCGATGGGATTGGCAGGCTTGCTCGAACCCCTCATTCTTTCCAACGTGAATACCCCCAGTGGCCCGAAACAGCTCACGATTCTGGCCGGAAGCTCGAACACGCTGACCGCGATTGACGTCAGTACCGGCGAGATGGCTTGGCACAAGGATTTCAGTTGGTTGTCGCCAGACCCGCAAAGTGAGCAATTTCGCGGATTTATCTGCGAAAACGCGGACACTGCTTCTCCCGTAGCGAATGCAGCGGGCTCGAATCCGCGGCTCGTCTATACAATGACGGCGGACGGCTTTTTGCATACCGTCAACGCAGGTACCGGAGAAGAAGTAGGCAAAGCCATTCAAGTGAGCCCGCATGCGTATATCAAGGCAAACGGGCTAAACCTCTACAAGAACACGGTCTATACGATCTCCGGACAAGGGTGCGGCAGTAGCGCTGGTCGCAATCCCAATACGGTGTATGCCACGGATCTTACTACCCGCGAAACGACCACCATGCAACCGGACCAATCCGGCATGTGGGGCGTGGCAGGCGTGGCAATTGCGCCCAACGGCATGGTCTACGCCGAAACCGGCGACGGAGCCTACGACGCGGCCGCCAAGCGCCTCTCGACCAGCGTCTTGGAGATCGATCCAGAATCGCTCCAGATCGTGAATTATTACACTCCTGACAATCACCTCTGGCTTACAGAACGCGACATGGACATGAACTACACGCCCTCGATTTTCCCGTATAAAGGGCGCGAATTGCTCGTCGCGTCGGGTAAAGAGGGCCGCTACTACCTGCTCGATACCAAGACCATGGGCGGTGCAAATCACGAAACGCCGCTTTATAAGACGCCGCTCGTTTCCAACACAAACGTGAACTTCCAGACGGAAGGCAGTTGGGGCAGCGGCGCCACGTGGGAAGACAGTAAGGGAACGCGCTGGTATCTCGCACCAATCGGCGGTCCGCTTAACCCGGCAGTGAAGTTTCCCATCACAGATGGAGATATCCCGGATGGAGCGACGATCGCCTTCAAAATCGAAGACGTGAACGGCAAGACTCAAATGACGCCCGCGTGGGTCTCGCGCGATATGGTAACTGCCGAAACTCCTGTGGTTGCCAACGGAGTTGTCTTCGCGTTGGCCGCCGGTGAATTCACAGGCCAGGGACATGATGGCGGTACAGGACTTTGGACGGCAGAGGAGCGCGTTGAACGTTCGGTTCCGGCGATTCTTTATGCGCTCGACGGTCAAACAGGAAAAGTGCTCTGGTCCAGCGGACACGAAATCGGTTCGTTCCTCCACGAGGGCGGCATGGCCGTCGCAAACGGCCGCGTTATCCTGGGCACGAACGACGGCACAGTCTATTGCTTCGGCGTGAGGTAAACCGTAGTTGTAGCGGCCACCGTCCTGCCCTGAGCACGCGAAGGGTGCCCGCGAATTCTTGCCCCGAGTAACTTGGCGAGGGGTTGCGCGCTTGCCCCCGGGGAGGGGGGCGATTCTCGGTGGGCGCTTTTGCCGCTGCTTTCGTTTTTGTTTTGTAATGTAGCGGTCGGCTCGCCCTTCAGTCGGTGCTCTTGCCGCGAAGCCGGGCCTTTAATTGATTTTGGGCGTTGAGAAGAAGGATGAACCAGGGGGACTTCGTCATGCGGAAACTGGCCGGTGCAGTGGCGCTCTGTTTGGGATCTTCGCTTGTGTTGATCTCTGTTGCCCGCGGACAGGCTCGTGGAGGCGGCCCTTGGAGCACCGCCGGTGGAGACGAGCAGCTTACAGGCTGGCAAAAGTCAGAATCACAGCTTACGCGTGGCACCTTGAAGGACATGAAGTTCCTCTGGAAAATTAAGCTAGGCTCGACGCACGTCACTGAACCTATCGAACCGCTCTTCGGCGGACATACCATTACAAATAACGGTTTCAAGGATATTGCCGTTGTTCTCGGACCCGAGAATACGCTTACGAGTGTGGATTTCGAGATGGGTACGGTACTTTGGCAGAGGCAGGTTACACCTCCTTCGCACGGTGGCGTTCCGTGTCCAAGCGGACAGTTTGCATCGTTTGTGATTCAGCCCGCACCATCGTTTGGTTTCGGACGTGGGCGCGGCGCCGCCGGTCGCGGTGCAGCGGGACGTGGAGCGGCGCCCCCGCCTCCTCCACCAGCACCGCCGGCTCCCGAAGCACCCCGGGTTGGCGCGGCAGGCGGCGGGTTCGGTGGAATTCGCGGAATTTTCGTGGTCACGCCCGACGGTCAGGCGCACGAGCAGCTTCTCACGAACGGATGGGATTACGGGACACCGGTGAAATTTCTCGCGCCGGATTCGAACATGAGCTTCCCCACGGTGCATGATAGCGTCATGTACGTGAACACCAGCGGAAGCTGCGGCGGAGCACCGAATGGCGTCTTTTCGCTGGACATGTCAACGGCGGAATATCAGAAGGCTTCCTACAAATCGGGCGATGTTGGCGTCACCGGCACTGATGGAGGCGCGCTCAGCACCGACGGCAAGACGATCTATGTTATGACGGGCAGCGGCGCTACAGCGGGCGATGCTCATCCCAACAGCGTCCTCGCGCTCGATGCGAAGACGCTTGAGCTGAAGGACTACTACACTCCCCCTGGCGGGGCAGCCACAGCGAAAGCCGGCATCAACGTGAGCCCCGTTGTCTTCTCATACAAAGGCAAGGATTTCGTTGCTGCCTATGTCGCAGGCGGGCGCTTGGCCTTGCTCGATGCAGCCTCGCTTGGCGGAGCGAATCATCACACGCCGATAGCGATCACGCCCGCCCTTTCAAAGAACGGCGGCGTTGGCGCTTGGGGACGCTTGGCCACCGCAGAGGACGCCAACGGTACGCGTTTTATTTATATCTCAGTGAACGGACCATTTCCGGCCGATTTGAAGTTGCCGGCTGGAAACGGGGCGACTCCCAATGGCGCCGTTGTGGCTTATAAGGTGGACGAAAACGCTGGAAAGGTTAGCTTGTCGCCAGCTTGGGTTTCGCCAGATGTAATAAATCCTTCGCCCGCTTCCATCGTGATGAACACAGCGCCCGAGACGCCCGCTGGGTTTGGCGCAGCGGCGCCCGCACCGGCGCAAACTCCTGCGGTCAAAGGGGGCGGCATCGTTTTCGTTCTTGCCGAAGGCGAGCCGGGGAAGAGCAATGCGCGCCTTTATGGATTTGATGCCGAAACGGGCGCGCAGCTTTACTCGTCCGCGGACCAGATTGCCTCAGCCGCCAATCAGGCGAGCATTTCAATCAGCGGAGGGCACGTTTTGTTTGTCACCGCGGACAACACGCTTTATGCGTTTGGCGTAGAATACCTCCGCGATTAACCGAATGGGCAGCGTAGGCAATACGATCTTGTCTTGCCTCGGACGTTGCCTTGAAGTTTTAATTTTGTAGCGGCCACCATCTTGCCCTGAGCACGCGAAGGGTGCCCGCGAATTCTTGCCCCGAGTAACTTGGCGAGGGGTTGCGGGCGCTTCTCGGTGGGCGCTTTTGTTTTGTCAGTAGTGGTTTAAGAAGTGGCGCTTTGGCGTCTTTTCCGGGCCTGATTACAACATATCGAATCTCTTCAAGGGGACAGCATGGTTGATCGATCAAGCATTCAAGATGCGATAGGTGCGGGTGGCGGAATCCTGAGGCTGGAGCCCTGCTGGGTGCCGCGTTCTTTTATGATCCCGGGGCGCAGGCTGCGCCTCCACCCGGATGATCTTTATGCTTTTGGCGGGCACCGCGGTGGAATTAATGAGCGTTGGTTTTCTTCGACGACGAAGGCATCGAACGGGCCGCTCACCACGGAAGACGAAGGCTTGAGCTACGTTCATCCCCCGGCGGGCAAGAGATTCCTGCTCAAGGACGCGGTTGAAGTTGCCGGCGATGCACTGCTCGGCGCGGATGTGATGCAGCGCGAAAAAGGCTGGAACTTGCTCTGCAAGTTCTTTGACAACATGGGCCCGATTCCGCACCACATGCATCAAAACGATGAGTTTGCGAAAAAGGTCGGGCAAAAGGGCAAGCCTGAGGCGTATTACTTTCCGCCGCAGTACAACCAGATCGACAATAATTTCCCGCACACTTACATGGGCCTCGAACCGGGCACCACCAAAGAGCAGATTCGCCGTTGCCTGGAGGATTGGAATAAGGGCGATAACAAGATTCTGCTGCACTCGCGGGCGTACCGGCTCGAACCCGGGGCAGGATGGCAGATCGATCCGGGCATTTTGCATGCGCCGGGCTCGCTGGTCACCTACGAGCCGCAGGTGAATAGCGATGTCTTTGCCATGTTCCAGTCGGAAGTGGAGGGGCGCATTGTGGATTGGGCGCTGCTCACCAAAGACGTGCAGCCCCAATATCATAAGGACCTCGATCATCTCGTCAGCATGCTCGATTGGGACGCGAACGTGAACCCCGAGTTTGCCAAGAGCAACAAAACGTTCCCGAAGCCGGTGAAGGCCGTCGCCGAAATGGAATCAGGCGGCTATCGCGAAAACTGGATCACTTACGGTACAGGCTACTACTCGGCTAAGGAATTGACCGTTCTGCCGAAGCGCACCGTAACGATTAAAGACGCAGCCGCATACGGCATGATCGTCACGCAAGGGCATGGCTCGTTTGGCAAGCACGGAATCTCCGCGCCGACCATGATTCGATTCGGACAGTTGACCGAAGACGAATTTTTTGTCACTGCGGATGCGGCAAAAGCTGGAGTGCGCATCGAAAATCCCAGCGAGAGCGACCCGCTGGTCATCCTCAAGCATTTCGGCCCAGGAAATCCTGACGCAGAACCTCTGCGCAAAAAGAAGTAGGGAGCGGCGAACATGGCAACAGCAAAGCACAAAAAACCTGCGATTCACAACGCGATGTGGCCGGGATTGGTCGGCAAAGGGCCGGACTCCGAGCCGCCAATCGATCTCGACACGATGCTCAAGCTTACGGCACAGGCGGAAGTCGATGGACAGAAGTTTGACGGCGTGGATCTTTTCCTTTCCCTGCCTCACACAGATATTGATTCAACAGACGATCAGCTCAAGCAGCTTGCCGACAAGCTAGCCGGCATGAATCTTGTCGCCGGATCGCTTGTCGCGCCCGTGTGGCCTCCCACAGGCGGCGGCTCTGCCATGGGTTCCGTAAATGATCGCCAGCAATTTCTCACGCAGGTGCGCAAGGCTTGCGCCATCGGCAAAAAGCTGCGCGACCTCGGCATTCGCAAATACGGTGTGGTGCGCATCGATTCCGCCTCAAGTCCATCCGACTGGTCGAAGGATCCGAGAGGGAACCAGAAGCTGATTGCCGATACCTTCCGCGAAGCCTGCACCATTGCAGAAGGCTTTGGCGAACGCCTCGCAGCCGAAGGTGAAATCTGCTGGGGCGGCATGCACGGATGGAAGCATATGGTCGAGCTTCTTGAAATGGTCGGCAAGCCGAAGACAATCGGTTTTCAGGCGGATATGGCGCACACAATGCTTTATACGATGGGCTACAACTCACCCGAGAGCCGCCTGCTGCCTGAAAATTACGATTGGAAAGACAAAGAGGTCCTCTGGAACGCATTGCGCACGGTCACCAAGGCGCTGCGTCCGTGGACAATCGACTTCCACGTAGCCCAAAACGACGGCACCGTGAAAGGCTCTGGCTCACATGACAAGACCGGCCGGCACTGCCCGCCGAATGACCCGAACGGCAAACTCGACATTGTGAAGGTCGCGGGTTTCTGGATGGAAGACGAGAGCGGCAAGCCGACGAAAGCCTTTCAGCACATCTGCTGGGACGGCTGCATGTTCCCGAACGCAATGATGCTCGCGCCGGACACGTGGCGCCAGGTTCTGGCCACGCT
>DATNBB010000292.1:0-10868 GCA_035607335.1 Binatia bacterium | reverse complement strand
GATGGGTGCTGTCTTCGTGTCGAGCGGAACCGGAACCATTTCGAGCGGGATTCTCGACGTGAACAATCAAGGGACTGTCACGGCCAACGCGGCACTGGGAACGTCTTGTGGTTATACGGTTGATTCCAATACTGGGCGCGTTGACCTGAAGCTTTGCCCCACTGGAACAGGAGCCGTCACATCTGAGTTCGCGATGTACCCCTATCAGACGACTGCGAGTACCCAGCCCCAGAGCTTCCTTACGATCGAGATTGACCCTAACGCACTTTCGACCGGCGAGGCCTTCGAGCAGACATCTACGTCATCTCTGAGCAGTGGAGGGTTTGCGGTTGGTCTTGCAGGCCAGGGAATCACACACGCAAGCCGATCAACCTCTGCGCGGAATCTCGATGGGCATGTCTCGGGTTCAACCGGAACTATCGATATGAATTTCTTTGGTGCGACGAACACCTATCCGATCACGGCCGCCGCTTTGAGCGGTGCAACTTCCGGTCGCGGCACGCTCACGATGACAGCCACAGGCCCAGGGACATTTAACGTCGTCTACTACATAATCAGCGCCAATAGCGCACTTTTGCTCGATCAGGACGCCAACAGTTCACTGGTGTTGACCGGCACGCTCGATCGTCAATTTTAGCGTCAAACAGACCACTCTACGGATTAAGCTGCACGCGCCGGCTCAAGACGGTTAAATCGCCCTCGCCCGAGGGAACGGTCGTTAACGGCCGCGCATTGGTGAGAAACGCACCGATGTCGGGAAGGCCATGGGAATGATCTACCACGATGACTGTGACCGGTTTGCCTATCGGCAGCTCGAAGCTCAACTCCACGCCCCGCGCGGGCATTGAAGGGCACGCGTAGACGAACCAGCCATTGAAATACCTTCGCACACGCTCCGTCTCAGGCGGGACGGCGATGTCTTCCATGCGGACCATTTCCACACCCGAGTCTGACGGAAACATGACCATCGCAGCGGATGCGCCTCTCTCTGAACGCAACAAAGCATCGAATTGCCTCTTATTTCCCATTACGACTGAGTCGAGCACAGTAAAAGAAGGCGCACCGAGGTCGAGCGCCGGCGCATCGGAGAGAAACGCGGCACCGTGTTCCCAGGGTAATTGCCCTGCGTGCGCGCCATGAAAGTTGGCCGCCACGCTGATCGGATCCGGGAGCTTGCCGGATTCTGGCTGAACAACCCACTGTGCTTTACCTGAGTCAGCATCCTGCCAGAACTGCATATTCATTCTCTCGGGAGCCTGAGCGGAATACGCCGGCATCACGGCGGCTGCGAAAATCCCTAAGCCCGTGACGAGGATCGGAAGACCTGGTATGGAGATGGCAAGAAGGCCTCCCGCTTCGTTGAGATCCACGCACAAAGGAATCATCGGAGTTAGCACCAGCGCTACGAAGATCGCGACTAACGTCAACACCGGCGTACCGAGGGCGGGATAAAGCAAAATCAGCGGCTCAAAGCCGACGAGTGCCGCTGCGGCCATCGGTAAAACTCCGGCTAGCCATTGTCTCAACGCGTTCTCTTTGCGCCACGCGATGACCGGTAATCCTACGATTACGGCGGCACATGCCGGTACTTCTAGCAGGTAGCTCATCCCTGGCTGAAGCGTTGAGATCACAATGCCGCCTATTGCCCACCAGGTCCACACGCCCGACCAGAGCCCCCAAAAACCGGCACGCCTGGCAAACGCAATTCCGTGGATTACAACTACACCCAGTGCGAGAACCCAGAACGCAATTCGAGCCGGGGCCGGGTGAGCAATCCAGTTGACAGGCACAGCCCCGAGCAAGTGCAATAGCCGGTAAAGAATCAGCGCGAGCGCTCCGGTGGACACGAGCGCTAACGGGAGAGCTGCAAGTCCGGAGAGAAACTCGCGCGGCGTCATGCGCTTTGTCCAGAATAGGAAGGCAATCTCCGCAGTGAGCAGAAGAGCTGCGATAATGGCTATCGGCATGCCGCGGCTTGCGGGCCATGCGAACACATGACGTCCGAATACGTCGAAATAGACCGCGTCTTTCTCCGGCACATTCGAAAGGTCGGTATTCGCTAGCGCCCACGTCATAGCCAACGCATTGTCACCCTGCTGCTGAACGCTGGCGGGATTCACATTGGCGAAGTTATCGAGTGGCGTGTGGTATTGCGGCTCGCTGCCGATATAAGCGAAATTCGCGCCCTGTTGCTCGACGGACTTGAAAACGGTCATGTCCGTGTCATTGGGCAACTCGCGATAAACGTCATAAAAAATCGAACTTGTAACCGGATGCGACACAGCGTGCTGGAAAAGCTGCACGATCCACTGGTTCGCGGTTCCCGTTTCGAACAAGACGCTTGCGCCTGACGTGCCGCGCGCGTCCAGATTTACGGCGGCGCGCGCTTGCCTGGCCCACGGATGCCAGTCCACGAATGCACGAGCGCCAATAAGCCCCGCCTCTTCGCCCTCATCGATCAGGAAAATAATCGAATGGCGCGGCCGCGGTAGGGATTTCAGATCATGTGCGATCTCAAGGAGTGCCGCTACGCTGGCTCCGTCGTCTGACGCACCAGGCCCGGCCGGAACGGAATCATAATGCGCAGCGAGGAGGACGGCACCGCCCGTGGGCGACGAATCGGTCCCATCGATCCGAGCGAGTACGTTGTTTACAACTGCGCAGTTCCCGTATCCGTTGCAGTCAAATGCACTCTGCACCTGGGGGCTATAGCCGAAGCCGGTCAACTGCGCGAGGATACGCCCGCGAATCGCGTCGTCGGCTGAACTTCCGACGGCGTGAGGAGTATCGCCTTGAAGCAGCTGCCCAAGCATCGCGACGGCGCGCTCGGCTGAAAACTGAGAAGAAGGAGCGTTTGCAGGTTTCGGGGCCGGCGGACGGACTCCAAAATAGCAAAGCACAAAAATCGCGACCAGAATCAGGACGCTGGAGCCCGCTCTTTGAATTCCCGGTGAACGCTCGGGTCCCAACTGTCCTCCGTCGCGCCATGCTAAGGGGTAGAATCCAGCTAAGTCAACGCCGTTCGCGTGGCAACGTCGCCTATCAATCGACGTTACTCTCCCCCTAGTTAGCGACTGTGCGTTTCAACGTGCCGAGATTGGCGGTCGTTTTTGTGCATGAGTCGGGCGATGTGAGAGGCGAATGTAATACCTTACTTCACCGCGCAAAGTCATGGTCACACCCTAGTGCGGACGCTGTAGCGCAGAGCATCCAATTACAGGGCTGCTTATGCCGTGCTTTGCAGAGAGAGACGGTCAACGCAGAGGCATCGGCAAAGCCACAGGGTTTGGTGAATGATCCAGTTACACGCGCAGGCACTGGCCTCTGTCTTGCTTCTTCTTGCCAGCAAAGTCATGGAATGGTTTCACCGCTTGGGCGGTCCGGGGCTGATCCTCCTTGGAATTGTAGATAATTCCGTCATCCCGGTGCCGGGCAGCATGGACGTGCTCGTGATCCTGCTCTCGGCTTACCATCGCACGTGGTGGCCGTACTATGCCTTCATGGCGACCGTCGGCGCTGTGGTTGGCGGCTTCTTTACGTTCCGGTTAGGTGAAAAGGGCGGCGAAGAAACTCTCGAGAAAAAGATCGGCAAAAAGCGCGCTCAGAAAATTTATGCACTATTTCGCAAGCGCGGTTTCTCGATGATTGTGATTAACGCCGTACTGCCGCCACCCGTTCCGATGTCTCCGATGTTGATTGCCGCGGGGGCCATGCACTATCCGCTTAAGCGGTTTTTCGCATCCCTTTCGATCGGCAGAGGGATTCGCTTCTTTGCAGTGGCCTATTTAGGGCATATCTACGGTAGGGCCATAATTTCAGGGCTCTCTCAATATTACAAGCCTGTTCTCTATGCTCTCTTGGCGCTAGCGGCATTGGCCGGTATTGGCGCCTTGGTTTATTTCAAATGGTATCGCCCGAAAGTCCAGCGCGAAGAGCGACAGCGGGGAGAGAAAGTCGAGCCGTTTCCTCTTCCGCATCTTAAACGGCATCAATAACGCTTGCCTGCCCACATCGTAGCTGCCGGTCACCAGAGATGATAATGGCCGTTGTGTTTGCTGATTTCGACCGGCAGATCGAACAGTGCGGAAAGTTGATCGGCCGTTAGAAGTTGCTCTTTGCAACCATCGCTGATGACACGCCCATCGCGCATGAGCACGACGCGCTCAATCTCCGGAATAATGTCCGCCACGTGATGTGTCACCAGCACGATTCCCACTCCAGACCGTGCCAATTGACGCATTGTTTCGCGAAGCTCATGTTGCGCATGTACATCCAGACTATTCGTGGGCTCATCGAACACGAGCGCCTTGGGCTCATGCACGAGCGCACGCGCAATCAAAATGCGCTGTGCCTCGCCGGAGGACATCTCTTCCATTGGACGTTCAGCCAGGTGCTTTACGCCTAGTCTTTCGAGTGCGGCCATCGCTCGCCGCTCCTGATCGGGCTGAACATGGTGATTGCGGAACACGCGTTGGCTGCTGAAAAAGCCCGAGAGTACCACCTCAAGGCCGGGCGTCTCTCCTTTGCACCACGCTAAGAGATCATTCGAAACAATCCCAAGCAAAGATCGAAGCTCGAAGATATTCCACCTCTCGCGCCCGAGGATCGTCATCCGAGAGCCTTCGCGCGCAACAGGGTAGCATTCCCGCGTGATCGTCTTAATGAGAGTCGATTTCCCGCAGCCGTTCGGTCCGAGAATGGCCACGTGCTCCTCAAGAGCTATGCGCAACGAAAAGTCATCCAGAGCGGCCTTGTCGCCACGCATCACGCGGACGTCGCGCAATTCAATCAATGCCGATTCGTCCAAACGATGAACCTCCCGGGGCACATGCTATCAGGAGAACACGGTTCCGGCGACTTGCTCGGTTCACAGTGCGGCTCGCGCACCAGAAAATCCCCATTTCACTGTCGATTAGAACTGACTGGCGCGTTGCAACGAAACGGCTTACGATCATTTTTAATTGAGAGACTGTCGATTAGAAATTTTGAATCGCGGCTACCGAAGCAGGAGAATCTTTGCGCTGCGCGACGTTTTGAACTTCCGCTCATTCTCACGGAACATATTTTATCAGGCGGCACAACTTGACACGCGTGCATGGTACGGCGCAACGCATTGATGTGCTGGAGTTTACGATTTTTAGCGCCTCTCGTCGAAAGTCGATAAATGAGCACCACGGGCTCTTAACTCGTTTAGTTGTATAGCACTGGCCACGGGCACCGATATTTAGTGGTCTGGTTGCAAAACCGCGCTTTACATCGGTATTTTCCCGTGTTAGCTTGTTCTCCCGTAACCGCCGAATCGTAGCGCCAGGCGGAAGGGCTACCCGATTAGGAACCCTCCGAACGTCTCTGTCTCGAGCGTCCTCCGTAAGGAAATGAATAGGCATCTTTTTCTGCCGAAAATGCGAGGAATTGCGTGCTAAAACTGCGCAAAGTCGAACTAGTTGGCTTTAAGTCCTTCTGCGAGAAGACGCCAATCACCTTCAGCGGCACCGGGATCACCTGCATCGTCGGTCCAAACGGCTGCGGCAAGTCCAACGTGGTCGACGCGATCTCCTGGGTTCTTGGAGAGCAGAGCCACAAGATGCTCCGCGCCGAGCGAATGTCCGATTGTATCTTCAACGGCACGGCCAAGCGGCCCCCGCTGGGCATCGCTGAAGTCACACTAACTCTCGTAGACCCAGAGCTTTCCGAAGCAGTTGCAAAGGTGATCGATGGTCAGATCGAGGGCGATGCTCCTCCAGCAGGGGTATCCGAAGCGGTAGGCACCTCTGCGTCCGATGCTTTAGCCGAGGCTGGCCTCATGGCAGAAACGCCCGTTGCTGAAGAGCAGAAACCTGTTAAGCGCCATGGTAAAAAGCCCGCTGTTCATCTTCGGCCCGGTGAAGTCGTCGTCGGGCGGCGCTTGTACCGTTCCGGTCAAAGCGAGTATCTCGTAAACGGCCGCGCCGCGCGCCTGCGGGACGTCCAGGAAATCTTTATGGGCATCGGCCTCGGCCCGGACAGCTACGCCATTATCGAGCAGGGCCGCATCGGGCAGATCCTCAATTCGAAACCTATGGATCGGCGCGCCATCATCGAAGAAGCCGCCGGCATCACGATGTACAAGACCAAACGCCGCTTATCTGAAGCCAAGCTCGAAGCCTCGAAGCTCAATCTTTCGCGCGTAAACGACATTCTGGTGGAAGTGGAAAAGCAGCTTGCTTCATTGAAGAGGCAAGCGTCCAAGGCGCGGCGCTATGCAGAATTGCGCGAGCAGATGCGGGGCTTGCTGCGCACCGTGCTCGCGAGCAAAGCCGAACATCTCGATATAGAAGCCGCACGCCTAGAGAACCTGCTGCGCGAAATGCGAACAGCCGAGGAGCGTGAATCCGCTGGCCTGCACGCGCTGGAATCCGAACAGGAGCGCTTGAGCAATCGCAATTACGAGCTCGACGGCGAATTGCGGCAGGTGCAGACTCTGCTCAATCAGACGGCCATCGAACTCGATCGCGCCGAAAACCGCATTACGTTTAATCGGGAACAATCCGCGCAGATTGAATCCCGCGCGCTGCGCCTGACGATCGAAATTGAAGATGCGGCCCGCCAGGCAGAGGCGCTCTCTGCGCGTCTGGCAGCGCAACGCGAAACCATTGAAGGCCTTCGTGGCCAGACAGGTGCGCTTGAGGCTGCTTTGCGCGCCTCAATGGAGCAGGTTTCCGGCAGCGCGTCCGAGCAGCAACAACTGGAGGCTCGCGCGGAAGAACTTCGATTGTTGGCTGCGCGCTATGTGGAGGAGTCTTCCCGTGAACAGGCCGAGGCCCAGCGTGCCGAGGAATTGGCGACTCGCCTTACGGCCGCCGAACAGCAGCGTTCAAGCGCAATCCGATCGATGGAAGAGCAATTTGCCGCGCTGGAATCGCAGGTAAAAGCCGCAAGCGAGGCGTACGACGCCGCCGAAAGCGGAAGCCGCGAGATTGCCACGGTTGTCCGCGAGGCGCAGGCAAAACTCGCCACCTCGCGCCGTTCGCAGAAGGAAGTGTCGCAGCAGCTTGAGAGCACGCGGCAGGAGCTGTCCGCTGCCCGTGCGCGCCATGCGTCTATTGAACAAATTCTGCGCGAGCGCGCGTATACGGCCGATGCAGTTCAAAAGCTTTTTAACGTCGGCGGTAATGGCGCGCCCGATTCAAGCAGGTTCTACGCCGTCGGTCTTCTGGCCGATTATGCCGAGGTGCAAGAGCAGTACGAATCGGCAATCGAACAGTTTCTGCGCGACGAGCTCGAGTACGTTGTGGTCGAGTCGTTCGATCACGCTCGCGCGGGCGTTACGCTTCTCCGCGAGGAGATGGGCGGGCGCGCCACGTTCTTTGTCGATTCGTTGCGCTCGCTTAATCTGGATTTGAAAGAGGCGGATGCAAACCTACCGTTGCCCGAAGGCGTGATCGCTCGCCTTGACCGCCTCGTCGATTTTCGCGACCCGCTTGGCCCCGCGACGAAGCACTTTCTTACCAAGCTCCGCACAGCCTATCTGGTCGAAAGCGGCGCGGTTGCTGAGCGGATTGCGCGCGAAAATCCCCATAGTTATTACCTTGCTCCGGATGGCACCTGCTATCACGGCCGCATGGTCACTGGCGGACGTGCAGGCGATGCGGGACCGCTCGCACTAAAACGCGAACTGCGCCTCCACGAGGCCGAAGCTGCGCGCCTGGAACGCCAATCCGAAGAGCAGCAGGCGGAGCTTGCGCGCATTGCGCAGGAAGTTGCGGATACGGAGACCCATATTTCTGTTGCGACCGGCCAGCAAATGGAAGCCGAGAAGGCGCTTGTCGCGGCGGCACATCAACGCGATCAGGCCTATAACGATCTTGCTCGCATTGAGCAGCAACTCGACGGTGAACGCGCTGAAATCGCTCGTTTACAGGCAGAGGCTTCCGCCGCGCGCGCCCGAGCCGAACAGGCACTCAATAAACACGCCGAGGCAGCGCGTTTCCGCGCCGCTGCCGAGACCGAAGCGGCTGAGGCTACGCGCAAGCTGGCCGCACTAAGAACATCGTTCCAGTCTTTGCAAGAAGGCGTTACCGCCCGGCGCGAAGAACTCGCCGCGATGTCCGAGCGTTTGGCGAGCGCCGAAGCGGCTGCTAATCGCATTGCCGAGGAATCCGCGGTGGCCGGCGAACGTGCCATCACGCTCCGGCAGCAACACGACTCCCTTTTGAGCGAAAAGGCGGCCCTCGAATCCGCTTGCGATCAGCTCGTTGCGCAGGTGACGGTATTGCGCGCGGACAAATCGCGCTACGAGGAAAGCAAAGCGGCGCTCGAAGCGGAGTGGCAACAGGCTCGCACGCGCACCGGCGAACTCGAAGAGGCGGTCAGGTCCAAGCGGCAAGCGGTCGAAGATCTCCGCAGTCAGCGAAGCGATCGCCAGATCGAGAAAGCTCGCAACGATGCCGATCGTGACTACCTTCGGCAGACCTGCGTGGCCGAGCTCAACGCGCAGCCGGAAGAGCTGATGGCGCAGGAAGCGAATCTGCTGGTTGGAGAGGCCCTCATCGCCGCCGAAACGAATTACAACGAAATGAAGGCGCGCGTCGAGGCAATGGGCCCCGTGAACATGATGGCGCTCGAGGAGTTTCAGGAATGCGAGCAGCGCGAAGGATTCCTCCGCCGCGAACGCGACGATCTCGTGCAATCGATCGAGAACACGCAGCTCACCATCAACGAACTCGATCAGGTTTCGCGCCAGAAATTCGAAGAAGCATTCAATTTCATCAATGCGCATTTCGCGATCGCGTTCCAGACGCTTTTCGGCGGCGGGCATGGCGAGATGCGGCTCAGCGAACCCGATAGCTCCGGCGACGCGGGCATTGACATTGTGGTGCAACCACCCGGAAAGCGCCTGCAAAGCATCATGCTTCTTTCGGGCGGCGAGAAGGCGCTCACGGCTCTGGCGCTGCTGATCGCTGTTTTCCGCTATTCGCCAAGTCCTTTCTGCATCCTCGACGAAGTCGATGCTCCGCTCGATGAGGCCAACGTGGGCCGATTTAACAAAATGCTCGCCGATATGTGCGGCCAGACGCAATTCATCGTCGTGACGCACAATCGCCGCACGATGGAAATGGGCTCTGTGCTCTACGGCGTCACGATGCAGGAGCCGGGAGTTTCGAAGCTGGTTTCCGTGAAATGGGAAGATTCTGACGCGGCCGCTGAGCCCCGCACAGCTGCGGCCAGCAACGCGGCGTAACGAGTCATTTCCGCTGCATTGTGGTCTGCTGCATTCGCGGCATCCGTTCGCGATTACGCGAAGGGAAAATTATTTTCCACAGAAAATTTTGCGCCTTCTTACCGATTGACTTCCGCGGTCCACGCGCTAGAATATGCGCCTCTCATACGTGAGGTCGTCATCCAGTGGCATCTCCAAAAATGAATGTTGCAATTTCACAAACGGATTTTCCCGGTCTTTCACTTCGCGGGCGCGGTAAAGTTCGAGACATCTATGAGGTCGGCGACGATCTGCTGATTGTCGCCACCGATCGCCTCTCGGCTTTCGACGTGGTTCTTCCGACGCCAATTCCCGATAAGGGACGCGTGCTGACGCAGCTTTCGCTGTTCTGGTTCGAGAAGCTCGCCAGCGTGGTTCCACATCACGTGATCACCGCGGCCGATTTCACCGGCGCGCTCGCTCCCTATGCGGAGGAGCTCGAAGGCCGGTCGATGCTTGTGCGCCGCACGGAGCCGCTGCCGGTAGAATGCGTGGTCCGCGGCTATATCGTCGGATCGGGATGGAAGGATTACCAGAAGACTGGCGCGATCTGCGGCATTCCGCTGCCTGCCGGTTTGCGCGAATCAGACAAGCTGCCCCAGCCGATTTTCACGCCGTCAACGAAGGCCACTACGGGGCATGATGAAAATATCTCTTTCGATCAAACAGTGGAACGAATCGGTCGTCCGCTGGCCGAAAAGATTCGCGACATCAGTATCGAGCTTTATAGCCGCGCTTCGGAATATGCCGCCGCCCGCGGCATCATCATCGCCGATACGAAGTTTGAGTTCGGTCTTCTCAACGGCCAGTTGATTTGGATCGACGAAGCTCTTACCCCGGATTCTTCGCGCTTCTGGCCGGCCAGCCAATATCAGCCAGGCGTTGCGCAACAATCTTTCGATAAGCAGTATGTACGCGACTATCTCGAACGCATCGGCTGGAACAAGCAGCCGCCCGGTCCTGCTCTTCCGCCCGATGTGGTCGCCGCCACACGGGAGAAATACAGGGAAGCCTACCAACGCATCACGGGCCACGCACTCGCCTAATTTCGGACTCGTTCAGGGAGCGTGCTAGCGTGAAGGAGCAACTCGAGTCGTTGATCGGAATGATGGTGGATCGCGGAATTTTGCTCGAAGAAGCGGTTACCGAGTTCGAAAAGAAATTTATTAAGTGCGTGCTCGAAAACGCGAAGGGCAATCAGTCCCGCGCCGCCAAAGTTCTCGGCATCCATCGCAATACACTCAGCCGCAAGGTCTCGGAATACAAACTGGACCACGCAAGCCGCCGCTAACGCCTCTCAAGGTGATTCTGGAAGTGTCTTCGCGGCTTCAGGCGCGGCACTTGTCGCCGATTCAACTCCCATTGGCGGCGCACCTAAAACAAAAAGGGCCGGTCCTCATCCAAGGACCGGCCCTCGATTTCTGATATTGCGCTTAATTTACGGCTTCTTGGTCGTTTTCTTTCCCGCGCCCTTCTCAGCCGGGATAACTGACGGATCGACCTTCACATCGTCCCAATGCAGCAGGAACGGCGAAGGATCGTAGCTCACGATCGTGCCCGAGAAGACGATAGGATCGTCTTTCTGCAGCCGTGATACTTCGGGCTGCGGTGTGATCTGCGGCGGAGTTGC
>DATNBB010000288.1:0-7267 GCA_035607335.1 Binatia bacterium | reverse complement strand
GTATGTAACTCCGGCGAGCGAGGACCTGGGAAAAGTTGCGGATTCAATCGATAGCCTAATGGCGGGCATGAAGTTTCCAACCGGCGTGCGGATCAATCTGCGCGGCATGGTGGAGGGAATGAGAGCTTCGTTTCACAGTTTTGCGGTTGGACTTTCGATGTCGGTGGTACTTCTTTATCTCATTCTGGTTGCGCAGTTCCGGTCATTCAAAGATCCGCTGCTGATCTTACTCGCGATTCCGATGGGTTTTATCGGCGTGCTGATTATTCTGCCACTAACACATACCACACTGAATGTGATGTCGCTGATGGGCGTGCTGATGCTGGTTGGGATCGCCGCGTCGAATAGCATTCTGATCGTCGAGTTTGCGCATCGCCTGGAAGAGCAGCAGATGTCGGTGGAAGACGCGGTAATCACATCCTGCCGCGTCCGGTTGCGGCCGATTTTGATGACTTCTCTCGCGACGATTATCGGCATGGTGCCGATGGCGCTGAAGATGGGTACCGGGAGCGAGCAGTACGCTCCGCTCGCATGCGCAATCATCGGAGGATTGACGGTTTCAGTCCTGCTCACGGTGTTCATTGTTCCAGCGGCATATCTGCTCGTGTATGGGCAGCGGAGACGCGCGGCCGCATGAGAAAGCGCGTAATCGCATGGACGGCGGCAGTAAGTTTGGCGCTTTGCCAAATTGCCGTCTCGCAGGCCCCGCCGGTTCCGTTGACGTTGAAGGACGCTGAAACACTTGCGTTGAGAAACCATCCGCGTGTGCTCGAAGCGCAAAGTAATGCTTCTGAAGCTAACCAGCAGGTCCGGGAAACAAAGTCGGCTTACTATCCCACGCTTGACGCCGATTTGACCGGTTCACAGGGCAATAGACAGGCGCGTATCGGCGCCGGCTATTTGACGGCATCGAGCCTATGGAATCGGTTCGGACAAGGTTTGACTCTGTCGCAGCTTATTACGGATTCTGGGCGCACTCCGAATTTAGTGGCCAGTTCCGGCCTGCACGCGCAGGCTACACAGGAAAATTATCAGGCGACGCGATACGATGTGCTGCTACGCGTGAATCAGGCTTACTTAGACGCGCTACGGGCCGAGGCCGTCGTGAGGGTTGCGGAAGAGACGGTGAAAACACGGCAGGTACTAAGCAATCAGGTTACCGAGCTTGCGAATAACAAGCTCCGTTCGCAACTGGACGTCAGTTTCGCGGACGTGAATCTCTCCCAGGCGAAGCTTTTGCTGATCCGTGCCCAAGATGCCGTCAAACAAGCATTTGCCGAACTAACCCGAGCGATCGGGTCTGGTCAAACGGCGACTTATACATTGACCGATCAAGGCCTACCGCCCAGTCCACCCATTAGTCCCGAGCCTCTGATTGCCGACGCGATGAACAATCGTCCAGAGTTACTAAGTTTGCAGCTCGAACGCCAATCCGCGCAAAAATTCGAGCAGGCGGAAACAGATTTGAAATATCCGACGGTCGACCTCGCCGCGGTCGGTGGCTTCATTCCGTTTATCAATCAGCAAAATGCGCCAAGGCTCATTCCAAAAGAATACGAAGGCGTCGCGGTGAACGTAAACATCCCGATCTTCAACGGCCACTTATTCTCAGCGCGGCGGCAAGCGGCTGAATACCGCGAACTCGCGAGCGAGCAGCGCCTGCGCAACGTCGAACAGCAGGTGGCGCGGGATGTGCGGGTAGCCTGGGCGAGCGCCAGCACCGCTTACCAGCGGATCGACGTGACGGCGCAACTACTGAAACAGGCTAACCTCGGCTTGAATCTGGCGCAGGGCCGCTACAACCTCGGGCTAAGCTCGATCGTCGAGTTATCCCAGGCGCAACTGAACCTGACGCAGGCGCAGATCGAGAATTTGAGCGCGAAATACGATTACGAAAGCCAGTATGCGGCGCTTCAGTATGCGATCGGACTCCTCCGTTAGCTTTCGGGAATCGCAAGGCTTCCGCCAATGGCGTTTGCGAATCAGTCTAGCGATTCCGCCACTCGTGCTGTGCCTGATTTGCGTGTGGCAAGTTGCACTGGGTCATCCGCTCGGAAAGCAGCCAATGTCGAATGGAGGACTGATCGGACTGACCGTGTTCCTCTGGCTGGTGTACCTGCGGCTTGTAACGGTACGGCTGGTGACCGAAGTTCGCGAACGGGAAATCGTGATCCGGCTGCGCGGCTTGATACGCGAAATCCGAATTCCGATCCCCGAAATACAATCGGCCGCAACAGCGGTTTGCAATCCGCTTCGAGAGTTCGGAGGATACGGATTTCGCAAAGGGCGCGTGGGAAAAGGATATCTTGCGAGCGGAAATCGTGGCGTTCGGCTCGAACTTAAGGATAAGACACGCGCGTTCTTGGGATCGCAAAAACCCGAGGCGTTATTGAGCGCCATACGGACGCGGATCGCTTCATATCCTCAAACGTAGTGGGCCCGAAACAGAAACCGACCTTCCTGTTTTCTGAAACCGGAACTCGTTTAGAGCGTGGTGGGCCCGAGAGAACTCGAATCTCTGACCTCCTGCGTGTCAAGCAGGCGCTCTAACCAACTGAGCTACGGGCCCGGAGAATAATCCTCACTATAACACGGGCCCTCGAACATTCCGGCCGTCGCGCGTTTATTCGTTTGGAGTTGGGAATGTCTTCGACCCGTGATCCTGCCAAGTGAGCTGATCTTCATCGAAAAGCGCCCAGATCAGGCCAAGACCGCAAAGGAAGCTGACACACGAAAATGCCGCCCTTAGAAACCGCTGACGGCGCGTGGGTGGCCGTCCATCAAAATCGACGAGACGCAACACGCTAAAGCGCGTTCCCGGACTATCGCCGTTTCCCATGCACCATAGCAGTTTGTAAAACATCGCAACCAAAGCGGCCGCGGCGGCGTAGAAGGGCAACGTATGCTTCGTGAACGCGAGAGCTCCCGCCGCAAATTGCAGCGTACCGAAAAACAGAGCGAGTGCGATCGCGACCAGGCTCCAGTCGATCGCGGCGGCCAATACCCGGTGAGCGGTTATTGCCACCGGAGCGTCGCAATAAATGACCGCGTCTATCGAAGTCTGAAGCTGCGGCGGCGCCTCGAAGCCAAAACTCTGCTGCCCTGGAATCAGGCGCTTCGGCCTCGTTCGAGGTTTGCCCGAAGGAGCCTTCGGCGTCACCTTCGACGGTGTGAGAGTCTCGAAAGGAACCACGCGCGGATGCTCGCGCGAACTGAAGAGGGACGGCTGATACTGGCTGGCGCGAAGCGGCTTGTTCCCTTGCGCCGGCTCCCGGTCCGTCGCGGCAAGCTCCGGAATATCCTCTACCGCCATTTGCAATGCGGGCGCGGTGGCCGTCCGCAGAGGACGCGGGCTGCCGGCCGGAGGAAATCCCTCTCTCAGCCGCCGACCGCACCGGTGGCAACGATGGTCGTCTTCGTCGTTGGTGAATCCGCAATAATGACAGCTCATCGCAAACGTTTCCGGAACCTTCCGCCAGCCGCGCTTCATAGTGCCAAAAGCCATTGCGGGCTGGATCAAAGCATGTTACGGTTTTGGTTGACCCTTCCCGCGCACCAAGAGTCTGAAAACTGGCGCAAAACTCCGCTTCCCCTTCGTAACATATTTGACCAAAAATGTCACGAGGTTTTTTCGGCGCTCGCGACTGCTCTTGTTCTTCTGTGCTGCTTCCCGGTGATCGCTCGGGCCCAGTTTCAGCCTCCTTTACTCAACACGCCACCGCCCGCAACAGGTCAGCTTTCGTCGAATCCCAACCGCATCGCGCGCCACGCGCCGCCCGGCGCCCCGTCGCCGAATGAGGTTTCCGTCAGCTCCGTCGTTCAGGATATTGAAGGGCCTATTCGCCATCTCCGCGGAGCCGTGAAGCTCGAAACCTCCGAGATGAAACTCGAAGCGGATTCTCTCGATTACAACCGCGAAACAGGCGATGCCGTCGCCACTGGAAACGTGCGCTTTGAAAGCTTCATTGACGGCGACAAGATCTGGTGCGATCACGCCGAATACAACATCGAAACCGAAACCGGCAAGTTCTACGACGTCCATGGCACGTCGCCCGCGAAAATCCAGTCGCGCCCCGGACTCCTCACCACCAGCAACCCTTTTTATTTCGAAGGTAAGTGGGCCGAGCGTCTCGGCGATAAGTACGTCCTTTATGACGGCTTTATCACCGATTGCAAACTGCCGCGCCCCTGGTGGGTACTTCGCGGGCCTAAGTTCGACGTTATCCCGGGCGACCGCGCGCTCGCCTATCGTGCCTTTTTCCGCCTCCGAAATATTCCGCTGCTCTACTTCCCCTTCTTCTATAAATCGCTTGAGCGAGAGCCTCGTAAGAGTGGCTTTCTTACTCCCAATGTCGGCAACAGTTCCATTCGCGGACCCATGGTCGGTATCGGATATTATTGGGCGATCAATCGCAGCTACGACGTTTTATACCGCATTCAAGATTTCGTCGATCGCGGCTTCGCGCACACTGCCGAGATCCGCGGCAAGGTACGGCCCGGCACGGATTTCGATGCCAACCTTTACGGCGTGACCGATCGCGGTCTCAAGATTGGGACGAATGCCGACGGCTCGCCCAATATTCAAAAACAGGGTGGATTTCAGGCGACTGTCGACGGGCGCTCCGATCTCGGCGACGGCTGGTTCGCGGGTGGCGAACTCAACTATCTCAGCTCATTCCTATTCCGGCAATCCTTCACTGAGTCTTTCCACGAAGCCGTTTTCTCGGAGACGCACTCGGTCGGCTTCCTCACCAAGCATTGGTCCACCTACGGACTGACTTTCGACGCCGAAAGAAATCAGAACTTTCAGTCCACGCTTCCGAACGACGTTGTCTCAATCCGCAAACTCCCCGAAGCCGATTTCGTCGGGCGCGATCGTCTGATCTCCGATAAAGTTCTGCCCATCTGGTTTTCGTTTGAAGCAACCTCCGGCCTGATGGACCGTCAGCAGCCCGTCAGCGACCAATCCACTTCTCTCCTCGATGCGCCATATTCAAATAGCGGCTTCGTCAGCCGCACCGACTTGGCCCCCACCGTTACCACGGCCTTCAGTTGGAAAGGCTTTACTCTCACGCCGAGTTTCTCGGTCAGGGAAACGGAATACAGCAAAACCTTGCGCGCCGGTGAGCCGGAGGGTGGCGCTTTTCTGCGCAGCGCCCGCGAGCTAAACGTCGAGCTCATGCCGCCTTCGCTCGCCCGTGTCTATCAGGCTCCCAAATGGCTCGGTGTGAAAATGAAACATGTCATCGAGCCTAGAGCAGAATTCCGCTACGTTTCGGGCGTCACCAATTTCGACCGCGTGCTCCATTTCGATGAATCCGACCTGCTCGCCGATACGAAAGAGCTAGAAGTCTCCGTCGCGAATCGCCTCTACGCCCGCCAGGCGAATGGCTCTGTCGATGAAGTATTGAGCTGGCAGGTTTCACAGGTTCGCTACTTTGAACCGGACTTCGGGGGAGCGCTTGCGCCTGGCCAGCGCAACGTCCTATTGAACACGATCGAGCTGACCGGTTTCAGTTTCCTCGCCGGACCACGCAACTATTCCCCGATCGTCTCTACTCTACGCGTGCAAAAAAAGATTGGCCTCGAGTGGCGCGCCGATTATGACCCGCTCACCGGCCACATCGCGGATAGCAGCATCAATGCGGACGCCCGTTTCTCGAAGTATCTCGTGTCGTTCGGCCACACCGAGGTCAATGAAAATACGATCCTCTCGCCTCCATCGAATCAGCTTCGCGCGTTATTCGCGATCGGAGACAATAACCGCCGGGGATGGAACGCCGGAACAAGCGTCTATTACGATTACAACCGTACATCTTTGCAGTACGCGACCGCGCAGGTGACTTACAACACCGATTGCTGCGGGCTCAGCGTGCAGTTCCGCCGCTTTAATTTCGGGACGCGCCAGGAAAACCAATTCCGCGTCGCCTTCGCCCTCTCCAACCTCGCGACCTTCGGAACATTGCGCCGCCAGGATCGCACATTCTAAATTTCCTACTTGTAACGCTAAATCTGTCTCCCTCAATGGCAGAGCGCAATTACCCCAAGAATCACTCCGACCATACCAAGCACTAGCCCGAGGACTCCTAGGCGCGCGGCGATCCGAGAGGCTGAGTCGGCAGCCTTCCACGCCCACAACAACTGACCAACCCACCAGACTTCACGAATGCAGAACGTATATGATTCTCCGGCTTGAACAGCGAGCTCTTGTCGAGCTAGATCTCCGATTTTGATGATGCCTGTGGACGCTTTCGTGCCGCGAACCTCCAGCAGGGTATTCTTACTTCCAACGGAAATCTTGCAGACGCGGCCTTCTTTGATGCAGCCCCGAAACAGTTCCGGGATTCTCGCGCGACCGTGATAAACGTCCTCGCGCGCTTCTTGGTGAACCATTAGAGCGACTTGGTGTGATCGCATTATGCGGCGAATTCTATCACGCACGAACAGATACGTCCTTACTCCACCTCTAGCAATTCACGATGTTCCACCGCGTAATCCACGATCCACGTTACCGTGGCGGAAGTTAATTCGCCGGGAGTCCTATGCTAAAGAAATATCGCTGGTAGAATGTCTACCAGTATGCGATTTTGGAGACGTCGCAATCGAGAACAGGATCTCGATAACGAACTCCGCTCTCACATCGAACTCGAGGCGGAAGAGCGGCTTGAGGATGGTGCATCGTCCACAGAGGCCCTCTATTCAGCAAAACGAGCACTGGGCAACACGGCGGCAATCAAAGAGGATGTGCGCGCGGCCTGGGGCTGGACGCGGCTCTGCCAGCTACGCCAGGATGCCTTTTATGGCCTGCGAATCTTCGCGAAAGCTCCGGGCTTCACGGCAATCGTGATTGCGACTCTGGCGCTCGGCATTGGCGCTACCACCGCAATCTTCAGCATCTTGAACGCAGTGCTTCTACGGCCGTTGCCCTACAAGGATCCGGGCCGGCTGGTTGTGATCTGGAAGCAGCCGGTTCGGGATCGGGCGGCGATTCCCGTGTTCGACACGTACGCCGAATTCCAGGATTGGAGTGCCGCAAGCCGCAGCTTCGAGCAAGCAGCCGCCGCGACTTGGGCATCCAGCGGAGCGATCCTGACGGGCGTCGGCCGCGCTCGTGAAGTGCTCGCAATGCCGGTCAGCCTCACTTTCTTCAAGCTCCTTGGCGTTCCTCCGCAAATGGGCCGCACATTCCAACCCGGCGATCTGAATGCGGGCTGCGCTGTCGTGCTCAGGCATCGCTTCTGGCAGACCGACCTCGCCGGCGACAAGA
>DATNBB010000285.1:0-14566 GCA_035607335.1 Binatia bacterium | reverse complement strand
TACCGGGGCATGGGTTCCATCGGAGCTATGGAAGCAGGCTCAGCCGACCGCTACGCGCAGGAAGGTGCCGAGCGCGGAAAATCCGTACCCGAAGGAATCGAAGGCCAGGTGCCGTACAAGGGACCACTGTCTGGACTCGTCGACCAGCTCGTGGGTGGCCTTCGCAGCGGCATGGGCTACTGTGGCGCCGGCAATTTGAAAGAACTCCAGGAAAAGAGCCGTTTCATCCGTATATCTTCCGCCGGACTGCGCGAGAGCCACGTCCATGACGTGATCATCACTCGCGAAGCGCCAAACTACCGCCTTGAATAGGCCGAAATCACGGACATCGGATGCAGGCACAAAGGGCGGAGCACAATCCCCGTATGGGTTGGATCGAAGGATGGTTGCCCGTAATTCTGTGGGCCATCGTGATCTCCGTATTTTCGACGCAGGCCTTCACCTCGGATGATACGGGGCGCTTCATCATTCCATTGCTGCACTGGCTGTTCCCGCATGCCTCGATGCAAGCGCTCGAACAAATGCATTTCTTCGTCCGAAAAACTGGTCACTTCACCGAATACTTCATCTTGAGCCTTCTGGTCCTGCGAGGCATTCGTGCGGGTCGCAACGGAATACGGTTCGCATGGATGGCTATCACCCTGCTCGCCGTTGGATCTTATGCCTCGTTGGATGAATTTCACCAGCGCTTTGTGGCGGGCCGCACTCCCGCAGTAGGAGACGTTGTGTTGGACACAACAGGCGGAGCCATCGCGCTCATACTGGTCGGGCTAATCTTCGCTCTCTCTCGCCGAAAGCGCACAAGCACGCCGGTCTAGGGGCTATCGCATATCGGTTTTAAATGCGAACGGCCCGATCGCGTAGCGTCCGGGCCGTTATTGACATCAATCAACAGAGAAATACGTTAGGAGTTTGCTTCTGCTTCCTTCTCCTCGTGCTCCTCAGGAGCTTCCTCAGCCTTCTTGCGGGCCTTCTTCTCTTTTTTCTTCAGTTCGGAGCCGATGAATTCAATGATGGCCAGTTCCGCGCCATCGCCGATGCGCCATCCGGAGTGGATGACACGGGTGTAGCCGCCATTTCGGTCCGCAAAGCGCGGCGCCAAGTCCGCGAAAAGCTTCTTCGTGGCCATGGGCGTCAACAAAAACGCCGCAGCCTGCCGCCGTGCATGCAACGAATCGCGCTTGCCCAGCGTGATAAGGCGCTCGGCTAAGGGCCGGATCGTCTTGGCACGGCGGATGGTCGTCTGGATGCGCTCTTTCTCCACCAGATTCGTGACGAGATTACGCAAGACAGCACGGCGATGAGCCGGCTGCTTTCCTAATTTGCTGCCTGCATTCAGGTGTCTCATTGTCCAATCCGTTTTGGGTCGGCGGAGGGGCGTAAGTTAGCGCCCCCGATTGCCGTTCGTAAGGCTTACAGCGTCGGCGCTTCAGCTTCAGCCGGCGGAAGAGCCGTTTGGCTCGGCAGCGGCGGCCAGATAATCCGGCCGTGCTCGTCAAACTTCATGCCAAGGCTAAGGCCCATCTTCACCAGGATATCCTTGATTTCATTTAGCGACTTCCGCCCGAAATTCTTCGTCTTCAGCATTTCGGACTCGGTCTTCTGAACGAGCTCGCGCAAGTTCTGGATGTTGGCGTTCTTCAAGCAATTGTAGGAGCGGACGGAAAGCTCGAGTTCCTCAACCGATCGATCGAGATATTCAAGCCGTGGATCGTTGTAGTTCTCCGCGGCCTCCTCGGCGATTTCCGGCGTCTCCTCGAAGTTGATGAAAATGCTCATGTGGTCTTTGACAAGTTTCGCGGCCAAACCAATTGCATCCTGTGGGGTGATGGCGGCATTGGTCCACACATCGAGAGTCAGCTTTTCGTAGTCGGTCATCTGGCCCAAACGCGCGGCCTCAACCGAATAATTCACTTTGCGCACAGGCGAGTGCGTCGAGTCAATCGGGATGTAACCGATCGGCAAATCTTCGTCGAAGTTGCGATCCGCGGCCACATAACCGCGTCCGTTCTTCACGCGCAACTCGAGTTCGAGCTTTCCGCCTTCACTGACGGTCGCAATGTACACATTCTTATCGAGAACGGCAATGTCCGCATCCTCTTCGATTTTTGCGGAGGTGACGGGGCCCGGTGTATCCACGTTGAGCGTGATCGTCTTCGGCTGGTCGGTATTCAGTTTGAGCGGCACTTGTTTCAAATTGAGGATGATATCGGTCGCATCTTCCACAACACCCGGAATCGGCGAAAACTCGTGTAGTACGCCTTCGATCTTCACAGCCGTAATTGCGGCGCCCTCAAGCGAGCTGAGCAGGGCGCGACGCAGTGCGTTGCCGACCGTGGTTCCCCAGCCGCGCTCGAACGGCTGCGCGGAAAATTTCCCATACTTGTCCGTCAGCGACTCGGGTTCGGCCGCCAAACGCTTCGGTTTCTGAAAGCCCTTCCACATAATTGCCCTTCCTTCCGGCCCGCGCACAGCGAGCCTCAACAAAGTTCAGCAAAGTCGAATAATTATTTCGAGTAAAGTTCGACGATGAGCTGCTCGTTCATCGGAGGCGTTTGCACGTCCTCGCGGCGCGGCATTGCAACGACGCGCGCCTTGAAATTCTCGCGGTCGATGTCGAGCCACGGAGCAACACCCTGGCTCTGCGCTAGATTGCGCGCTTCGAGCACCATCGCGTTCTGGTGCATCTTCTCGCGCAGTGCTACTTCATCGCCCACTTGAACGAGATAGCTCGGGATGTTTACCTTCTGCCCCTTCACCTGTACGTGCCCGTGCAGAACGAGCTGGCGCGCCTGCGTGCGGGACCCAGCGAGTCCCATGCGGTAGACGACGTTGTCGAGCCGCCGCTCTAGCATCACCAACAGGTTCGATCCCGTGGGTCCCTTCATACGGACCGCTTTCTCGAAATAGCTGCGGAACTGCCGTTCGAGAAGACCGTAGGTGCGCTTCACCTTCTGCTTTTCGCGCAATTGCACGCCGTAACCGACCATCTTGGCTCGGCGCGCCTGGCCATGCTGGCCTGGAACAAAATTGCGCTTTTCAATGGCGCATTTTTCCGTGAAACACCGCAAGCCCTTCAGGAAGAGCTTCATGCCTTCCCGGCGGCACAAGCGGCAAACTGCTTCGCGATGTCTTGCCACTTCGAGTTCTCCTTTACATCTTAAAGATCAGTTTACAGGCTGGCGACCCTTCGTCCTGATCCACTTCATTTGCTCATAGCACATCGCTATTTAAGGCGAGTGCTATAAATCTTGTCTCAGTCTTATACGCGGCGGCGCTTGGGCGGACGGCAGCCGTTGTGCGGCACGGGCGTCACGTCCTTGATCGCGTTAATGTGCAGCCCGGCCGATGCCAGCGCACGTACGGCGGATTCGCGGCCTGCGCCGGGTCCCTTGACACGCACTTCCACGGACTTCATGCCGTACTGATCGCGCGCCACGCCCGCCGCCGTCGCGGCAGCTTGCTGCGCCGCGTAAGGCGTCCCTTTGCGCGATCCCTTGAAGCCCACCGAACCAGCCGATGACCAGCTTACGGCTCGCCCGTCGGGATCCGTGAGCGTAACGATCGTGTTGTTGAACGTCGCCTGAATGCAAACGACGCCATGCGGTACCACACGCTTCTCGCGCTTCTTGCGAAATTCTTTCTTGCGCTTCGTCGTAGCCTTTGCACCGGCTGCCGGTGCGGCGGCAGCGTCTTGCGCTTTCTCTTTCGCCATTTTTCGTCTCTACCCTTTCGGCGGGCGCAGCGCGCGCCCCTAATTACTTGCGGGCCATCACTTTCTTCTTCGCGGCCACTGCGCCCTTACGCGGACCCTTTCGCGTGCGCGCATTCGTATGCGTACGCTGACCGCGCACCGGAAGATTGCGCCGATGCCTCAGTCCCCGATACGCCTGAATTTCGATCAGGCGGCGGATATTCATCTGGGTCTCCTTGCGGAGATCGCCTTCGATCCGCCCCTCACTTTCAATCGCGTTCCGAAGATGGTTGACCTCTTCCTCGGTCAACTCGCCGATTTTCTTCGTCGCGTCGACGTTCGCCTTTTCCGCCAGATCGCGCGCGCGCTTCTGCCCGATACCGTAAATGGCGGTCAGCCCGATCCACAGCCGCTTGTTGGGCGGCAGGTCAATACCTGCGATACGTGCCATTCTTCCTCCAAACCGACGGGGCGCATCCGCCCCTGCAAATTTATCCCTGGCGCTGGCGGTGCTTCGGATTCGAACAGATCACGCGGACCACGCCGCGCCGATGAACGATCTTGCACTTCATGCAAATCTTTTTGACTGATGCCCGAACTTTCATTTCATCGCCTTCCTTGCCGCATTACTTGTACCGGTAAACGATGCGGCCACGCGTCAGGTCGTAGGGCGAAAGCTCCACGGCCACGCGGTCGCCCGGGAGAATGCGAATGAAATTCTTCCGCATCTTGCCCGAGATATGCGCGAGAACCTGATGCTTATTCTCGAGCTCCACGCGAAACATCGCGTTGGGAAGCGGTTCAACCACCGTCGCCATCACTTCGATGGCGTCTTCCTTGCCGCTGCCCTCTCCGGGCTTTTTCTTTTCCGGTTCCGGTCTTCTTTGACGAGCCAATGTGCTCCTTTAAAACCGGCGCATCAAAGGTGCGCCACTGAAACTACAAATCTACCAAACGGGCCCTGTCGCCTCGCGCGGCCTCGTCAAAATCCACGGGCCATTCGCCGTCACCGCAACAGTGTGTTCGAAATGCGCCGAGTCACTGCCATCAGCAGTCACGGCCGTCCAATCGTCGTCCAGCACCTTCACGGCAGGACTTCCCGAATTCACCATAGGCTCAATCGCAAGAACCATCCCCTCCTGCAACCGTTGCCCTTGTCCCGGCGAACCGTAATTCGGAAGCTGTGGATCCTCGTGCATCTTCGTTCCAATGCCGTGCCCCACGAATTCACGAACCACCGAAAATCCATTCTTCTCCACCCACTGCTGTACCGCCGACGAAACGTCGCCCAGCCGGTTGCCGGCTCGCACCTTCTCGATCGCCCGCTCCAGCGACTCTCGCGTCACCCGCAGCAACTTTTCGCGCTCGGGCGCGATCTTTCCCACTGGCACGGTCAGCGCCGCGTCGCCATAATAGCCATCCATTACGACGCCGAAATCCATCGACAAAATGTCGCCTTCGCGCACCTTCCGCGATGCCGACGGAATCCCATGCACCACTTCTTCGTTAATCGACGTGCAGACCGAGCCCGGATATCCGCGATAGCCCTTGAACGCAGGCTTCGCGTCGTGCTCCGTCACATACTTCTCGGCGAATTCGTCCAACTCCTTGGTCGAAACTCCTGGACGAACCATGGCGCGCATCTTTTCCAGCACTTCCCAGACGAGCAATCCGGCCCGGTGCATCTTTTCTAATTCAGCCGTCGATTTACAGATAACCATCAGCTTCCGCCCTGGGTCCGGCTACGCGGCGTACGATCTTCATCACCGCCTCTGTCACATCTTCCATCGGCGCCGAGCCATCAATCACGTCCAGGACGCCTTTGCGCCAGTAATAATCTGTCAGCGGACGCGTCCGAAACTCATACGCCGCTAGCCGCTCGGAGATCACTTCCGGCCGGTCGTCCGGCCGCTGAATCAGCTTGCCGCCATCAAAATCACAAATCCCATCTACTTTAGGCGGTGCCTCGTAAACGTTGTACGTCTCCCCGTTCACGCTGCACGTCCAGCGTCCCGAAAGCCGCCGCAGCAACTTGTCCGCCGGCACGCGAAACTCAATCACCACCGGCTTGCCCATTCCGCGCCATTGCAGCAGGTGATCGAGATCGATTGCCTGATTCACGGTTCGCGGATAGCCATCGAACACGCAGCCTGTGGCGCAATCACCGCGCTCCAGGCGCTCGGCAATCATCTTTGTCACTAGCGCGTCCGGCACGAGCTCGCCGCGATCCATAAGCGGCTTAGCTTCGAGTCCAACCCTCGTTCCCTGGACAATCGCCTCACGCAGCATGTCTCCGGTGGAGAGATGCGGCATGCCGTAACGCCGGGCGAGAATTTTCGCCTGCGTACCTTTTCCCGCTCCGGGCGGGCCCAGAAAAATGAACGCGCGTTCCAGAGCCATTTTGAAATGGGCGCCGGATCAGCCCCGGCGGCCCCGTTGACGGCCCTTTCGCACAAACCCATCGTAATTGCGCATCACCAACTGCGCTTCGAGCTGCTGCACCGTGTCCATGGCGACACCAACCACGATCAGCAGCGATGTCCCGCCGAAGTAGAACTGCACGCCCAAACCATCGAGAATCGGCCGCCACATGTGCGTATCGAACCAGTTCCCGACCCACGGCAAGTGCTGCAGGTGAATTCCCGAGATCATCCATTCCGGCAACAAGCAGACCAGCGCAAGGTAAACGCCGCCAACCAACGTCAGGCGCGTGAGCACCTTGTTGATGTAGTCCGACGTGTTCCGTCCGGGACGAATACCGGGAACGAACCCGCCGTACTTGCGCATATTGTCCGCAAGCTCGGTGGGATTGAAGATGATGCCTACGTAAAAGAACGCGAAGAAAATAATCAACGTCACATAAAGAAGCGTATAGAGCGGCTCGCCCCATGAAATCGTGGCGGCCAGCTTCTGGAAAAAGGGAGACTTGTTGCGCAAAAGTAGCGCGAACGTCTGCGGAAAAGTGAGCAACGAGCTGGCAAAGATCGGTGGAATCACGCCACCAGAATTGACGCGCAACGGCAGGTACGTCATCTGCCCGCCCATCACTTTGCGTCCCATTACTCGCTTGGCGTATTGCACCGGGATTCTGCGCTGCCCGTCTTCCACAAACACGATGAAGCCGACAACAGCCACCATGAAAATGAGCAGCACAACGAGGACGATGCCGGTGAATGAACCCCACTGCCCATTCTCCGCCTTGGTCCAGAGGTCGCTAATGCCGCGCGGAAGCCCATCGACAATGCCCGCAAAAATAATCAGCGACATGCCATTGCCGATCCCGCGGTCCGTAATCTGCTCGCCAAGCCACATGATAAAGATCGAGCCTGTGGTCAGCGTCAGCACCGTCATGAGTGTAAAAGCCCAACCCGGGTTATAGACCAGGGCTTCTCCCGCCAACGTCTGTCCGGGACCTTGCAGCGTCCGAGCGATCATCAAAGACTGAAACACGCTCAGGATCAGCGTCAGATACCGCGTATATTGCGTGATTTTGCGGCGACCGAGTTCGCCCTCTTTTTGCAGGCGTTCGAGATACGGCCACACCACCACAAGCAGCTCGAGGATAATCGCCGCCGTGATGTAAGGCATGATGCCAAGCGCAAAGATCGTCATGCTGCGGAAGTTTCCGCCGCTGAACAGGTCGAGAACGCCTAATACCGTACCCTGGTTCTGCTGGAAAAGCTGCTGGAGCATCGCAGTGTTAATACCGGGCGTCGGAATAAAGGCACCCAGCCGATACACTCCCAGCATCGCCAGCATAAACAGCACGCGGGCGCGAAGTTCCGAGGTCGTAAAAATATTGCGAAACGCTTCAAAAAACTTCTTCATTGCAAAATTTCGGCTTTCCCTCCGGCGCGAGCGATTTTTTCTTGCGCCGATTTACTGAAGGCGTGGGCTCGTACCGTCAATGCAACTTTTAATTCGCCATCCCCAAGGACCTTGAGGCCATCGCGGAGAGCGCGCACAATACCGCGCCCGGCGAGCGCTTCCGGCGTTACGGTTTCCCCGGCCGCGAACGAGTTGAGCGTTTCAACGTTGACGACCGCAAACTCTGTCGGAAACGGGCTCGAAAACCCACGCTTCGGCAAACGGCGATGAAGCGGCATCTGGCCGCCTTCAAACCCAGCCCGTCGCGAATATCCACGGCGCGATTGCTGGCCCTTATTGCCGGCGCCTGATGTTTTGCCCATCTTCGATCCCATGCCGCGGCCGACGCGCACCTTGCGATGGCGCGAACCGCGAGCGGGCTTCAAATTCGAAAGTGTGTGCTTCATGCTCTTTCCTGACCCTGAATTTCAACCAGGTGATGTACTTTGGCGATCATCCCGCGAATTGCGGGCGTATCGGGGCGCTCCACTACCTGCTGCATGCGGCGAAAACCCAGTCCGCGGATGGTCTGGCGCATGCCGCGCGGGCAGCCGATGAAGCTGCGTACCCACTTGATTTTAAGCGTTTTATTCTTCGCGGTAGCCATGGTCGTCCGAAAACGGCGCTAGGAAGCGGCCGCTTTTTCCGCTCCTTTTTCGCGCGATTCGGCGACCTTGGCAGCATCTTTTAGATGCAAAAGGGCGTCGAAAGTCGCCTTAATCACATTATGCGGGTTAGACGTACCCAATGACTTCGTCAGCACGTTCTGGATGCCCGCAACCTCCATCACGGCACGTACAGGGCCTCCGGCGATCACGCCCGTTCCTTCGGGTGCCGGCTTCAACAGCACTTGGCCTGACCCATACTCACCCAACACCGTATGAGGAATTGTCGAACCCTTTAGATTGAGCTTCACCATGTTCTTCTTGGCTTGCTCAATCGCCTTGCGGATGGCCATCGGAACCTCGCGTGCTTTGCCCATACCGAACCCGGCATGGCCGCCCTGGTCGCCCACAACCACGAGCGCCGAAAAGCTGAGGTTCTTGCCGCCCTTCACGACTTTCGTGACCCGGTTGATCGAAACCACCTGGTCCTTGAGATTAGCCTGATTCGTCTCGATCGACCGGCGAATTGATAGGATGTCTTTGAGCTCTTGTTTCGCCATAAGTTTTCTTAGAACTGCAGGCCCGCCTCCCGGGCCGAATCCGCTAATGCTTGCACGCGTCCGTGATATTGATAGCCGCCGCGGTCGAATACGACCTTCTCGACTCCCTTTGCTTTGGCGCGCTCCGCGATGACTTTGCCAACCACTTTCGAAGCAGCCACGTTACCACCGCCCTTGATCACGTCGCGCACGTCCTTATCGAGCGAACTGGCCGAGACGATTGTGCGCCCCGTCAGGTCGTCGATCACCTGCGCGCGAATATGGCGCGTAGTGCGGTGAACGCATAGGCGCGGACGCTCAGACGTGCCCGCAACCCTCTTGCGCATGCGCAGATGGATGCGTTGGCGGTGCGCTTCCCGCGATAGTTTCCGTACCGGTGCAGCCACTTTCGCTCTCCCTTTCGTCTAGCGCTAAGCCGATGTCTTCGCGCCAGCCTTGCCAGCCTTCTTCTTCAGTCTCTCGCCGGTGATCCGAACACCCTTCTGCTTGTACGGATCCGGCGGACGCAATCCGCGCAAATTGGCAGCGACTTGTCCGACCTGCCCCTTGTCCGCTCCTGACACGGTCAGATGCGTCTGCTTCTCCACGGCAATCTGAATCCCCTCGGGAATCGGAAACTCCACGGGGTGCGAATAGCCCAGCGCCAGAACAACGCTCTTTCCCTTTACCTCGGCACGATAGCCTACGCCGACGATATCAAGGTCCTTTTTGAATCCCTGCGTGACCCCGGTAACCGCATTGGATACCAGCGCGCGGGCAAGCCCGTGAAGGGCGCGCCGCTCGTCAGAATCGCGCTTCGCAATCAGTGTTCCGTCTTTCTGCTCAAATTTGATCCCCGCAGGGACGGCAACAGTCATCTTCCCCTTCGGTCCCTGCACGTCCACCGAATCTTCCTTGACCTGCACCTTCACACCGGAAGGAACGGTTATGATTTTGTTTCCAATTCGCGACATTGTCGTTTCAAATCCTCTTTACCGAATTTCTTCCACGTTTGCGCCGGACGGTGATTGGCCAGTATTACCAAACCTCGCAAAGCAGTTCGCCGCCCACGCCTTCTTTGCGTGCCGATTGTCCCGTCATCAGCCCGCGCGGCGTAGAAAGAATCGAAATGCCCATGCCGCCGACGACCGGCCTGATTCCTGTCTTGCCCACGTAGCGCCGCGCCCCGGGGCGGGAGACGCGCTTCAAATCGGTAATCACGCTTCGCCGCTCGGGTGTGTAGCGCAGGAATACGCGCAGCGCTTTCCTGCCCTTCTCCTCCACCACTTTGAAATTCGCCAGATAGCCCTCGTCTTTCAGGATTCGCGCGATCTCGATCTTCAGCTTCGAGCAGGGCAGATCCACACGCGCGTGGCGCGCGCGAGCCGCGTTTCGAATCTGGGTCAGCATATCCGCGATGGGATCGGTCATCATGATGCTTTTCGGTTCCTTTCGGCTGCTACCAGCTCGATTTCACAACGCCGGGGATTTCGCCCTTCAGCGCCAAGCCGCGGAAACAGATGCGGCACATGTCAAACTTGCGGATGTAGCCCCGCGAACGGCCGCAAATGCGGCAACGGTTGCGCCGGCGTATCTTGAACTTCAGCTTCCGCCGCATTTTTGCGAACTGGCTTGTGCGTGCCATGCTCTTCAGTTCTCCTTAGGACTGGCCCGGCGTCCGGAAAGGAACGCCCATGAGCTTCAAGAGCTCGCGGCCCTCTTCGTCGCTACGTGCCGTCGTCGTGATCGTGATGTTCATCCCCTTGATCTTGTCAACACGCGTGTAATCGATCTCGGGAAACACAAGTTGATCCTTCAAGCCCAGCGTATAGTTTCCGCGTCCGTCGAACGAATTGGGCGGCAATCCCTTGAAGTCGCGCACGCGAGGCAGCACTACCGCTGTCAGCCGATCGAGAAACTCGTACATCCTCTCGCCACGCAGAGTCACCATGCAGCCGATTGCCATGCCCTTGCGAATCTTGAAATTCGCGATGGACTTCTTGGCACGAGTAATCACGGGCTTCTGGCCCGCAATCTGACCCAGTTCGGCAGCCGCTGTATCAAGCAGCTTCACGTTCTGGCTTGCTTCGCCCAAGCCGATATTCACCGTTACCTTTGACACCTTCGGGACGGCCATCGCGTTCGTATAGCCGAAGCGCTTCACCAACGCCGGCATTGTTTCTTTCCGATATCTCTCGTGCATACGGCTCGGCATTTCTTTTCGCCTCTAATTAGCTCTCGATCGTCGTATTGCAGCGCCGGCAGCTTCGCGCTTTTGTGCCGTCCGGCAACGTCGTATGGCCCACCCGCGTATGCTTTCCGCAGCTTGGGCAAATCAGCATCACATTCGAAACGTGAATCGGCCCTTCTTTGTCGAGAATCCCACCGCGAACGTTCTTTGAGGGATTCGGCCGCGTATGCCGCTTGATGATGTTTGCGTGCTCCACGGTAACCGTCCGCTTCAACAGGTTCACGGCAAGCACCTTGCCCGTGCGCCCCTTCGAACGGCCCGCCATCACCTTCACGGTGTCGCCGTGGCGAATCCCCATCGGCACATGTTTTGTATTCGCTTCTCTCATGGTTACCACACTTCCGGCGCGAGCGAGACAATCTTGGTGAACTTCTTCTCCCGCAACTCGCGCGCTACGGGCCCGAACACGCGCGTACCCACGGGCTCGTTCGCATCGTTGATTAAAACTGCCGCGTTGTCGTCAAAGCGGATGTACGTTCCATCCTTGCGCCTATGCTCTTTTCGCGTCCGGACTACCACCGCTTTGACAACCTTGCCTTTCTTTACCTGACTATCAGGCGTTGCTTCTTTTACCGATGCCGTAATCACGTCGCCCAGTCCCGCCTTCAATCCTGCATCCCCTCCCACCGGGAGGATGCACGTAAGCTGGCGGGCCCCAGAATTATCGGCCACCGTCAGCCATGTTCGCATCTGCACCATGTTCGTTTCCCCTTGCCGCCGCTTACGCTACGCGAGTGGAGCGCTGGATCACTTGCTTCAAGCGCCACCGCTTCAATTTGGAGAGCGGCCGCGTGGACACGATGCAAACCGTGTCGCCGATGCGCGCTTCGCCCGATTCATCGTGGGCATAATATTTCTTGCCGCTGCGGACGACCCGGCGATAGAGCGGGTGCTGCGTCGCGCGCGTCACCTTCACCACGATCGTCTTCTGCATCTTGTTGCTCGTCACTACGCCGATCAGTTCCTGCCGCGCGCCGCGCGCGGGTCCGGCTGCAGGAGCCGCAGTTTCGTTCGCCATTACTTCTTCCTCAATTCCGCTTCGCGCAGAAGCGTCTTAACGCGCGCCAATTCTTTCCTGGTCTCGCGCAGCTTCTTCAAGCCTTCCGTCTGGCCCGTAGTGAGCTGGAACCGCAACCGGAAAACTTGCTCGTGCAGCTCGCGCTCGGCAATTTCCAGTTCGTTCTTACTCTTCTCACGTAGCTCTTCCAACTTGGCCATTACAGTTCTCCTGCCCGCGTCACAAACTGCGTCTTGATCGGCAGCTTGTGCGCCGCGAGCTGCATTGCCTCCGTGGCCGACGCCAAGTCCACGCCCGCCATTTCAAACATCACCCGTCCCGGCTTCACCACAGCAACCCAGCGCTCCGGTGGAC
Organism: Binatia bacterium; assembly: GCA_035607335.1. Taxonomy (GTDB): domain Bacteria; phylum Acidobacteriota; class Terriglobia; order Acidiferrales; family UBA7541; genus Palsa-295. The sequence continues at coordinate 2,238 of DATNBB010000285.1, read as the reverse complement.
CTTTGCCTTTGCCCATACGAGTCTCGGCCGGTTTCTTAGTGAACGGCTTATCGGGAAACACGCGGATCCACAGCTTTCCGCCGCGCTTAATAAAACGCGTAATCGCGACGCGAGCCGCTTCGATCTGCCGGTCCGTAATCCACGCCGGCTCGAGCGCCTTCAATCCATAATCTCCAAACGCCAGCGAACCGCCGCGCCACGCTTTTCCTGTCCGCCGTCCGCGCTGTTGCTTGCGGTACTTAACCTTTTTCGGCATCAACATGATTTTTCGCCCGTGTCCCTATGCTTCTTTCGCTTCTGCAGGCGCCGCGGCATTCTTGCTTCGCTGCGGAACGCGCTCGCCCTGGAAAACCCAGCACTTCACCCCGATCAAACCGTACGTCGTCTTTGCTTCGGCCGTGCCGAAGTCAATATCCGCGCGCAACGTCTGCAACGGCAGCCGCCCCTGCAAGTACCACTCTTTGCGCGCAATTTCGGCGCCATTCAGCCGGCCCGCCACGCGCACCTTGATTCCCTTGCAGCCAAAACGCAACGCAGAATCCACCGCTTTCCGCATTGCGCGGCGGAAGGCAACGCGCTTTTCCAGTTGCAACGCAATGGATTCAGCCACCAGCGTTGCCGCCAATTCCGGCCGATGCACTTCCTGAATATCGATGTGCACCTCGCGCTTGGTCCGCTTCTGGACTTCGGCCTTGAGCTTGTCGATTTCCGAGCCCTTGCGTCCGATGATGATGCCCGGCCGCGCCGTATAAATCCGCACCACCAGCTTGTTTGCCGCGCGCTCCACGTCGATGCCGTCGATGCCCGCCGACTTCAGCCGATCCTTCAGCTGCTTGCGGAGAACCACGTCTTCGTGCAGCAGATCGGCATAGTCACGCTTGGCAAACCAGCGCGAGCGCCAGTTCTTCGTGTAGCCCAGCCGAAAACCGTAGGGATGTGTTTTCTGTCCCAAACTTGCCTCCTACTTCTTCTTGTTCCGTTGTTTTTGTACTTCTTTCGCGCGCTTCTCGATTGTCTTCCGGGCCTTGCGGATCGCGCCCTTCACACCCTTGGAAGCCGCCGCTTCCGCTGCCGCTTCTGCCGCACGGCTTTCGGCGGCGCGCAAATGTTCCGCCACTTGCACCGTAATATGCGAAGTCCGTTTCTGATAACGGAAACCGCGGCCTTGCGGCGCCGGACGCATGCGCTTCCAGCGCGGCCCCTCGTTCACAAAACAGCCCGTCACATAAAGCTGATCCACATCCAGAGAATTCCCGGCATCGTCCGCCTTGCGCTCGGCATTCGCAATTGCGCTGCGCAGCGTCTTTTCGATGTCCCGCGCGATGCGCTTCTTCGTGAAACGCAGCGTCTGCAGCGCGTCCTCCGCGCGGTGCCCGCGGATCAAGTCGATCACGAGCCGCGCCTTCTGCGGAGAGACGCGCACGAACCGCGTAAGCGCCGTTCCCTGTATCTGCCCGTCGGTTTGCGTCGGTGTCGCCATCGTCTATCCCTTATCCCTTTGCCGGAGCTCCGCCGGCAGCGGCTGGAGCGGCTCCCCCAGGAGCCGCCGCAGCGGCAGCCTTTTCGAGCGCTGCCTTGACGGCGTGGCCCTTGAACGTCCGCGTGGGCGAAAATTCGCCAAGCTTGTGGCCTACCATCTGTTCGGTGATGTAAACGGGGATAAACTTCTTCCCGTTGTGCACGGCGATCGTGTGTCCCACCATCTCCGGCAGGATCGTCGACCGCCGCGACCACGTCTTCACCACTTTCTTTTCGTTCCGCGAATTCATTGCTTCCACTTTTTCGCGGAGGTGGCCGTCGATAAACGGTCCCTTCTTAAGCGAGCGCGGCATCTGTCTCTTGTTCCTCTATTCTTCTACCCGGCGCAACTTCACCCATTGCGCGCGGCGCATCTTGCGGAATCCGCGCACCGGCCCGGGAACGCGATGCGAAACCGGGCAAAACGGGCACACAAACCGAGTGCCCTGCGCGTTCGGAATCTTGTCCACAATCACGGCCCAGCCGGAGCGGCACAGGCGGTAAACAACCTGCGGCGCGGGAGCGAACCGCGATGAAACTTTCGCCGCTGGTTTCGCGGCTGACTTCGTTGCCGGCTTCGGCGTTGCCTTTGCTTGCCGGCGTGAGGCCGGCTTGCGGACGGGCGAACTGCGCCGTGTTGCACGTCGAGACGTTCGGGTGGCTGTCATGAGCATGCTCTCTATTCCCCGCCGCGCCGGGTTCATTTTTACCGCTACTTCC
>DATNBB010000138.1:0-5740 GCA_035607335.1 Binatia bacterium | reverse complement strand
GCGCCGATAAATCCGGTCACAACCGGTACGGCATTTTTCATCAGCAACGGCCGCATCCTGGCTTGCGATTTTTCCCGCGTCAGCTCCATTACCGGATCGGCGCCGCCGTGAAACGTATCCGTGACGATTAGTTCGGTCGCTTCGATCGCTTCGCTCGCAATCCCAATCTCTTCCAGCGCGCCCGCCACCATCGGCGCCGAAAGCCGCTCGCCGAGGCTCGAAACCGTGTCCAGCGTGCGCGCGGTCAGCTCCCGCAATAGTGCGGTCCCTTGGCACATCCGTTCGCCTTCGGCAAAAAGCTTCACCAGCCGCGCGTTGATGCGTCCGCGCCGTTCCGGATCGCGAATCAGATCATTCACGGCGGTCTCATGCTGCTTGCGCAACGACTCAAAGATGGCGCTCGAGTCTTCCGGCCGCCCAGCCTGGCAACTCTGCGCCGCCTGAATCAACCGGTTCGTTACTCCGCCCATGGCCGAAACCACGGCCACGACCGCACTTTTCCGCGACGCGTCCGCCAGAATCTTCGCCACGCGCTTAATGCAAGCGGCATCGCCCACAGACGTGCCGCCAAACTTCATCACCTGCAAGGGTCTATTCATTTTCAGTAGGATCCGGCGCAATTCGATTGGGAAATGCCTGGAAAACCGGCCGTCCGCGAGCAAAGGCGCCAGCAAAAACTATACACTATTGCAGCGTTTTTGCGCGATTCCATTGCCCAATCGGCGCACAAGAATCGCCGTCCAACTGCTCTAAGCTCTTTTACAGAAGGGCAGTTCTGCTATCATTGCCGCCATGTGGTGTCTCACTGAACAGGAAGCTCGAACGTGGTGCGAGGGCAAGGCCATATCTTTGGACGAAAAAGGCCACCCGCTCATCAATAACCGTGCCCACTGGGTGACTATATCAATTTCGGAAATGAAACTGACACGGCTGACATGGTTGGGCGAGTTCGTTGCTTCGTATCTCGAACCATTCGATGAGTCCTTGCTTTGGGTAACGCTTTGGGGAGTTTGGAGTTCCAGCGAAAACCTTCATCTTTATTACCGGGTGCGAGAAAGTTACGGAGATCGCCAGCAATTGGCGGTTGCGCCTGGTCATTTATTCGCGAAACATGAAGGCGCTGACCTGGCTACTTTCATCCAACTCGCTCTTACTTTCGGTTGGGACTTCTATCTTGTGACATCTCCGGGATATTGCACGGTTTTCGTCAGCCATGATGAATATATCGATTTCTACACAGATGATCCCGATGCTGCGGAGAACGTGCGGCGCGACCTCGATCGTGAGCTTGGCACGTCAATAGAGAAATAGAAGTGACGCGCGTTTAAACGAGCGCCCCGCTCCTGCCGCGGCCCCTCCCTTTTCATTCATCTTGTTCCACGCGAGCCGATGTAGAATCCCGCCCCGGAGGTTTTCGCCATGTTCACCGCAACGGCCAATCTGATCCTGCCCAGCACGATAACAGGTTCGTACCCGCGTCCGCGCTGGTTTGACGTTTGCATGTGGGGACGCCCGCTCGATACCTGCATGCTCGACGTGCGCTTCCGCGAAAAATTTCAGGATGCGCTGGCGGTGGTCATCAGCGAACAGGAGCGCGCCGGCCTCGACACTCTCTGCCACGGCGATTTTCACGTTGACGAGGACCTCGCTGGCCGCGCTTGGCATCACTACCCGCTCCAGCGCTGGGCCGGTTTCGAAGGCGATCACCTCCAGCCCGAGGAAACCACGGCTCCCTGGTTGCACTATCCGCCCGGCACGCTACTGAACGAGATTTATACCGGCTGGCGCTGGCCGCATGTTGTGGACAAAATCGAGCACCGCCCGCTTGATTACGCAAAGCTATGGCGCATTGCTCAGGGCAAGACGCGCAAGCCGGTGAAATTCGGCACATGCTGTTCGCAAGTGATGGCCCTCTTTCTCGATATCCACACGCCGAAATACAAAGACAAGCGCCAGGTCATCTGGGATATGGCCGAAGCGATGAACAAAGAGTTGCTCGCGCTCCGCGCTGCTGGATGCCGCTGCATCCAGATCGAAGAGCCCACGTTCCATTTCACGGCGAACACATACGGCAAAGACCACGAGGAAGTGAAATTCATGGTCGATGCGTTCAATCGCGAAGTCCAGGGCCTTGACGATGTCGAGCTATGGATTCACACCTGCTGGGGCAATCCGAACATGCAGCGCGTGATGGAGGACACGAGCTACGCCAACTCAATTGAAATTTATCTCGAGCGCTGCCGCGGAGACGTCTGGACGCTGGAAATGAAAGATCGCAATCAGAAGGACTTGGAGCTTTTCGAGCCGTTCAAGCGCGATCTGAAGAAGAAAATCTGCATCGGCGCCGTAAGCCATCGCTCGCTTCAGGCCGATCGCCCCGAGGACGTTGCCAACGAAATTCGCAAAGCTCTGAAAGTAATTCCGGCGGAGAACCTGATCATCTCGAGCGACTGCGGCTTCGGTCGCCAGGGATGCAATCGCGAAATCGCGTTCTACAAATCGAGCGCCATCGCCCAAGGCTGCAATATCATCCGCAAAGAACTGGGCCTGCCCACAACCTACATACCCGCCGCCGACCCCAAGCTCCAAATCGACGTAGTCCCCGGCCGCGACGTGGCAATTAACTGAGGCTGGCTTCAAAATGCTCCGTTCGATCGGCCACTCTGCCGATGTAAGTCATTGGAAAGAAATAGGGCCAAGCGGCTCCTAATCGCGGCCATCGAAGAGGCACGCAGAAGCGATTATCAACAGACTGGTTCAGCGATCGAGGAATTCGCGGAGGCGGGCGTACCCTGCTCGGCTTACCGGCAACTGCGTCCCATTCGAGAGGATCGCAACGTGGCTGTCTTTGGCATAAGGCTCGACGCGCGCCACCCGCTCAAGATTCACAATGTATGAGCGGTGAATACGCAGGAACCGTGCCGGATCGAGCGCTGCTTCCAAGCTCGCGATCGTCTGCTGCTTCAAATGTTTTTTGCCCTCCGACGCGAGAGCAACATAGTCGTCCTGCGCCTCCGCATAATCGAGCTTCCCCACGGGAATGATCGAGACCCGCGAACCATCGCGCACCGGGATCCGATCCAGATATTGGGCGGGAGGCCGCGCCGACGCCGCCAACTCGCTCGCTGATACCTGAGCAGGCTGCGATTTCCCGGTGAGCCGCTCTTTGGCGCGTTCAAGAGCCGCATCGAATCGCGCCGCCGCCACGGGTTTCAATAAGTAGTCCACCGCATGGACTTCAAACGCCCGAATCGCGTAGTTATCGTGCGCCGTCACAAAAATGACTGTCGCGTCCTTGCCGATCAGTTCCAACACTTCGAAGCCGTCCAGCTTTGGCATCTGAATATCGAGAAACACGAGATCGGGCTTTTGCTCGGCGACCGTCTTCACTGCCTCAAATCCGTTCGCGCATTCGGCAATCAGCTCAATTTCCGGATGCTTCGCCAGGAACTCGTGCAACACCTGCCGCGCAAGTTCCTCGTCATCCACAATCACGGCGCGAATCTTCCTTTGTGCCTCCGCGTTCACTGTTTCTCCTGTGTGCTGATGTTTCGGAGCAGCGCCATCATGCGGCAGAGAGCGCCTGCAGTCTGCACTTGAAGCGTCGAGCAACACGGACCCACGTGCAGACAGACTCCCAAGTGGCAGGGACACTTGCATGGTTTTTGCCGTGCCGTCGCTCGAATCAAGCCATCCCTCCGGCGAGGGATCGGACAGCGACGGGCTCCTCAACCTGCTCCGCCGGCATGGAGATCGCTACGCGGAATTGCTCGCCGGCCACGGACACATCCATGCTGGCCCGTTTGCCGTAGCGCGTCTCAAGCCGCTGTTTCACGTTCGAGAGCCCAACGCCGTTCCTGTGGCGCGACGGAGCCTCAGGATCGAACCGGTTCTCCACGATCACTGCAAGCCGCCCATCAATATCTTTCACGTCCAGCCGAATCCATCCGGTGTCAACGAGGTTCGCCACTCCGTGGACTACAGCGTTCTCCACGAGAGGCTGCAAGAGCAGAGGCGGCACCGAGCAGCCAAGTGCGCCTTTATCGACGTTCTCCTGCATGTCCAGACGAGCACCGAATCGAATCTTTTCCACGGCAATAAACGAATGAATCAGCGAAAGCTCTTCTTCCAGAGAGATCGCCGTTTTCGCGCCAAGACCGAGGGTGCGTCGCAAGAAATCTCCGAGCAGGATGCACATCTCTCGCGCCTTCGCCGGGTCGGAACTCGTTAGCGCACTGATTGAATTGAGGCTGTTGAAAAGAAAGTGAGGGTTCACTTGCGCCTTTAGCGCCTTCAATTCCGCATCGCGCGCAAGCACTTGAGCCACGATCGCACGCGCTTCAGCTTCATGGGAAGCTGTCACCGCGATAAAGGCATAGTACGAAGTCGCCGAAAGCAGGTAGAGCAGAATGCCCGTGCCAACTAGAACTGGAATCGCGGGCGAAAACCTCTTGTCGATTCCCTGGAACGTCACCGTCTGCGCCAATTCAATCACCAGCACTTTCGCCGCAAGCAGCCAGATGCCCGCCCCCACAAGTCCCGCCGAAATATGCGAAAGCACGAGCTTTACGTCACTTGTCTTATCGACTGGTAGGGCCCTGCATTCGTAATAAGCCGAAAGGCAAACGAACGCATACGCGAGGCAGAGAGGAATTGCGACGACGAACGCTTCGGTCCTGGTCAACTGGCTGGAGGCGGCCAGCAAATACGCCAGCAGCACCGCGATTGGGGTCCATGCGACCAGATACATCGCAAGCCTTCGCCATTGGGAAAGTATCGGATGCATAACTGTCGCTCAGCTTGCTCCCGCCGAGGCCCGACCATTTAGCCGAAGGGCCGCGCCGTTTTTGTCCTAATTTTGGATCGTTATGCCGCCAAAGAGTGCCGTTCCGCGAATAATCAGCCGCTTTGCAGACGTTGTACCTTCCGGCGCGCGTTGCCGGGTTTCATCCATAAAGGCGCCGAACAGCGCGCTCGCCTCGATCACCACATGCCACGTTTCCGGGATGCGAATCTCTCCTCCGCCGAAGAACGCATCGGCCAAAATGATCGCTTCATCGCCCTCGATGTCCGCCCGCGAAAGATCGATATCGAACCCGCCGAAAAAGGCCGAAACCGTGCCGCTCTTGAAGTTTTTTGCCGTGATATTGCGTTCTACATGGCTTAAAACGGCCGAATAGTTGAATTGCGCTTCGTTAGACTCATAGCCGCCCGAAGAATTTGGCTGTTGTCCCGCCCAGTTCTGGCCGGTCCATTGCTGTTTCCAGGCGTGACGTTGCCTCCGCTGTTCCCATTTTTGCCTCCGCTGCTCCCATTTCTGCTGTTGTCGCCATTCCTTCCAGGTCTGAGGTTCGGGTCCGCCCGCGAAACCTGAGATGCCCGGGTAAGGCCCTTGACCAGTTCCGGGGGTAGGAGTTCCGGGATTTGCGCTTGTGGCTTCTGGCTGGCTAGGATGTTGAACCGGAGGTGTTTGCGCGTTTGGTTCGTGCGAGCTGAATATGCGTCCGATAGGCCCATTTGGACCGAGTGGACCGTTGGGTCCCAACGGTCCATGTGCGCCGAAGGGGCCGTGAGGGCCCAATGGTCCCCGTGGCCCGAAAGGACCATGCCACGGCGAGACATTCGACCAGATCAGCATCCATATGCCGACGGCTATGAGAACAATGGGGCCGAGAAGGGCAAAGCGGATGTGAAGATAGCCAAGATTATGAAGTAGAAAAAGAGAGCCGCCGACGAAAAG
>DATNBB010000276.1:0-4123 GCA_035607335.1 Binatia bacterium | reverse complement strand
TCGCTCTTGAACTGGATGCGCAACATGATTGCGTTGCGCAAACTGTTCAGGGTGTTTGGGCGCGGCAGCATCGAATTTCTGAATCCTACGAACCGAAAGGTGCTGGCTTACTTGCGTCGCGATGGCGACGAGCAAATCCTTTGCGTCGCAAATCTTTCGCGATTCGCGCAGCCTGTGGACCTGGACCTTTCGGAGCTCGAGGGAATGGTTCCGACGGAGATGCTGGGCTATGTGGAATTTCCGTTGATCGAGAGGCAACCGTACCGGCTCACCTTAGGCCCTTATGGATTTTTATGGCTGGAATTGCATCCGAGGACGGATGTCGGCGCGGCGAATGCGGATCTCGAGGAGCGACGTCCGCTGTCTTTTGCGCAGAAATGGGAGACGATTCTAGCGGGTTCGGAACGTGAACGATTCGAAAAAGACGTTCTGACCGAGTATTTGCCGGCGCAGCGCTGGTTTGCCGCGAAATTGCGCACAGTTAAGACGACGCGAACCCTCGACTGGATTGTTCTCGAAGCTTCGAAATCGGCGCTCGCGCTTGTGCAAGTCACTTACGACACCGGCGCCCCGGATATATATCTTCTGCCGCTCGCGGTGACGCTGGGCGAGCGCTCCGAAGAATTGCGTCGCGGCGCGCCAAACGCGGTGATTGCGCCTGTGATGACCGGTAATTCCAACGGATTGATTCACGACGGCACTCTCGACGATGCGACGTGCCTCGAAATACTGCACCTTGTTGAAGACTCGAAATCGATTTCCGCGCAAAACGGTCGAGTTAAAGGAGAGCGGGGAACTGCGTTCGGCGGCATTTTAGGCGATCGCGAGGCTTCGTCTTTGCAGGTGAGGCGCGGCTCGGCCGAGCAAAGCAATACTTCGATCCTGTTTGGCGACCGGTTCATCCTGAAACTTTTCCGGCATCCGGAAGCGGGAGTAAATCCCGACTGCGAAATCGGGCAATACCTCACGGAGAAGATCGGCTTCCAGCGGATACCGCCCTTTGCCGGTTCTATCGAGTACGCGCCAGCCGACGGAGAGCGCGTCACAATTGCGATGTTGCAGGGCCTGGTTGAAAACGAAGGCGATGGCTGGAAGTGGACGCTCGAGGAGTTGGACCGCTATTACGAGGCTATCGCGCCGCTGCCTTTTCCGAAGAAGCTGCAACGCCACATTGAGAAGACCGCATTTGAATTTTCAGGAAGCGAGCCGTCTCAGCTCGCCCGAGACCACGTGGGCATGTATCTCGATGCGGCGGCAACGCTGGGACGCTGCACGGCGGAATTGCACCTTGCATTGGCAACTCCCACGAATGATCCGGCGTTCGCTGCCGAGCAGTTTGGCGCGGCTGAGCTGCAAACGCTGCTCGATCAGGTTCGCCAGCACGCTTCGACTGTATTCGATACTCTCAAGGGGCGCGTACCCAATTTGCCCGATGACGTGATCGAAATCGCTGGTTCCGTGCTGAGCAGGCGCCGCCGCATCCTGCAGTATCTGGAGCGCTCAGAACAGTCCGATTTGCGCACCTTACGCATACGTGTCCACGGGGACTATCATCTGGGCCAGGTACTGCGAGTGAAGACCGATTTTGCAATTCTGGATTTTGAAGGCGAGCCCGCGCGATCGCTCGAATACCGCCGCTCCAAACAGAATCCGCTCAAGGATGTAGCCGGCATGTTGCGCTCGTTCAACTATGCCGCGTATGCAAGTCTGTTTAACTACACCGCCAGGCATCCGGAGGATTTCGCGAAACTGGAGCCGTGGGCGCAGGTATGGGAGCGGTCGGTATCGGCGGAATTCTTAAGAGCGTATCGGCAGACGGTCGGCAGAGCGAACATTGTTCCCGCCGGCGAGGACGATTTTCGGACGCTTCTGGACACTTTTCTGCTGGACAAGGTGCTCTACGAAGTGCTCTATGAACTGAATAGCCGTCCGGCGTGGCTACGGATTCCGTTGACCGGTATTTTGTCGCTGCCACTATAAGGAATTCGTTGCTGGAAAAATTTGCCGGAGATTTGGCGCTAATGAAGCGTTTGAGAACTGTGGATGGATAAAGCGCAGGATTTGCAAACAGAGCAGCTTCCGCAGGAGCCGCTGAAAAGCCTCGACCAAATCGAGGCCGCCGATCTTGTGGTGGGGATCCTTGCGGATTTGTCGCAGGATGGCGTTGCGGAACTGTGCGGCGCTTTGCGAACTCTGCAAGGAAATCCCAAAATCCTCGTGCTGCAAAGTTTTCCCGTAACACCTTCCACGAGCGCCGAGTCTTCACAGGAAGGCCCGTCGATCTTTCTGCTTCCCTGGGCGCTCCAGGCGCAGAATTTGTCTTCGGCGCCCTTTGAAACCGTCTCGACCGCCTACAATTCGATCGTCACCCTGGGTGAGAAGGTCGGAGCGCGCGGCTGCTGCTTGATCGTTTCGCATTTTGAGTCTCCGGCATCGCACTGGATTTGCCAATTGGTCGCTCCACTGCTAGATGGCACTGCGGATTTCGTTGCGCCGCGCTACGCGTTTCGAAAATTCGAGGGATTGCTGAATAGCAGCATCATTTCTCCGCTCACGCGCAGCCTCTATGGACGGCGTATGCAGAGCCCCATGGGTCCGGACTTCGGGCTTTCTCAGCAGCTCTTTCACACGTTCCTCAGCGGCAGCGCGCAGAATGGCGATCGCAGTGGTGGAGTAAATATGCTCGCGGCGCTTGCGCCCCGCGTGGCGTGCGGAAATTTTCGCATCTCGCAGGCATACCTGGGGGCGCGGACGTATCCCCCGGCCGATTGGACCATCGTCAGCGCGCTGCTTAGCCAGGTATTGGGGCCGATTTTTCTCGTCATGGAGAAAACAGCAGCCTGCTGGCAAAAAGCGCGCAACTCGACTCCCATACGAACCCTGAACGAGCCCGCGCCGGTGCCGCAGACGACGGCGAACGTCGAGATCGGTCACCTCGTAAACTCGTTTCAGCTTGGCGTGCGCGATTTGCAGGAAATTTGGAGTCTCGTGTTGCCGCCGGCAACCCTGCTCGAACTCAGAAAACTTTCGCGTTTGGCGCCTGAGCAATTTCGCTTGCCGGACGAGCTATGGGCTCGAATCATCTACGACTTCGCGCTGGCGCACCGCCTGCGGACGATCAACCGCGACCATTTGCTGCGTTCACTGACGCCGCTGTATCTGGGATGGGTGGCTTCTTATGCGCGCGAAATGGAAAGCTCCGATTCGAATGCCGCGGAGCAAAGGCTGGAGCGCCTGGCGGTTGCGTTCGAAACGGCGAAACCCTATTTGGTGTCTCGCTGGCGCTGGCCGGACCGTTTTAATCCGTAGTGCAGTCTGTGAGGGGGACTTATGTGGCAACAAGTGAAGCAAGCTCTGGATCAATCGGCCACTGGTTTTATGACGAGGCTCGCCGCGCTGCTGCCGGGATTCGTTGCGCTCGTCGTCGCCATCCTGATCTCGATCGTGCTCGCCTGGGTTATCGGAATCGTTGTGCGGCGCGCGCTCATCGGGATGCAGTTTGACGAGCGGCTGGGACGGTGGGGCTTTTCATCCGCGGCGGAATGGTCGCCGCGAAGGAGCCCCACTTTGCTCATCTCGACGATCGTCACGTGCGCGATCGTTTTGACGGGCCTGCTGATTGGAATTGCGGCATTCAACTCAGACATCACGTCTTCGCTCGTCCGCAGCATTTTTGCTTACGTGCCCAATATCATCGGCGCGATTTTCGTGCTCGTGATCGGCACGATTGTCGCGCGATTCGTCGCCCGGAGCGTTTTGATCGGGGCCGTCAATCTGAACCTCGGCTACGCGCGCCTGCTCAGCGTCGGAACAAAGTGGATGGTTATCGTCGTGACGATTGCGATGGCGCTCGTGCATCTTAGAATTGCGCCCGGAATCGTCGAGCTTGCTTTCGGCATTCTCTTCGGCGGAATCGTCTTGGCTTTGGCCCTTGCAGTGGGCTTGGGCTCGCGCGAACTCGTAAGCAAACAGCTCGAACGCGATACAAAGAAAGCCTCCGCCGAGATGTTCGAAGAGCCTTTCCGGCATTTGTGACCACATGAGCTTTTGTGGCCTCCCGGACTGGGCGTTCAGCCGGGACGCTTTTGTCTTCTTAAAATCTCGATTTCTAATCGACAAAGAA
>DATNBB010000133.1:0-6250 GCA_035607335.1 Binatia bacterium | reverse complement strand
GCAATGTTTGAATGCAAATTGTTCGGCGCGTGGACGCTGGGTGAAGGTTCATTCCTCGGATACGGCGAATTGCCCGGAATGCGGAAGCGCGCTGCAAAATGTGCCGCCGCCACTCCGGCCCAGGCTCCGTCTGCGTCCGCGCCCATTGATGGCGCGGCGGAGTTTCGCGCGCTCGCGCTAATCGTCACCGCGTATCGACGCTGACAAAGGAACTTGGCTCCGCGATGGTTGACGGCGACCAAACACTGACCGGCTGAACGGAAAGCCGGTCGCTACAAAATCATTTCGCGCTATTTCGATTTTCGATCAGGATTGGATTGGCGCCGACAAAAAATTCCCCCGCGACGTAGTTGCCGCTGCAGTACAACCAAGGCCGGGCCCAGTTTTGCCTCGCACATTGTGGGAGAAACTGGGCCTTAATTCTTTAAACGGCTTCGTGGGTATTTGTTCGAGATAGCAGAGCTGAAAAAAGTGAGCGGCCGGTGGGGGGACCGGCCGCTCTGGGCATGGGGAGGTTATGGGGCCTGAAATCGGGCTGCTTCGTCGGCCTTGGGGGAAGCCTTCGCGCTGTTCCCGAATCCAACGTGATAATGCCTGCAGATCGCGGCGGCAGCTATAGCCCGCCCGGTTTAATTCGCCGGGGTACGAAGGTACTTGCGCCTACTTTCGTATGGCATTCGCTGATGCCATCTCCGGTAGCCCCAATATGTGCCTACCAATGTGTTAGCGAGCCGTCTGGGCGCTGGTAGATTTGGCGATTGGGCGAGGCTACAGTTACCTCACTGATTTGGGTTAGTGGGCTGGTATCGATGGTGACGCCGAGGCCCGGGCGATCGTTTGGGTAGAGTTTGCCGGCCTTAAAGTCGGCGTATTCGGGAAGATAGGGAATGCTGCGGCCGGCGTAGTTGTATTCAAAAAGGACAGCATACGGGTATGTGACCAGGCATTGGACGAGTGCTGCTTCTGCGACCGGCCCGGTAAAGTGCGGGACCATGCCAATGGCGTGCGTTTCGCACAGGCCCATGATTTTGATGTATTCCGTGATGCCGCCGACATTGGGAAGAGTGCAGCGGTTGTAGTCGATATCGTGATTCTCGACGAGCGGGTTGAAATCCCAGCGCCAGCCCCATTCTTCGCCCGCTGCGATCGGAACGGCGGTCATCTGGCGCAGCTTTGGAATATCCTGAAGGAAGTTCTCGGTGCGAACGGGATCTTCGACGAGATAGGGCTGATATTCCTCGATCATGCGGCAGGCGCGTAAAGCATCGTCATATTCGAATCGCTGGTGGAAATCGACGCTCCAATCGCCGGTGGGCCCCAGGGCATCGCGCAGGTTCTTGGCCTCGTCCGCCAGTTGAAGAATGCTCTTGCGCACGTCCCAGACGTCGCCTTGCGCGTCGGCTGCGCCAATGCGATATAGCTTGTAGCCTGCTTCGATGGTGGCCTGCACGCGTTCTTTCAGCGACGGGCGGGTGCCGCCGGGGGCGGTCTTTGGCGAGACGTTGCCGGTGTTGTACGTCTCACAATAATTGCGCACGGGCCCACCGAGCATCTGGTGGATGGGCACGCCGAGTGCTTTGCCTTTGATATCCCAAAGAGCGAGATCGAGAGCGCCGAGCGCATCGAGTTTTTCGGTGCCCGGCGGATAGAAATACGCCATGTAATTGCGCTGCCAGTCTTCCTCGATTTTGAACGGGTCGCGGCCGATGAGGAATCCGGCGCACTGCTCGAGCGTGTCCTTCCCGCCGCCTTCGCCGATGCCCGTAATTCCGGCATCAGTCTCCACGGTGACGAGCATGTTGCTCTGATTGAAGAGCGGATTGAAATCCGGCGGCTTCCAGATGCGAACGCGCGTGATTTTTGTTTTGGGAAGCGACGCCTGCGCGAGCTTCGTGAGACCGAGGGACGCAGCGGGCACAGCCGCGAGCGATTTCAGGAACGATCTGCGCAACATGACCGACTTGGGCGACATGGCGAATCCTTTCAGCGGCTGAAGCGAAAAAGTTCAGGCTGAGGGTACGCCCGTTGCTGACTAGGAGCAACAATTGTGTGCGAAGTTTTTAAGCTTTCGGCAACCGCGTTTTGATGCGAAGGTAGCTCGATGGAAGCCGTGATTTTCGTGGGCGTGCAAGGATCGGGAAAGACAACGTTTTACAAAGAGCGGTTTGCGGATACGCACGTTCGCATCAGTCTCGACATGCTACGAACGCGGCGCCGTGAGGAATTGGTGCTCGACGCTTGCCTGCGGGGCAAACAATCCTTTGTGATCGATAACACGAATCCGTTGCCGAGCGATCGCGCACGCTATATCGGCCCGGCGCGAGCAGCCGGCTTTCAAGTGGTGGCCTATTATTTTGAGACCAGTCTGCAGGATGCAATCCGCCGCAACAATCAGCGCGAAGGGGAAAAGAGGATTCCCATTGCGGCTGTGGTGGGAACCTTCAAGAAGATGCAATCACCCACGCTGGCGGAAGGATTCGACGCGGTTTACGTGGTGACAATATCCCCGGAAGACTCCTTCGTAGTTGCAGGGCATCGTAAGGGCAATCGCGCTTCGTAAATACCTGTTCAAAGGGCCAGCGTGACGGATTGGGGGAGTACTTATTTGCTTGGCCGTTCTCGCGCGGATGCGGTGTGGCTTACTGAGGGAATCGCGGGCAGGATTTGACGGCCATCGTTTTCGTCAGAGGAGCACACATGAAAAAGGCACTTTTGAGCGGCGCGGTTTTGCTTTTTGGCCTATCGATTTCCTTGAGTTCGGTTACAGCCCAAGGTCCAGCGGGCGCGGGCGCTTCGACCGCAGCACAGGAAAGCTCTCACAGCGCGAGTTCGCTGAATCCGATCAAGCTTTTCAAAAAGGATTCGAAGAACACCAGCGAGCCGGTCCAGACTCGAGGCCATTATGAGACGAAGCTCACACCAAAGATGCAAGCTGAAGGACTATTGGGCAGCTACAGCTCTCTTACGGAGGCCTGCACTCCCTATACGGAACTGTATGACTGCCTCGCGGGATTGCATGCGAGCCACGACGTGGGCGTGGATTTCAATTGTGTGCGCGCAGCCGTAACGGACGTGCACACAACGGCGAATATCTCGAATTGCAAGGTCGCGGACGGAGATAAGCAGCTAAGCCTCGCGAAAGCAATTCGCGCGCTCAAGCCGGACACCAATGCAAAACAAGCCGCAAAAGACGCCGAAGAGCAGGCCCGCGACGATATCAGGGCAGCCCAGGAGTAGGCCTTCTCCGGCGACAGACGCGGCCTACTTTTTGTCGGCAGGCATCAGGTCGGTCCACGGGATATTGGGGATCACGTGACCCGTGCCGTCGACGGGCCTGATATTCGCCGTTTGCATCAGCGAGTTCACTCCGACAACCTCAAAAACGCCTTCGTGCTGCGGACTCTTCACGTGCTGACCGCTTCTTGGAGGAACCGCTTTCGATGGACTTGCCACATTTGCCTCCCAGCTTTGCGCCCGTCTTGCTGAGTTCGAACGGGTACTTATGTAATTACAAGCGTAGCCCGCGAAGTCCTTACGCGGGATAGCTCGCCGAAATGTAGTTTTGCAATTGCTCGATGATGTCTTCCTGCTCCGAAACAATCCACTTCACGATGTCACCGATTGAGACAACTCCGAGAATTGCCCCGTACTCGACGATCGGCAAATGGCGGATGCGGTTGCGCGTCATAATCGCCATGCACTCGCTCACGGGCTGGTCGGGTGTCGCCGAAAATACAGGACTCGCCATGATTTCTCGGATCAGCGTGGTTCTCGACGATTTGCCTCGAAGGATGACCTTGCGAGCGTAGTCGCGTTCGGAGATGATGCCCGCGATCTTGCCCTCGGAAAGCACCAGCAAAGCGCCTACGCCTTTCTCTGCCATGCGTTCCACTGCTTCGTAGACGGTTTGCCCAGGCGCAATTGCCCACACGTCATTCCCTTTGCGCTTCAAAACCAAGTTGATTGCACCGCTGATCTGCGTTGTCATTGGCCACCTCGGAGGAGATTCGGGGCCGCAGGTACTCAATGGCCGGATCATACGCCCGGGTCTGGGTGCCCGTCAAACTGTGTGTCCGAGTGAGGCTGGTGGCGGCGGACTGTGGCAAACGGGAATTACTCCTGAAATCCCGCTCCGCGTGCATCCGACGCCACATTCGCAGGGCTACGTCCTTGCGAACTGTGCGCGGCGTGTGGCTATTTCAATACCATCTACGGGCGCCATGGTTGGCGATTTTTGTGTTAGTCGATCGATAGTGACGCGCAGCCAGTCTTCCACAATGCCCGCAGTCTCTTGCGAATTGCCGTGCTCGTATAAGAGGTCGAGGGTAGTTCCGTTCGCATCAAGAGGAATGTATCGGCAAGCGGCCTCTTTCGATCGATGCTCCGGCGGTACAAGCTGGATCAGCGCACAATCCGAACAGGTACAACTGGGGCAAATGCGCTTGATACAGCCTGGAGAGTCCTCGAAAAAAAGCTGCGGTTCGTTGTGGCGCGGCGAATATCCTCTCAGCTTCAGGAAAATCAGCTCCGTCTGAAGAAAATTAAGCGCTCTTTTGTCGTCAGACATGTTTACGCCCTCCACATTATTCTGCTGCAAAAGAAACGAATACAACTTGGAGGTGAAGGCAAGAACTGTCAGGAATGACAGGCCCCTGCGTACTATGACGTCCGCCTAATATTTTGCGGGAATGGGTGCGGCGTATTAGGATTAGCGTCGCATGGCAACGACTTTCGAAGCGGCTGCGAAGGCCGCAACCGGCGCACGCGGCGAAATGTTATGGGAATTCTGGTACCCGGCACTGCGCAGCGATCAGCTTGGTTCGCACAAATTGCGTCGAGCGATGCTGCTGGATGTGCCGCTAGTCCTGGGGCGTGATTCTACGCGAAAGCCTTTTGCCCTACTCGATGTCTGCCCGCATCGCGCATATCCGCTTTCATTCGGGCAGTTTGATGGGCGCGCGGTCGAGTGCGCGTATCACGGCTGGCAATTTGATGCGCACACCGGCCAATGCGTACATATCCCTTCGCTGATGCCCGATTCGAAATTGAAATGCGAGCGGATTCAAGTAGGCAGCTTTCCGTGTGCCGAGCGAGACGGGCTGATTTGGGTATATATGGCGAATCCCGAGGGGCGCGCGATTCCGGATGCGAGCGCTTTGCCGCCTGCGCCGGAGCTGCCGATGTTTAGTGAGAAGTACAAGACGGCGCATTTGTGGGCCGATCTGCCGTGCAATGTCGATCAAGCGATCATCGGGTTGATGGATCCGGCACACGGGCCGTTCGTTCATCAGGCGTGGTGGTGGCGGACGCGGCATAGCATTCGCGAAAAATCGAAGCAGTTTGAGCCGATCCCCAACGGCTTTCGCATGAGTCCGCACGCGCCCTCAGCCAACAGCGCGCCGTACAAGATTTTGAAATTCATCACCGGCGAACCAGCCACGACGACGATCGATTTCGTGCTGCCGAATATGCGCTTTGAGCAAATTCGCGCGGGGAAATATTGGCTTTCGAGCCGCACGACCGTCACGCCGGTCCGCAGCGATTTCTGCCGGCTGGATTTCGTGGCGGCGTGGAATATTTTGCCGTGGTTCCCGATTGTGCCATTCATTCTGCACGTGCTCGGGCCACGATTTATCCGCCAGGACACGGAAGTAATCAAAAAGCAATCGCTCGGCCTCGCATATTCCGATCGCATGATGTTGGTGGACGATGCCGACCGTCAGGCGCGCTGGTATTTCGATTTGAAGGCGGCATGCGTCGAGTCGCGCCGCACGGGCGAGCCGATGCGGCATCCGATGAGCGGCCCTGTGACGCTGCGGTGGCGTTCCTAATTTCCTTAGTACTGATCTATGCGGTCCACGCCTTATGTTCGCCTGCCCCAATTTGGACCCCGCGTCCAGTTGTTGAGTGTTGCACACAGGAACATAGTTCCCTCGTCGAATGCGGGGCGTAGCGGCCCCTTCATAAAGCAATAAAACGCCTCGCGTTCGCCATCCTGCCCCGAATTTTCTTGGGGGAAAGTTCGCCGGAGATTCGCCCTGGCCGTTTTTTCGAAAAGCGTCCGGTGGATGGCATTTAGGAGAGCAGGAGGGAACATGAAGCGCATGGTTCTGGTGTTGGCGGCCTTGGGATTTGCAATGCCGGCGTCCGCGACGCCGAATGTGGCTGTGAAATGCGCGGCGAACGAAGAGCGGGTGTGGGTCTACGATAATCTGACGACGTGGGACGTAAGCGCGAGGTTGAAGTGCGG
>DATNBB010000258.1:0-13429 GCA_035607335.1 Binatia bacterium | reverse complement strand
ATGCAGCGCGCGCCGAACTTGTCCGCGTTGCGGGCGCCTTTCCAATTCTTCACCGGCTGGGGGTCCTTCCAGCGCAGGTCTCCCACGGGCGGCGCTGCGAACGGGATCCCCTTGAAACTCCGCACGCCGTCCTTCGACGATGCGGTGGATTCGACCACGCCGTTGGCAGTCTTGACCCGATCGGCGGCAAATGTGCTCGCACCTAGAAACCCACAGAGGAACAGCGCTAGCGCAAATCTCTCCATGAAACTCCCCTTTGCAGCTGATTTTCCCGAGATCATACGTGGCACCTCTAAGCCGGAATTAACCTTGGCCGTCCGGCGGCAAAAAATGTACACCCACGTGGGTGCAGCCGCGCACTTTTTTTTAGCTATGACGTAACCTTCGGCGTTCTAATTGGCGTTCTAACTAAGGAGTGGCAGCTTGGGTCGGTGCTGCACCAGCCGCACCAACCGATCCCGCTGCGGGCAGCGCAGCAGGCGGCTGCTCCAGAGCCAGATAGGCTCGCCCAAAAGCCGATTGCTGCGTTCCGGGAGCAATCGCCACGGCCTGCACCGTGTACCGCCCCGTCGCCAGCTTACCCAGTGGCAAACTGATGCGGAACGTAGCCGTATGCGTCGCCGGATCGAACGCAGTGGGCGCGACGAGCGGCGTCTGGTTCACCTGAATGCCGTTGTGGAAGAAAATCAGTGCTCCGCGAATCGAATCCGCCGAGAGCGAACTCGCGTTCTCGCCCTTTTCCGGATAATACGCCTGGAAGAAAACGTATAGCGTCTGCCCGGTGTTGAAAAAGCGCGTGACGCTGGGAACGATCTGTTCGCCGTTCGTCTCCAGCGGCGTGACCACGCCCTTTTTCGTTTTGTCGCCCACGCTTTTCGTTGTCACGGACGATTGCTTCTGAACCGGCACGAGTTGACTTGAAAGCAGCACGGAGCTAAGCGTCATGCGGTCGGCAGGCTCAAGCGGGATGGAAATGTTTTGCTCGAACGTGCCGATCTTTCCCGATTCGTTTTCGCGCGCAATAAACTTGAGCCGGTACGTCCTTCCCGGCGCGAGCAACACGCCCGCCTGATAGACGAGATTGTTCTGCTTCTGCTGATCGAAATTGGTCGAATCGAGCTTCACGTTGATCGTGTCGCGCCGGTCGACAACCGGAATTCCCGTCGGCGCTCCCTGGAACAGCAGACGCACCTCGTATGCAAAGTCGAAGCCGACCTGATGTTCATCATGTTTCATCGCCCATTCGAGCGCGCTTGAAGAAATCTTCGCCGAAATGGGCACATACACCTGCTGAGGGCTGACGCGAAAGGCCGCCGTCTCGACAGCAATCGGCAGTTCCACGATCGGATCGTCCGATTCCATCGCCTCTTGAAGCTGATCTTCCTTGTCCTGCTTCATCAAATGCTGGAAATCGCGCGGCGCATAATATCCGTCGCGGGATTTCACGTGCGCGCCGGAAACGCCCTTCAGCTTCACGCGAATCTGATGCCATGAGCCGTCGTGTTTCGTGTTCGCGGGCAAAACGTAACTCGCCAGATAGTAACCCAAATTATCAGCTTGAATCTGCGGCAGCGCGTCCGCCAGATCGCCCAAGTCATAGAACGCGCGCCCGCCCGTGTCCGAAGCCAACGTAGAGAGCGTGTCGCGCGAATCGAGCCGCGCGTCCGTTTGCGCATACACCGCAGCGCCCGAGAAAAGCGACGTACCTGTTGCGGCGCTCGCGCTCACATCTCCACCTGGCGGCGATGCGAAGAGTCCGCGCGAATCGATCTCGTAAATCGAAGTGTCCGCGCGATTCGCTGCATCCGTGGCGGCGCGCAATTCGGTCCGATTCTCCTCGCCCGTTTGCGTAATCCCGCCCGTGAAATGAATAATCGATTTGCGTCCCGGAATCGCGGACAACACGTTCGCGAGCCCTTCAATCGCTTCGAGCTTCGCATCAGTATTAAACGTATTGAACTCGGTCTGATCCTGCGTGAACGCCGCCTGCGTATCCTGCGAAACGTCGTATTCGCCGTTCTGCGCAGCCGCCGTGTCATTCGCCGCCAGTTCGGAATTCACTCCCGGCGTGAGGCGGTCGATTGCTTTCAGCAGGGTGGTGTGGTTGTTCGTAAAGTCCGACCAAGTCGAAAGCTGCGTTCCGTACGCGACCACGGAAACCAAATCCGCCTTTTGCATCTGAGTATTCACGAACTTCGTCGCCGCATCTCGCGCGCGCAACATGTCGTCCGGTTCCATCGAACTCAAATCGAAATACAGCACCATCATCCGTCGGTCGCGCGTTTCTGTGCTTACCGTGTCCGCATTCGTCCCCCGAGGCGTATCTACGGATACAACGATGGGCCGCGAGTCGTCCGAATTCTCCGCGGTCTGAATAGCCTCGATATCCTCAAACGAAAAGTTCGAGATCTTTTGCGGCTTGCCGTCATCGGTGATCGTGAACTGATCGGGCTTCAGTCCTTTGATCGTCTTTCCGTTCTTATCCGTCACCTGAATATCGATTCGCACGACTTCGGACGTCGATTGCAGCACATTGGCGGACGTAGGCTCGCTCGGCGGAGGCGGAATGCGAACCTGCGTGCTCCCTTCCCCGATGCCGGTCGGCGCCTGCGCTTGTGCGGCAGTCTGCTCAGGAGCACGTTGCGCCGGACTTTGGGCAGGAGCAGATTGTGCATGCAAAGACGGCGCCGCAGGCATTAGGCAAAGGCCAGCAGTCATCGTCCAGACAAGGGCCGAACGCCCCAGCTTTTGTAGCAACCACCGTTGCCCGCGAATTTTGCGGGCGTCTCTCAGTGGGCGCTCTTGCCGCGCATCGTACGCAGATTCCAACTCGAAGAAACGCATCCGTCTGTCACTTTCCTTGCCAACACAACGCTAAAAATTAAATCGCAGCGTCAGGCTCATCGACCGCATCCCGCCTGCGCTCGTCACCTGCCCGAATTGTGCCGTGCCAAGCGCTGTCGAAACCCCGCTGTAATTCACGTGGTTCAGCACGTTTGACACATTCCACTGAATTTCCCCGCGCCGCTGATTATCGGTATTTCCAATTCGAAACGCCTTGTTCATCGACGCGTTCCAAACAATCGAGCAAGGTCCCTCCACACTTCCCTTTCGCGCATCGCCAAACGTGCCCGCCGCAGGGGTGGAGAAGACAGCCGTGTTAAAGAATCCGAGCACTGGCCCGCCGCAGAGACCCACATTCGGATTCCCAACTTGATTCGGCAAAGAAAATCCGCTCGCGCCAGTTCCCGAAGGATCCGCGTTCTGCCCGCCCATCAGCACCGTAAGCGGGTTTCCCGTGTGCCATGTCACGGTATTCAGCAATCGCCAGTCGCCGAAAAGCTTGTACGTCCATCCGTGATTCGCAAACCGGTAGCGCTGCCCAAACGGAAGCTCATACGTAGCCGTCCCGCGGAAATTGTGCCGCTGGTCAAATGAAGAAAGCCCACGCAGCCCTGCCATATCGCCGTCGATCTGCTCTTTCAGCCCACCCGCGCCGCCCACAGAGCTGGCGTCGTCGATAGCCTTGGAATACGTGTATTGCGCCTGGAACGAAATGCCATGCGAATAACGATGCACCACGCGCACCTGCAAACCGTTGTATAGCGAAGTCCCGCCGCTTTGCAGATATGTGAATTGCGTCGCGTAGGGCACGCCCAAGCTCTGCTGCAACAAACTCTGTGCCGTTCCAAGCGGCGCCCGGTTCGGCGAACGCAAAATATCCAGATTCGCCCCCGCCGTTCCGGTGTACTGCAAACTCAGCAGCCAATTTCGCGAAAGGTCCGTCTCGAACCCGATATTCCACGATTGCGCCCTATACGGTTTGTAGTTCGGGTCAACCGCATAGGTATTCGTCACGCTAATTGAAGATGTGGAGGGCGCCGTCAGCCCATTCTGAATGGTGAAATAGTTTGAAGACGAATTCTGCAGCGAGAACGACGTATCAAACGGCGGCTGGAACGAAAAATTTCGTACAAGCGACGTGAACACATTCGCGTTATAGAAAATCGAATAACCGCCGCGCACCACCGTCCGTCTCTTCTTCTCCGGCAGAATCCACGCAAAGCCCGTCCGCGGTCCGAAATTCGCGTACGCCCCGTTGACCAGCGCCCGCGGATACCCGTTTGTGCCCGGGGTCACGACCTTCACATCCGCCAGTGCCCCATTCGCGCCAAAAATCGGCTCCAGATTCGCTAGGTGGTTGTACTTCTCGACGGTCGGCTTCGTCGCATCCCAGCGGAGCCCATATTGCAACGTGAAGGTCTTCGTCACGCGCCAATCGTCTTGCGCATACGCCGCGAATCCCCAGCTTCGCAAATAAATATTCTGCGGCGTTCCGTATTGCGCTGAGACGTTGTACGGCAACCCAATCAAGAAGTCCGCCATTTCGTACGCAACCGTCTGCTGCGGCGTCAACCGTACCGGCGCACTCGCCGTTCCCGTGCACGGAGTGATTCCGCTTCCCGCGCCGCTCGTGCCGTTCGTAAACGCTGACCCGCACGTGAAGTTGCCGTTGAACATGAATGCCCCGCGCGGATTCGGACTCGCGTTGTTGTTTAAATCCACGTCCCGCAATTGCCCGCCCAGCGTAATCGTGTGCTTCGGCTTGTAGAAGCTAAGCACGTCTCCAAGCAGCAGCGTCTGATTCCGCGTCAGCAACGGAACCGGCTCGCTCAACGTCCCGGCGCTCGAAAAACTGATTTGCGGTAAGCCGAAATTCACAGGCAGCGACGACCCTCCCGCAATTCCCAATTCACTCTCAAGATCCGCGCCGTATTGCGTTGGGCTCGAAAGCTGCGAACGCTGCCTGCTCCAGCTCGCATTCGTACGTTCCACCGTCCGCGCAGACCAGTTGTGATTCAGCGTCAGGGTAACGCTCTGCCCCAGGCTCGATGTATTACCCAACGTGAACGGAAAACTCCCGATCGATTTCGAGCGCCCGATGTTCGCCGAATAAGCGCCTGTCAAATTCCATTTCGAATTGAGCGTGTGCATGATCCGCGCGTTTATCGCATCGCTATTCGAAGGCGTCCGCAGTTGCAGCAGATAGTTATATCCCTGCGTCGTTTGCTGCGTGAAATTCGGCAGCGGTATATAACTCGGATTCAGCAGCCCCACCGCCGCCGCATTCGGCACAAACGAACCATTGCCCGTCTGCGGATTCGGCCCGAGCGCCAAATCGCAAGGCAGCATCGGTCCAGTCGGGTTGTAGGGATTTATAAATCCAGCGCTGCCGATCGCGCCGCAGAAATTCCCTGCACGTTCATCCGCCGTCGGCACAATCGAATAATTGTTCGCCGCGCTCTCGTTGATACGATGCTCGTAATTCAAGAAGACATTCGTCCGCCCCGTACCGTCGTACAAATGCGGAATCTTCAGCGGCCCCTGCAAATCGCCTCCGAAATTCGTGTTGTACGTGGCCACCTTTGGCACCGTCGTCGTGTTGAACGAAAACGGCCGCGCGTTCAGCGCCGAACTGTTGTACGTGTCATAAAAACTGTATCGATAACGATTCGCCCGCTGCCTGAACAATCGCCCCGCGCCGCCCGGCCCGCCTCGTCCTCCACGGCCGCCTGCAAACAATCCTCCTCCGCCACCACCCCGTCCGCCGCGCCCGCCTCCAAATCCACCGCCGCCCGGCCCGCCGCCGCGTCCGCCAAATCCGCCGCCAGGTCCTCCGCCTCCGGGCCCACCTCCGGCAAATCCCGCGCCCGCCGGACCTCCGCCGGCGCCCGTAAACGCCGCTGCATCGCCCGGCGCGCCAAACCCAATTTCGCCGCCGGGGCCGCCCGGCCCAAATCCGCCCAACCCGCCGGGGCCAAATCCTCCAGGTCCGCCAAGACTCTCGCCCTGCGTGGTGCCTCCTTGCAACACCATCGCGTCCGCCGAATTTCCGTTCGCGTTCGACCCAAGCGAAGCATCCGCGCTGAATTGATCGCCACTGCCGACCTGCTGCGCATCGCCGGAATCCGCAATGCCGGTCAAATCCGTCTGCGCAAAGCTGCTGTTGTCGGCCTGCCCCCCCGCGCCCTGTTCGCTTTGGTTATTCGCGTTCGCCGCGCCACCTTGTCCCTGCGTCCCGCGTCCCTGACCGCGCCCGAAACCGCCGCTAGCGTTGCCGCTGCCGTTTCCACCGCGCCCGAAACCTCCGCGGCCAAATCCGCCACCGCCAAACCCACCGCGTCCTCGTCCCCCGCCGCCGCCCGCCGCGCCACTACCGGCGTTGGCCGCACTCTCAGCTCTGCCGGGGCCAGCGCCGTTCGCAGGCGCATTAAGCTGCGCAAAGGTCGCAACGTTCAGCGTCAGGAGCGCCGGCTTCTCGTTGTAACCCGACAGACTAAAATCGCTCGCGCTCTGTACGAACCCGAGCTGCGTCGCTTCAATGTGGTAGTGACCGGGAGGCAGCGCGGGCAAGCTGAATTTCCCCGCGGCATCGGTCCAAGTCGCCCACGATTTATTTGTATCGGTATTAGTGACGCGAACCGATGCGCCGGGAATTCCAACTCCGGCTGTAGTTCGCACGAATCCGCTGAAAGAAACCGTCTGTCCGGACGCGTTCGCGCCGCCCTCCGCATTCGCTTGCTGCGCGGATGAATCCGGCTGCTGCGCGAAGCATGTGACGAGAATCGTGAAGCTCGCCACGAGTAGCCAAATCGCCCGGTTACGAATCAACTTGCGCAAAGCGTCTTCTCCTGATCGTGCGCCAGACTTTTCCTTCACGCAAGGAGTTCGCCGCATGCGTAGCGGTCGCTGGGCCGAGCAGCAAGCATGAACTCCGCATCGCTGCTCCTCTTATTCCCGTTGGACGCGCCCCAAGTTCCCGCGGTTCCACACCTATATCTGTTTTGTGCCGCATCCTGTATCATTTGTTATCTAACAAATGAGTTTGTAGCGGCCGGCGTTGTGGCACCGCCACTCTTAGCTGCGCGGTTTGTTTGCGTCGCCTTCACACGTACCGCGAAAGGAAAAATCGAATGGCAACTTCCGGCCAGATACGACTCGCCGTGCTCGGCGCGGGCAAAATGGGCGGCATCCTGATTGACGCTTTCCTGAAGCACAAGCTCGTCCCGCCGAAAAACATTTCCGCCACGGTTCACCTGAGCGATCTGGAGCGCAAGAACGCCACAAAGCCGCTCTTTTCCGTCGGCACGGACAATCGCGCCGCCGTGCAAAAAGCCGATGTCGTTCTTCTTTGCGTCAAACCGCAAACGGTGGGCGCCGTAGTCGACGAAATCGCGCTCGATCTCAACGAAAAAAAGCTGCTCATCTCCGTCGCCGCGTCCGTGCCGACGGAATTTATCGAATCGCACCTGAAGAAAAAAGTCCCGGTGATCCGCGCTATGCCCAATACGCCCGCGATGGTCGGCGAAGGCGTCACCGCGCTCACTAAAGGAAAATTCGCCACCGAAAAAGACATCGACACCGCGCGCAAACTTTTCGGCGCGGTCGGCAAAACGGTCGTCGTTGATGAAAAAAATATGGACGCGATCACAGGCCTCTCCGCGAGCGGCCCCGCGTTCATCTATATCATTCTCGAATCGTTAGCCGAAGGCGGCGTGAAGGCCGGCCTTTCGCGCGATCTCGCCACGATGCTCGCCGCACAGACGGCACTCGGCGCAGCCAAAGTCGCGCTCGAAACCGGCGATCACCCCGCGCTTCTCAAAGACATGGTCACCACACCCGCCGGCTGCACTATCGACGGCATCCTTGAGCTCGAAGAGGGCGGTCTCCGCGTCACGCTTATCAAAGCCGTAGTCCGCGCCGCCCAACGTGCCAAAGAACTCCTGATGAAATCCGACGGCGTCTAAATGAACTGTGCTGTAGGGGCGCATGCTTGCTGCGCCCCTTGAACACACCTCACCACAATAGCTTCAGCCCAAACTGAATCTGTCGTGATGTGGTTGCCGTCGATGTAATTTGCCCCGCCGTCGGCGACGGGCCCGCCGTGGCCGAAGTCAATACAACCGTATTCGGCGTGTTGAAGTTCGTGTGATTGAACAGGTTGAAAAACTCAGCTTTAAATTGCAGCCTGGCCCGCTCGCTGAACGGAATATTCTTCGCCAGCGATAGGTCGGTCTCGGCGAGTCCCGGCCCCTGCAACGAATTCCTGCCCACACTGCCATAGGTGCCGTTAAGCGGAGGCGCAAATGCATTTGGATCGAAATACTGGTTCGGCTCCCCTTTGATAATCGGCCCGGTAAATGCGGGATTGGCCGACGGACGTACCGGGTTGCGGCTGTCGCCGTCGTTCGATGGGTTGTAGCCGAGTTGTGGCGTAAACGGCAGCCCCGATTGCAGCGTCTCGATCCCGCTGATCTGCCAATTTCCAAAGGCGCGGTTCAGCACCGGGTGCGCGGCGGCATCCCGCGCAAACGGAAGATCGTAGGTTGCATTGATCACGGCCGCATGGCGAATATCGAATGATGCCCTGCTCCAATCCGCTTTGATGTCGTGCGGGTTCGCCGTAAACGCCGGCGAATTGGTGGCAATGCTCGTGTTCATATTGTCGCCGTCATCGAGACCCTTGGAAAACGTGTATACGGCGCGAAATTGAAGGCCATGCTTTAGCCGCTGCAGCACATCAACTTCGAGCCCGTTGTAAAGGCTCGTGCCATAGGAGAACCACGTCGTGCTGTTCGTCACCGCGGGGTTCGCCAACGTCGAACTCGCGTTGTAATAAATGCCCGCTGGATATCCCGCCGGGCACGCGGTCGGGCAGATCGTCGGAACAGGCGTATTCGCATCGATCGAAAGCAATTCGTGATACCCGTGCGAACCAACGTACCCCACGCTCAGCGACGTGCTGGAAGAAATCTCCCGCTCGATCTTGAACGTATACGTCTCGACGGTCGGCGTTTTCAACTCGGGGTCCACGCCGCTGGGCGACACTTTTGTTCCACTGGGCAGAGGAGTTCCGGGAACATAACCTACGAGTGCCGCTTCGTCGCTCGCCAGCGAATTCCCCTTAATCGCGAATACGGTGTTGTACGGCGGATTTTGATCGACGCGGTAACTGAGCGCGTCAAGAAGAGCGTAATGCGTACCAAAACCGGCGCGGAAGACGGTCTTTTTTGAAAATGGCGCCCACGCAACGCTCACCCGTGGAGCCGGCAGGAACTTGGCGTAATTCGTCGTGAATACGGAGTTCGCAATGCGCGGGTCCGTGGAGATCACCCCGCCCGGAAAGAGGTAATTGGACGCACGGCCGTGCGCCTCATTCCACCCGTTCGTGAACTCGTCGCGAAAACCGAGACGAATCTCAAGCCTCGGCGACGGTTTGATCACGTCTTCCAGATACCAGGCTCCTTCCAGCGAACGCCAGTTCAGAGGAGTTGAAGCGGGCGCCACGGTGAACGTTGATACGCTCCCCTGCAAGAAGCTCTGCAGAGTGGAAAACGACGCCTGCGCGTTCTGATCCTGTGCGAGATCGTCGTTCGATTGAAGCTGCTCGAACCACACCCCCGCGCCTAACTGGTGAATCCCGCGTGTCCAATTGATTGTGTCTTCGTATGTAAAGATATTTCGCGCGACCTGCAGATTGCTGCCTGCGTTTGTTCCTGCCGCGGTGATCTGGCTCGCGCCATTTAGGGTGGTCCCGCCGCCGACAATTACGGCGCCCACCTGCTTACCCGGAACGAAACCCGGAGTGCCCGCGAGCGACGCCGGAATATAGCCATTGAAGTAGAAGCCGCCGCGGGAAAAGCCAATCGTGCCCTTATTCACCAGTGTAGGAGAAAAGATGTGAGTCTCGCTGAGGCTGGCCACTTGTTCTCGCAGCGTCACAATGTCGAGACTCAGCGGATTGGCCGTTGGCGTGTTCGCGAAACTGTCGTCAATCGTATACACCCCCGAGAGAGTGTCGGTACTTGAGAAAACCTGATCGAACCGCGTCGTACCGAAATCCTCTCGGATGTGCTGGAGCGGATTGCTGAATGCTTTGGCAATGCCCGTCGGCAGCCCCGCCGACGTCAGCACTTCCATCTGCGGCGCGGGCCAAAGAGCAAACAGAGGAGCCACACTTGAAGCTACGCCCACGTTCGTTGGTGCCGTCGCCGCCGAGCAATTCGCGGGGACGGCCGCCAGTCCGCTGCAAGGCAGATAACCTGCCCGTGCCTGGGCGTCGGGAACAAACGTGACGGCGCTCAGGCTGAAATTCTCCCGAAAGCCTTCATAGTTTCCGAAGAGGAAGGTCTTGTCTTTCCTGATTGGTCCGCCGAGTGAGCCGCCGAATTCGTTCCTTTGAAACTCAGGAACCTTGCCCTGATCGAAGTAGTTGCGCGCATCAAGTGCGCTGTTGCGTAGAAATTCATACGCGTTTCCGTGCGCTTGGTTCGTGCCAGACGCTGTCACGATATTCACCTGCGCGCCCGGACGCTTGCCGTATTCCGCGCCATAAGTGTCGGCAACCACTGCAAACTCCCGCACCGCATCCACGCCCAGCAGTAGCCCGCTCGCGCCGCCGGGCGTCACATTAATTTCCGAAGCGCCCGTATACTCCACGCCATTGAGCAGATAAAGGTTTTCCTGTGGCCGCCGCCCTGAAACCGCGAACATGTTGCCAATCACGGAATTCGAAGTGCCGATTCCACCGGACTTCTGCGATGTGTAATTGACGATGCCCGGATTGAGCACCAGCAATTGGTCGTAGCTGCGCCCATTGAGCGGCAAATCCTTCACCTGCCGCTGCCCTACGAGACCGGATGTGTCCTGCGTCGAGATCGCCACCACGTCCGGCGTATCCGTCACCTGGATCGACTGATGTAGCTCGCCCAATGGAAGCGACAAATCTACTGTGGCTCGCTGTCCGACCGCCAGCGTGATCCCCGTTTTCGACTCGAATTGGAACCCTGTCTTCCCGACAGTCACCGCATAATTCCCGATCGGTAGTAAAGGTACGTCGTACCGGCCTGCATCGTCTGTCGTAAGGTTGCGCACCGCGCCCGTTTCCGCGTTTTCCACTTTCACCGTCGCACCGGGAATTGCGCCGTTCTGCGTGTCCGTGACAATGCCGGAAATTTCCGCTTCTCCCTGCGCCCACAGATGAACCGCAGCGAAACCAATAAACAGCAACAGCGTCAGCGCACGTCGCGCACTCGTGCCTAAAAATCGCGATCCCGATCTGCTTGCCTTCATGATCCACCCTTGAATTTGAAGTCGTATTCATCCTGCGAATGCTGATCGGCATTCGCCGCGTTTGTAGCGGCCGACGCTTTTCAGTCGGGCGCTTTTGCTCCTGCCATGGCTGGTGCCGTGAAGTCACGGTCGCGCTATAGAGTTGTTGAGTGTGTGAGGAAACTCATTGACTGCGCGGCTGCCGTCTGGGGTGGCGTTGCGCGTTGGGGCCTGCCTGTGGCAGAAAACAAAAAACCCACCGGCCAGCTTATTTCTGGCGGTGGGTCATTAAAACCTGACTAGGCTGCGATCCTAAATCACGAGCCTCCCTGCGCCAGAGCACACGCACGCCTCGGTACAGCGACAACACGTCGCGCAACGCATGTTCATTGGCAGGCTTAAACTCATGCGCTTACCATACGTGAGAATTCGCCAAACAGCAACAGCCACGTGGAACAGCCGTGCTTAACCGCGTGCCCCCTAGCCCGAATGACATGCGAAATGCGTCCTCATGCGTCAAACACGATCGCCGTCACAAAAAATGACCATCAGGCGTTATTAGGGTATGAGTTCGCGTAGCGACATAACCGATCTGATCGACGCCGTCGCGGCGCCCGAAGCGGCCTTTGACTTCGAGGCGGTGTTCCGCGCACACTACCCGCGAATCGCTCGCGTGATCGCCAGAGTCGTCCGCGATCCAGCCCGGTCCGAAGAGCTCGCTGTCGAGGTTTTCTTAAAATTATGGCGAAGTCCGCGCGCGCAAGGGGACAAGGCCGGAGGCTGGTTCTACCGCGTTGCCGTCCGTAAGGCTCTCGACGACCTTCGACGGCAAGCTCGCCGCGCACGCTATGAACGCTTATTTGGTTCCGGCCAGACGCTCGCAAATCCCGAACAAACCCAGATGCTCACCAGCCTAACTTCTGTCACGAAATCAGGCGGCGGCGATGGACTCGTGGTGCAAGACGAGAAGCTGTTGGCTTCGTAGCGCGAGCTCGGCGTATGTGCGGCCGTAATTGTCGGAGAATTCAACCTCAAACGTATCCGGAGCTAGCATCTCAACAACAGTACCAACCTGCCCTCGTACAAGGCTCTTTGCCGGCACGTCCTCTAGGAGAGCTACAACGTCGAGAAGCTTAGGCGTCATCGTAATCCTTAAGTCAGAGTACATAACACGTCGTTAGGCGCGCGATGTCCTCACCAGTCAACACAATCCAGAAGCTGCGAACCGTCCTCTTGCCCGCTGGTCCTATTAAAGGAAAGTCTAGCATATATCGCTCGCCATGCTGGTCCACGCCAGCCCTCGTCACGTCGTAGGTAACCGCCGCCTGCAACAAAGCACGCCGCAGAGTCTCGGCATTTTCCGCCCTTAACCCGAGCGCGGATTCGAACACTCGCGCCTTATGTCGTCCTCGCACGTGCGTCCGGCTCAGGCAGTAGCCACGAAGCTTTTCGATATCGACCACGGCGCGGCTTGGATTTGGAAGTTTCACGCTGCCTGACGTCCAGCCAGTATCGCACGACTACGATTCTCCTACGCCTGCA
This sequence comes from Binatia bacterium, assembly GCA_035607335.1. Taxonomy (GTDB): domain Bacteria; phylum Acidobacteriota; class Terriglobia; order Acidiferrales; family UBA7541; genus Palsa-295. The sequence continues at coordinate 775 of DATNBB010000258.1, read as the reverse complement.
GAGAGGCCAAGGCTGTTTTGTGACAGCGGCACTGGCGCTAATTCCATCCGAATACCCGGCGTTTATTTGCCCGCATCGTGCGAACTTGCGCCAAATGCGCCCGTTCGAGGTCCAACAAGGCTATTCGTCGCGCGTGATCAGCAGCTGCTTGTAAGCCTCGCGGCGCGTCAGGCCGCGTTCGCGGGCGGCCTGCTTCAACGCGGCTTTGCGATCGAGATTCTCTTCGCCCATAAGCTGATCGACACGCTTGGCCAGTGGCACGATGTTTGTCACCTTAGAAGCCGATTCGCCATCGTGAATGTGGAGTGGCGCGCCGTCAGCCGTGCCGATTAGCACCGTGATCTCGCCGCGCGCCGCCTTTTTGCGCACCGATTCCACCAGATCCGCAAGATGGCCGTGCTGAAATTCCTCATGAACCTTTGAAATTTCGCGCGCGATCACCGTAGGCCGGTTGCCGAGAAGTTCTAGCATGTCCTCGAGCGAATCGAGCAGCCGGTGCGGCGCCTCATAAAAAACGAGAGTGCGTGCCTCCGCAGCAAGTTCGCGCAACGCTTTGCGCCGCTGCGTGGCACGCGCAGGCAGAAAGCCTATAAAGGTAAATTCTTCGGCAGGCAGGCCGGACGCGGCCAGCGCCGCCACAAACGCGGACGCACCCGGCACGGGAACAACTTTGATCCCATGGCGAAGGCAAAGGCTCACAAGCCTCTGCCCGGGATCGGAGATCGCCGGCATACCGGCGTCGCTGACGAGTGCGACCGACGCCCCTTGTTCGAGA
>DATNBB010000248.1:0-6737 GCA_035607335.1 Binatia bacterium | reverse complement strand
CGCTCGATCCCGCAAAGACGATCCTCCTCGGGCATTCCATGGGCGGCGAAATCGCCGTGCGCATGGCAGACAAAATTCCGCTCGCAGCCACGATTGCCATTTCGCCCGCACCGATGGTGATGCCTCGCCGAATGCCCTCGAACCTGCTCGTGTTCAGCGCGCAATTTGACGTGTGGCAGTTGAAAGATCAGGCCACCGCATTACAGAAGGCGGCGGGCGGCAATCGTACAAATCCGCAAGATTTCGCGCAGCAACGTGCGTTCGATCTCGTCGAAGTGCCTTTCGCTACTCACACGAGTATGCTCACCGATCGCGCTGTCGCACATCGCGCGGAATTGTGGGCCATGCAGGCGCTCGTTCCGCAGGCCGATCCAAAAACGCTCGCGCTCAATCTCGACCTCGGCACCTACAGCGCATTTGGCCGGGGACGGATGCGCCTTGCTGGAGCCGACTTTGGATTGATTGGGCTTGCGATGATCTCGCCGCTATGCATCGCAATCGCAGGCAAAGCAGGAGGGGAAGCGACCGAGCCGATCGAGCAAATGGCGCGGACCCGATGGATCCTTCTCGGCGAAGGCATGATTGGCGCAATGTTTGGCGTACTGTTGCTCGTGAAAGTGAATCTGCTGGGGTTCATTCACCTTTACGCCGGCGATTATCTCGCTTCAGAGGCTTTTGTCATGGCGGTCGTACTGCTGCTTTTCAACCGTGCTGCGGCGGGCAAGGCATTTTCCGTGCGCCCTCGGGCGTTCGTTGCCGCAGCGGCGCTGGCGTTCGCGCTTCTGCTCGCTTTTGGCGCCTGGTTCAACTGGGAAATCGCCGATCTCTGGCTCAACGCGCCGCGATGGGGGCGCTTCGCGGAACTCCTGCCGTTTGCGTGCATTTTTCTATTTGCGGAGCAGGCCGTGCTTGGCCCCGTCGGATCGGGCAAGCCGAGGCTCACGCGATTCGGCGTTTTTCTCGCGCTGCGCTTCGAAGTCTGGCTGGCGTGTATAGTGGCATTTTTTGCTCTTGCCAGTGGACAAATCCTCTTGCCCATTCTCGTGGTGCAATTTGCCTTGTTTTCAGCGGCCCAGGGGCTTGTCTCCGATGCGTTACGCCGGCGAATAGGCTCACTCGCGGCAGCAGCCCTCTTTGGTGCTATACTCACCGCCTGGTTTGTGGCGGCAGTTTTTCCAATCACTTGACACGGCCCGTGGAACGTATCGCAATCGTTGGAGGAGGCCCCGCCGGTGCTCTCTGCGGAGAGCGTCTCGCCACGGCTGGCTTCCGCGTAACCATTTACGATGAGCGCCTCGCGTGGGAAAAACCCTGTGGCGGCGGCCTCACCCACAAAGCCATTCAAGCATATCCCTTCCTGCTCGACGCGCCGTATCCAAAGAAAGTTGTTCGCACAGCGGAGCTCATTTCCAGCCGCGGGCATCGCGCGCTTTTTCAGATGAGCCATCCGATCGTGATTTACTCTCGCAAAGTTCTGAATGGACTGCTTCTCGACCGCGCGGTTGCCGCCGGATGCAAAGCGGTTGCGGCGCGCGTCACAAACGTGGATACGAAAGGCCTCGGTGTCCGCTTTACCGTTGCGGGCGAACAGCACGAGGCAGATTTCGCCGTGCTCGCCGCAGGAGCGCGCAATCAGCTTTTTGCCGAAACGACCCCGCTTCAGCCGCGCGATCTCGAAGTAACCCAAGGCTACTTCGTTCCCGCCGAAGATCACCGCATCAAGGTGAAATTCCTTAGGAAATTCGAAGGCTATATATGGTCGTTTCCGCGTGCCGATCATTTGTCAGTCGGAATCTGCGCAAAAATGGGGCAAGCTTCGAGCCAGACTCTGCGCAATCATCTCGACCATTTCGTGCGCGAGGAAAAAATTCCGATGGACGGCGCACGTTTTTATAGCCATGTTCTGCCTTCGCCCGAAGCGCAAACGATCCGCGGGCGCCGGATTTGCGGCGAAAATTGGGCTATGGCGGGCGATGCCGCGGCATGTGTCGACCCGGTCACCGGAGAAGGTTTGTATTATGCGCTCCGCTCCGGCGATCTGCTCGCCCAAGCACTGGCGGATGGCCAGTTGCACACGTATCCTGAGCGGTTGCGCGCGGCATTCTCAGCGGACCTTGAATTTGCCGCGCATCTCGCGCGTAAACTTTTCCGCGGAAGCTTTCTCGGCGGCGCGATCACCACGCGGCTTGTGCAGCTTGTAAATTATTCGCCTGCATTCCGCGCGCTAATTCGCGACGTGTTCAGTGGTTCGCAAGATTACCGCACTCTGAAGCGCCGCCTCTGGAACCAACTCGGCATCACAGTGGCGGAATTTACGCGCAGCTTTCTCGATCCTCGCCGGATGACCACTTCGGGCGCCGCTCCCAATCGCGAATCCTGAACATGAAGCGCACGGCGAAGTCTTCCAGACGATCCCTTTCGAAGAGAAAACCGAAGAAATCTCCGGCTCTGCCTGCATCGGCGAAATCCGCCAGTGCGCCTGTCGCACAAGGCGAAACTCAGCATCCGCGTATTGGGCTTGAATACACCGTCGAGGCCGTCGTTCCTCATGAATGGACGATCCAGGCGATTGATCCGCGCCTTCCGCCTGTGCTTTCCACCCCGCGAATGATCCAGTTGATGGAGCACGCGTCCACGCGAGCGATCCTCGGCGAACTGCCGCCCGGAACGATCAGCGTCGGCACGCGAATCGAAGTCGATCACTTGAAAGCCGTGCCGGACGGTGCGACGGTCCATGCCCATGCGAGGCTTTCAGCGTATCAGGGCAGATTCCTCATTTTCGACGTGGAAGCCAGGTCGAGAGACATCGTGATCGGCCGCGGGAGAGTGTTCCGCGCCCTCGTCGAATCCGGCAAACACGGGGCAAAGGCCCGCGCTCGCGTCGGAGCCGAATGAACGCGAGCGGCATTGTTCAGGAATTGCCCGGCCATGCTAAAATTTTCTTGTCGCAGTATTTCCTTGCCACACCGATGAAGGAGGCGCGTTCCATTGCCGCTCTATGAATACAAGTGCCGGAAGTGTGGGCACCGCTTCGAGAAAATTGAGAGCGTAAACTCTTCGACCACGAAGAAGTGCCCGAAGTGCGGCGCTACCGCCGAACGCCTGCTGGCTGCGCCCGCAATTCAATTCAAGGGCACCGGCTGGTACGTGACGGATTACGCGGGCAAGAGCGCGGCAAAGAACAGCGGCGAAGCGTCGGAAGGCGCATCGGCTGAAGGCGGCAAGAAGTCAGACGATTCGAAGGCCACTGAAACAAAATCTAGCGAAACGAAGACTTCCGCCGGCAATGAGGCATCCAAGAAGCGCAAGAAATAAGTCCGTCCCCCAGTTCGGGAAGAGAAAATTGATTGAGCATCCCCGACCCACCGCGGACCACCCTGGGAAATGGTGAATCCGCCCGTTCGAGTGAATCGCTGGATCGCTCGTCCCGAGAGTCTCCCGCAGGTCTAGAATCGGTTGTTCTTTATCTCCTGATCGCGTACTCGTTTTCCATTCTGCTAAGTCTAATCGTCGGGCTCACAGGCGGTTACCGTAGCAAGCTCATCGGTTTGGGCTATTTGAGCATGTTTCTGCCTGCAATCGCCGTTCTTATCGTAAGCACCATAACAGGCGAACGCGTCTCCGATCGCATCAGTCGCGGGTCTTCGTTCACGTATTGGTTGTTCGCGCTTTTCTTCATGCCGTTGGTCATGCACGCAGCGATGCTGCCGTGGGCGTTGCATCTCGAAGGCGAGATACCCTGGCAGAGTTGGCTTTCCCGCGCGGCGGACGGCTTTTACCACGCGCCCGACTCGCGCGGTTGGGGCATGCTGACGACGCCAGGCCTTGCGGCGCACGTGGCGATCAATGCGATTGTGGGGGCGGCTATCGTTTCGGTTATGGCGTTCTTTGAAGAAATCGGTTGGCGGGCATGGCTGCTGCCGCGAGTTGTGCCGCGATTCGGCGCTCGTGGTGCGGTAATCGCAACGTCCGTCATTTGGGCCCTTTGGCACGTTCCCTACGCTCTCTCGGGAGTCCAGCACCTTGAGGGCATATCACCCGTGAAGGCGGCGGCAGTTCTACCCATCGGCATCTTCGCCTCGGGTCTGATCATTGGTTGGTTGTGGTTGAAGACGGAGAGCCTCATCGTCGTTTCGCTGGCACATGGGTGCCTGAATAGCTGGGGGCAGCTCGCGTTCAAGTATATGGACCTTCATCGAACTTCGGATGGGCTATCGCTGATTCTTGTCGGATCCACTGCATTACTAGTTGCTGGAAGTTTGCTGCTCGCGTTTAACGTCGTGCGGAGGACCGCACTTACAGTTTCAAATTTCTGAGATACGCGCGGAAATCGGCGCCGAATTTTGGATTTTGCAGGCCGAGTTCCACATTCGCCACCAGAAAGCCGAGTTTATCCCCCGCGTCATACGTTTTCCCCTCATAAATAAACGCCAGCATGCCTTTTTCTTTCGTCAGCGCGCGCAGGCCGTCCGTGAGTTGAATTTCACCGATGGCGCCGGGTTTCACTTTGCGTAGATAACCAAAAATTTCGGGTGGCAGCACGTAGCGGCCTGAAATGATCAAATTTGAAGGCGCTTTCTCAGGCGCGGGCTTTTCGACCAAATCCTTGATGCGCATCACCTGCTTGCCCCACTGCGAGAAGTTGCCGGGCTCAGCGTCGATCACGCCGTAAGAGGACACCTTTTCATGCGGCACCTCCTCCACGAGGATTGTTCCGAGGCCGGTCATCTCATAAATCTCTTTCAACGATTTCGTGGAAGGAATCTTGCTGTGCATGATCATGTCCGGCAGCAGCACGGCGCAGGGCTCGTCGCCCACAATCTCCGCGGCGCAAAGCACCGCATGGCCCAGCCCTAGCGCTTCGCTCTGCCGTGTATAACTGAAATTCAATTGGCCACCGATTTCGCGCACGAGGTCCGCCTGCGCCTTCTTGCCGCGCGATTCGAGCAGCGCTTCGAGTTCCGGCGAACGGTCAAAGTGGTCTTCGATCGCGCTTTTTCCACGACCGGTCACGAAAATGACGTCTTCGATGCCGGCGGCCAGGCATTCCTCCACGGCATACTGGATCACCGGCTTATCGACAACCGGCAGCATCTCTTTCGGCATGGCTTTCGTCGCGGGCAAAAATCGCGTGCCGAGACCAGCAACGGGGAGCACAGCTTTTCTGAGGCGCTTGGGCTTTTCGGTCATGAGCTTGTCCGTGTGAGGGGATTCATCAGTGTGGCGCGCCTATTTTGCGGTGGGCAATCAGCAGGCCAACTCTCGTATGCTAACATATCGTTTTGCGAGGCTCGTCCGGTTGTTACCGTATGTCTTCAAAGAAAACATGCGGCTTGGGCCTTCCGCCAGACTCCAATGAGTGATGAAATGAGTGATGAGCTGATACTCGGGATCGAATCTTCCTGCGACGAAACGGCCGCGGCTGTTGTCGCCGGTGGGCGGCGCATTTTATCCAGCGTCGTCGCGTCGCAGGTGGCGATTCATCGCAAATACGGCGGCGTCGTACCCGAGTTGGCCTCTCGCGAACACCTCCGGCAGATCGTTCCCGTCGTGCGCGAGGCGATCGAACAGGCAGGCATCACTCTGCATGACGTGAGCGCGATTGCCGTCACGCGTGGACCTGGGCTGATAGGTGCGCTGCTCGTGGGCGTCACCTATGGCAAAGTCCTCTCGTACGCCCTCGGCAAGCCGCTGATTGCCGTGAATCATCTCGAGGGGCACGTCCACGCCGTTTTGCTCGAGGCGCATATCGCAGGCAAATTGCCGGAATTGCCTGCTGTCTGCCTGATCGTTTCCGGCGGCCACACGATTCTTTATCACGTGAAGACGGAGAGCTCTTCAGGCAACGGCGCTTCGCGCTTCGCTTATACGCGCATCGGCGGCACGCGTGACGACGCGGCTGGCGAAGCGTATGACAAAGTCGCAAAAATGCTCTCGCTCGGATATCCCGGCGGCCCGGTGATCGATCAACTCGCCGCACACGGCGATGCGACAAAGATTCAGTTCGGCGGGCCCAAAATGAAGGGCAATCCGTTCGATTTCAGCTTCAGCGGAATCAAGACGGCAGTGCTGTATCATCTGCGGCGCAATCCACAGCTTCAGCCTGAAATCGAGTCACGCCAGGCGGCGCTTGCGCGCGGCGAGCGCACTGCGGCGGCGCTCCTTCCCTTGTGCAGCAAAGAAATACTTGACCTCATCGCGAGCTTTCAGCATTCCGTCGTGGAGGATTTGGTTTCGCGCACGCTGGACGCAGCGGAGCAGTACGCCGTCCGCACAGTTTTTGTTTCGGGAGGCGTAGCGGCGAACAGCGCCCTGCGCAAGGCATTCGAAGCGGAAGGGCAGCGCCGCGGATTGCAGAGCTATTTCCCCAGCCGCGCGCTTTCCACCGATAACGCCGCTATGATCGCCGCAGCCGGCTATCCGCGCTTCGTAGCAGGCGAGCGCGAAACAATCCTGCTGAACGCCGAAGCAAATTTGCCTCTAGCGTAACCGTCGGCGCCGGGTCTTGTAACGGCCGACCCGCCGTTCGGTCGCGCGCTTTTGGCTCTAACTCCGCCTACCGACTGCATGTTGGAAAGCGTTTTTCGTGCTCAAGCTGTGGGAATTATGTCTGACTAAAGCAATTCCGGTTCGTAGATGTAGGCGAGCCCGTCATTCGTAATAGCGTAGGCTTTCGATCCATCCGCGCTCCAACGCAAATCCAGCACGCCTTCCGCGGGATATTCATCGAACACGCT
>DATNBB010000243.1:0-6482 GCA_035607335.1 Binatia bacterium | reverse complement strand
CCGATGCCGAGCATGTGCGCGGCTTTGACGCGATTGCCGCTGCATGCTTCGAGGACGCGTTCGATATGGACGCGGCGGATCTCGTCGAGAGGGACGGGGCGCCATTCGCCGGCGCCAAGCGGCATCGTGTGGCGCGGTTTTTGGATGTGCTGCGGCAAATCAGCGAGATCGATGAAATCGGCGCCTGCGGTGATGGCTGCGCTGGAGATGACGTTTTCCAATTCGCGGACGTTGCCCGGCCATTCGTGCTGAACGAGCGCGATCTGCGCGCGGCGCGTGAGTCCGCGTAGAGGTTTGTTGTAAGCCTCCGCATATTTCTTCAGGAAGTGCTGCACGAGAACGGGAATATCCTCGGTGCGTTCGCATAATCCCGGTACGCGAATTTCGATGCCGCTCAAGCGATAGAAAAGATCTTCGCGGAAGCGGCCTGCGAGGACTTCGGCGCGGAGATCGCGGTTGGTCGCCGCGACGAGACGAATATCGACTTTTTTTACTTCGGGCGAGCCGACGCGCTGGATTTCGCGATTCTGGACTACGCGCAGAAGCTTGGCTTGCATCGGCAGCGACGTCTCGCCGATTTCATCAAGAAAAACCGTGCCGCCATTGGCGTATTCGAAGAGGCCGGGGCGAGTGTCCGTGGCGCCAGTGAACGCGCCGCGCATATGGCCGAAGAGCTGGCTTTCGAGCAGGGTATCGACCAGGGCGGAGCAGTTGCAGACGGCAAAGCGCGCCTGCGCGACCGGGCTGAGATCGTGAACGGCGCGAGCGACGAGCTCTTTGCCGGCGCCGGTGGGGCCGGTGATCAGCACGTTGGTATAATGGCGCGCGATTTTGCGGGCCATTTCGAATACTTCGATCATCGCAGGGCTATTGCCGACGATTCCCTTGTAGTGAAGATTCTGAAAGAGCCTTTCCTCGAGATGCTGGATTTCGGATCGGCGGGCGAAATTCTCCGCGAGCTCATCGAGACTTTTTTCGAGGCGCAAAAAATCGAGCGGCTTGCAGAGATAGTCGTATGCTCCCAGCTTGACGGCTGCAATCGCCGATTCGACGGAATAAAAACCGGTGAGAAGAATCACGTAAATACCGGGATCGAGGCGCAACGCCTGATCAAGAAACGCCATGCCGTCCATCTTCGGCATTTTTAAGTCGGCGAGAACCACGCGGCACGTGCCCAGGCGAACGTGCTGGAGCGCTTCTTCAGGATCGGTGGTGCCCGACGCGATGAAGCCGGCCTTTTCGAGACGATGAGAAGTGATTTCGACGTGGTCGGGGTCGTCATCGAGCACGCAGACAGAAAGATTCTTGCGCGCGATGCCGGTGACCGCTCCGCCGCTCTCCGGGCTCATGAAACAGATACAGGCAAGACCTGTGCCATACGCGCACATTGGAGTGGAGCTATTGGGCCGCGAAACGGCGTACGGCTTTGCCACCGCAAGCCGGTCTAAATAGAGTGTTTGCAGGAATTAACGATTCAAGAATGGTGCCACGGAACTGGAAGAGAGGCTCATTGTGGGCCCACGGTTAAGAGCTGAAGATTAATTCCGTGTCGTATTAGCACTAGCCGTTTCGAAATGGAACGACGAAATGGCCAATGATAGATGTTAAAATCGCCGATCTTTATGAATCTTCCTTCGGAAAAACAGGATTCGCGCGAGATGAAGGCGATGTTTGGCGCGATTGCACCCCGGTACGATTTTGTCACACGCATTTTCTCTTACGGAATGGATGGCAAGTGGAAGCGCACCGGGGTGAAGGAGAGTGCGTTGCCGGAAGATGCCGTGGTACTCGACCTGGCAGCCGGGACCGGCGACTTTTCCAAACTGGTGCTGGAACGATTGCCGCGCTCACGGGCTATTGCTGTGGACCTGACCGAGCCGATGCTGCGAGTGGCGTGCGAGAACGGAGTTCGTGAAGCGGTCTGCGGAGATGCGTGCGCGTTGCCGTTTCGGGATGCGTCATTCGATTGCGTTTTCGTGGGCTACGGGCTGCGAAATTTCCCGAACCTGAAAGCGGCGCTACGCGAGATCGAACGAGTGACGCGGCCGGGCGGGCGTATCGTGAGCCTGGATTTTTTTCTTCCTGCCAATGCAGCTTTTCGGCGGTGTTATTTGGCGTATCTCTTTCTGCAAGGCGCGTTCTGGGGGCTGTTACTGCACGGGCGTGCGCGGACATATACATATATTCCCGATTCGTTGCGCAGTTTTCTTTCCATTGAGAAGTTCTCTACGATGCTCGAACAGACCGGCTACGAACGGATCCGGGCGCGATCTTTTATTCTCGGCGGCATCGGGTTGCATTGCGCCGTGAAGCGCGAAACGCCGATTCAGCCGGCGCGCTGACCCGACTTCGATTGCGGCACTAGGGCGGGTCTTGCGAACGTTTCGACACGCGCAAGGAGCTTCCGTTCGGGCGTGTAAAAAATGAAATAGCGGCCTGGGCGCTCGGCGGCGATCCGGAATGCGTCGGCCGTTACGAAAGCGAACAGTGGCACAGATCCCCGAAACCTCGCCGCAATCCCGGCGTTTTTCGCAATCTGGAGGTCATTGGTTCGCCGGCAGCAGATCAGCGGCTAGGCGAAAGCGTCCAAATATCAAAGACGCCGGTGGCCGATGGACGGTTTGCATTGCCTTCGGGCAGTGCGATTTTACTGTCGACGACAATCGGGCTATTCCAGTGGCCCGAGCCGCATTGCAAGTCGGCGATTTGAGTCCCTTTTTCGGCGTCGTAGACGCGCAATCCCCCTTGCGGATCGTAGACATATGCGAGGCCGTTAGCGATCACTGGGCTCGTGCCGCCATTCGAGTTTTTCCAAACCTGCACGAGCTTGCCACCTGTGAAATTCCAAGCCTCGGTGCCGCCGCCATCCGCGACGATCAGCCATGTTTGTCCGTTGTGTTTCCATACCGCGCCGGCTGTGAACATCTTTGCGCCGGAAGGCGTGGGCACTGACTGGAGTTCGCCGCCGGCGTGAGGGGATGTGCCAGCCATCTGCTTGATGCTGAGGAGACGGATGAGGTCGTCCTTGCCGCCCTGGCCGAGGACCTGGTCGCCAATGATGATAGGAGAAGTGGAGCCGACGTCCAGATCGCGTTGATCGAGCTCGGCATTATTTTCCGGTGTGTAGTTGCCGAGCATCTGTGTAGCGTCAGGATTCAGCTCGATGGTTGCGTCGCCCCAGTTGGTCTTGCCGTCGTACGTGCCGTTGCCCGTCGCAACGAAAATATTGCCCGTGTTCGGGTCGATCACCGCGCCGGCGCGCCCCCAGATGGCCGACCGCTGGCCTGAGCAGGAGCTTGGCTCGATCAATCCGCTGCGGTCACTGCATAAAGAATTCCAGACGTGCAGAAGCTTACCGGATTGCGCGTCGAGAATAGCGACGTGGCCTTGATAGGGAGGGCGGTCGCCAATATAGCCTCCGGTGACGGCGATGATATGACCGCGGAAAATCTTGAGAGGTGAGTCCATCTTTTCGCGCGAGGGCAGCAGTGTGACCGGAGTGGTCCAGAGCGCGTGTCCGTCTGAAACGGCGAGCTTTTGCACAGTACCGTCCGGCGCAGCGGCGTAAATGGATTCGCGATCCGGATCGGCGACCGGAGTACTGTTGGTAATCTGCCGCGTATTGTTCCAGGAATCGAATTTCTGCGGCGTGTATTCCCATAAAACCGTGCCCTGATCGGCATCGATGGCAATCGTTTTGCCATACGTGGTGGTGACGAAGAAAACATTGTGCCTGGCGCCTTTCACGGTTACGCCGTGGATATAAATAGCCGATGCGTCAACAATCCCGTCGAGAGTCACCTGGTGGCGCGTCATTGAGGCAACGTTAGCCGCCGTGATGCCGGTATTAAAAGTGGGAGCGCTCGTGCTTTGCACGTCGGAGCCAAACTCGGGCCAATCGTTGCCCGATTGCCGCGCCGCGCCGGGCGTGAACGTGGCGGCTACACCGAGCATCACGAGAAAGGCTGCAACAGCAGCCGGCCGACAGAGCTTTGCATGACGGAAAATCCGGATGGTCATAGAAACCTCGCTACAAATTGAGTGCAGTGGGACGAAACCAGCATAAGTCCGCGGCCAGAAATTGCAAGAGCGGAAACGCGGGAAGCGGGAATCGACGCCTGACAGGGAACGCAGAGTTATCTTGTTTCTAATCCGAGAAGTGATAGTATACTTCATAATTATTACTTATACTTTGAAACGAAATCTCTTGGCTAGCGCCGATTGTCTGCTGAGGCATTTGGGGAGGGGTTCATGTTGATTGGCGAACGCATTCGGGCCCTGCGGGAAGCGAAAGGATTGACCCAAGGAGACATCGAGGAAAGAAGCGGTTTGCTGCGATGCTACACATCCCGAGTAGAAAATGGGCACACGGTTCCTTCCCTCGAAACCATCGAGAAAATAGCGCGGGCTCTGGATATTCCCCTTTATCAGGTTTTTTACGACGGCGAAAAGCCGCCCCAGGTCGAGCCGCTGGTGACGGACGGGCGCCGAAAGCTGCCGTTCGGCAAGAGCGAGACCGATGCGAAGTTCATTCAGTCGTTGCTGCGAATCGTCGAGGCGATGGATACCGCATCACGAAAACGGTTGTTGAAGGTAGCGCGAGAAATATCCCAAGAAAACTGAAAAACAAACGTAGGGTGGTGCAACGGTCACCAGAGGTATGCGGCGAGAACCGTCGGCTCGCCAGGATTGCCGCCGATCACCGTAGTTCGAAGAACTAACTGAATATTCTTCGCTTTCCAATCACCCGGGGCAATATTTTCAGCCGTCGCCAGACAAGAAGGCTCGGCGACACAATCCGCGCCGGCTTGTGTGCCGAAGCGGTCCAGCCCTGCGATCGTAAGCAGAACGCGGCCGGTGGTCATGCTGTGGACCCGCGAGACAACGGCATAGTCCGTGAACGCATTTGTGGAATTGGCGGGTTCGGATTCCTGCCATGCGCGCGAGGAGGCATTCTTGCGGTCGGCGACGTACCGGGATGTTCCATCGCGGGCCAGATCGAAACGCAAGCCACTGTCGAGATTCATAGTCCAACGGTTGGTAAAGCCACCGATGAGTACCACGGGTCCGTCTTCCATGTCGTTGAGATTCGCATCATTCACATGCCGCACATGGAAGACCTTTTTCATCCCGCCCAAGACGGAGCTGACGGTGGAAAGCGCCATTGAAGCCGCGAAGGTAACTCTATCAGGCGGAGTCTGCTCTGCCGATTGCGATGGCTTCCGCGGCGCGCCCACGTCAAGAACGCGCCGGCTGACGGCTGTTGCGTCCGGCAAGATGGCCGACGAATCGACGCTGGGATCCATCACTGGGATGCAAACCAGCGCCGGAGCATTCGCGTTTGTAATCGGAGACCAAAAGGTGTCCAGAGCGGTGGGACGTTTTGCGAACAACTGGAAACCAAAATAAACGAAATAAGGTACCGCGAGGCAGGCGATCACAGCCCAGAGGACTGCATTCTGGCGCGGAGCGGCGGCAACCGCAGGCGCGACCGGACTGATCTCGGCCGAAGGAACAGACGTCGCAGGCGGTTCGTCAGCGGGAAAGCGGAATTCAGGCACATACGAGCCTCGCGCGAACTCGATGCGCAGCTCATGCTCATGCCCGATCTCCCGGTAATAATGCGCCAACCTCTTACGGATAGCGGCAGCAGTGACGCGAACGATCGGATCGACGTTCGTATCGTAGTTTGGATCCCGACCGAACGCTTCGACGCCAATCGTGCGTTCCTTAACACCTTCGGTGTCTTCATTTAGGGCGCGATTAATCGTATAACGCAGGAATTCAGGGAAGCGCCTGCTATTACGGAAGAGAGAGCTGGCGACAATACGATCCAACTGCTCACGCACTTTGGCCTGTTGTGAGGCGGAAAGCGATGGCGATTCGACTTCCGCTGTTTTCTCTGCGGAAGCGGAAGTTTCTTCAGACAACAAGGAACGACCCCTAGTGATACTCCTGAACGCGAAGTGTAGCCACCGGATTCAAAATAATCAAGGGTTCCTCTCGTTTTTATTCGGAGTGCATCCGAATGCAGCCTACTGCGCCCATTCAAGATTTTCTTCGAGAGAGACGCTCAGGAGACCCGGGGTGCCAAGTTGACCGCATTCCAGACGTATAGAGCGCATATTTACGGGCGATTCGGTATGCGCATAACGCGCATTAAGTTATAAAAAACATTTGAGTTACGTGAATTTTCGGGCAGAAAACTGCATCGCTATTGACGCGAATCTCCATTGCAGATAGGAGGCAGTACATCACGGTGGGTGCCGTGAGGGTCGGGGTGGTCCAGGTTATCCATTCGTCTTTTTTCTAGGAGTGCTTGCTTGGCTCTTTGTCCCCACGACCACATGTGGAAGGCAGTCGTGTGCCGAAAGCGATCAAGACCTCATTTTGTGCTGGGCTCATCTGGCGGGAACGTCCTGTCGCACGAATCCTCCCAAAACTTGATCGACTTCACCGAAATATGACTGCGAACCGTGAGC